>DATFFZ010000133.1:0-39121 GCA_035249845.1 Gemmatimonadaceae bacterium
GTCACTCGCTGGGGGAGTTCACGGCCTATCACGCGTCAGGCACCTTCGATCTGGCCGCCGCGCTGCGCGTGGTGCGCACGCGCGGCGAGCTCATGAAGCGAAGCGGCGACGACCGGCCTGGCACCATGGCCGCGGTCCTCGGATTGGAGGAGCGTGCCGTGGAGGACGTGTGCCGCCGCGCGTCGAGCAACGGCAGCGTCGTGGTGCCGGCCAACTACAACGACCCCCTGCAGCTGGTGATCTCGGGCGACGTGGCGGCGGTGGAGCGGGCCTCCGCGCTGGCGAAGGAGGCGGGCGCCAAGCGCGTCGTCCCCCTCCCGGTGAGCGGCGCCTTTCACTCGCCGCTGATGGAGGTCGCCGCCGACGGACTCCGCCGGGAGCTCGACACCACCGTCATGCACGATCCCGCCTTCGCGGTGTGGTCGAACGTGTCGGCCGCTCCGGTGAGCGACGCGCGCACGGCGCGGACCCAGCTCGTCAGGCAGCTCACCAGTCCGGTGCGGTGGGCCATGCAGGTGCAGGCCATGGCCGACGCGCATCCGGATGCCCTCTGGGTGGAGATGGGTCCTGGCGAGGTCCTGCGTGGGCTGGTGAAGCGCATCGCCCGCGACGTGAAGACCATGGCGTGCGGCACCGCGGCCGACGTCGAGCAGCTGCTGCGCACGGTGTCCTGATGCGGATCGACCTCGCTGGGCGCACGGCGCTCGTCACGGGCGGCACGCGCGGCATAGGACGCGAGATCGCGCGCACGCTTCTCGACTGCGGCGCCAAGGTGGCCGTCGTGGGACGCGACGCCGCTCGCGCCGAGGCGACCGCGGGAGAGCTCGGCGAGGGGGTGCGCGGATTCGGCGCCGACCTGGCCGACACCGCGCAGGCACAGAAGATGGTGGAGAGCGTGGAGAGCTCCTTCGGCGCGGTGGACATTCTGGTCAACAACGCCGGGCTCACCCGCGACAACATCCTGGTGCGACTCAAGGATGAGGACTGGAACGCGGTGATCGACGCCAACCTGCGCGGCGCGTTCGTGACCATCCGCTCGGCGGCCCGCGGGATGATGAAGCGGCGCTGGGGGCGGATCATCAACATCACCAGCGTGGTGGGGCTGATCGGCAACAAAGGGCAGGCAAACTACGCGGCCAGCAAGGCCGGGCTCATCGGCCTCACCAAGTCGGTGGCCAAGGAGCTGGCGTCGCGGAACGTTCTCGCCAACGCCATCGCTCCGGGCTTCATCGAAACGGACATGACGGCGAAGCTTCCGGCGGAGGCGCGCGGCGCGCTCACGGCGCAGATTCCGCTGGAACGTCTGGGCGCGCCGAGCGACGTCGCATCCATGGTGGCGTTTCTCGCGTCCGAGCACGCGTCGTACATCACGGGCCAGGTGTTCGTGGTGGACGGCGGTATGGTGATGTAGCTTTCTCAGTAGCGTGGCGGCGCTCCGGCGCCGGGAACACTCTTTCACATCAGAGGGACGAATCCATGGCTGATCTCGAGGAGAAGGTAAAGGAAATCATTGCCCGGGAGCTGGGCGTCGAGCGCGAGAAGCTGACCGACGACGCGAGCTTCATGGAAGACCTCGGCGCCGACAGCCTCGATACGGTGGAGTTGGTCATGGAGTTCGAGAAGGAGTTCAACATCGACATCCCCGACGAGGATGCCGAGAAGCTGCGCACCGTGGGTGATGCGCTGAACTATCTCAAGCAGAAGAGCGCCGCGTGAGCAAACGCAGGGTCGTCGTCACCGGGCTCGGTGTCGTGACGCCGGTCGGGAACGACGTGGCGACGACCTGGCGCGCGCTCCTGGATGGGCAGTCGGGCGCGGCCAACATCACCAAGTTCGACGCGGCGCAATTCCCCGTGCGCTTCGCGGCCGAGGTGAAGGGCTTCGATCCGGCCAAGTACATGGATCGCAAGGAAGCGAAGCGCTCGGACATGTACACCCAGTACGCCATCGCCAGCGCCGTGCAGGCGATGGAGGACGCCGGCTTCAACAACGGCGCCGGCTACGATCCGGTTCGCACCGGCGTCATCATCGGGAGCGGGATCGGCGGCCTCAAGAGCTTCGAGGAGCAGCACGACGTCTATCGCGAGCGCGGGCCGTCGAAGATCTCTCCGTTCTTCATTCCCATGTTCATTGCCGACATCGCGGCCGGCATGGTGTCCATGCGCTTCAACGCCAGGGGACCGAACTACGCCACGGTGTCGGCCTGCGCGTCGAGCGCGCATGCGATCGGCGATGCCTTCCGCGCCATCCAGTACGGTGACGCGGACATCATGATCACCGGCGGCGCCGAGGCGACGGTGACGCCGATGGCGATCGGCGGGTTCGCCAACATGCGCGCGCTCTCGGAGCGGAACGACTCGCCGGAGAGCGCGTCGCGCCCCTTCGACGCCACGCGCGACGGCTTCGTCATGGGTGAAGGCTCGGGGGTGGTGATCCTCGAGGAGTTGGAGCACGCGGTCCGGCGCGGGGCCCGGATCTACGCCGAGGTGGCCGGTTACGGCATGACCGCGGACGCCTACCACCTCACCGCGCCGGCACCGGAAGGGGAGGGGGCGCAGCGCGCCATGCGCCGCGCCATCGAGGACGCCGGACTCACGCCGCGCGACGTGCAGTACGTGAACGCGCACGGCACGTCCACCCCCGCCAACGACGTGAACGAGACGAAGGCGATCAAGGCGGTCTTCGGCGACGAGGCGACGAAGATCAACGTGTCGTCCACCAAATCCAGCACCGGCCACATGCTCGGTGCCGCGGGCGCGGCGGAGTTCGTCGTCAGCACGCTGGCGGTTCGGGACGGGAAGATTCCGCCCACCATCAACTATCAGCACCCCGATCCGGAGTGCGACCTGAACTACACGCCGAACCGCCTGGTGGAGCGCGAGGTCACCGTCGCCCTGTCGAACAGCTTCGGCTTCGGCGGCCACAACGTGTCGCTCGCCGTGAAGCGCTTCGAGGGTTAGCGATGCCTATCACCGTGGCCGGAATCGACCCCGCCAGCGTCAGCGATCCCGCCCTCCGGCCGATCGCCGAAAAGGTGACGCGCGGCGACCGGCTCGACCACGCCGACGCGGCCACGCTCTTTCACACACCGGATTTGTTGAGCGTCGGCGCGCTGGCCGATGCCGCCAACCGCGCGCGTCACGGCGACCGCGTGTTCTTCGCGGCCAACCAGCACATCAACCCCACCAACGTTTGCATCCTGCGGAAGACCTGCGTCTTCTGCTCGTACGCGCGCCTTCCCAAGGAAGAGGGCGCCTACCGGTACACGATGGAGCAGGCGTTCGCGGAAGCCGCCGCCAACGACTACGTCCGCGAGTTCCACATCGTGGGCGGGCTCGACATGCAGGCGGGGCTCGCGTACTACAGCGAGATGTTCCGCGGGCTCAAGGAGCGCTTTCCGCACGTGCACATCAAAGCGCTCACCGCGGTGGAGATCGCGCACATCGCGCGTATCGAGAAGATGTCGGTGGAGGACGTGCTGCTCCGGCTGCGCGAGGCCGGGCTCGACACCCTCCCCGGGGGCGGCGCCGAGGTGTTCGGGCGCGGCGTGCGCGCGACCATTGCCGAGAAGAAGCTGGCCGCCGAGGACTGGATCGACGTCCATCGGAAGGCCCACGCGCTGGGGATCCGCTCCAACTGCACCATGCTGTACGGGCACGTGGAGACGATCGACGACCGGATCGAGCACCTGGCGATGCTGCGCGAGCTGCAGGACGAGACGGGAGGCTTCCTCACCTACATCCCGCTCGCCTATCACCCCGACAACAACGAGCTGGGTGAGACGCTCGGCCGCACCGGGACCGCCACCACCGGCTACGACGACCTGCGCAATCTCGCCGTGGGGCGGCTCTTCCTGGACAACATCGCGCACATCAAGAGCCACTGGATCATGGTCACGCCGTTCCTCTCGCAGGTGGCGCTGCACTTCGGGGTGAACGACCTCGAGGGGACGGTGGTGCGCGAGAAGATCTACCACGAGGCGGGCGCGCGCACCGCCCAGGGGATGACGCTGGACGACGTGCTCGAGCTCATCCGCGGCGCCGGCAAGGTGCCGGTGGAGCGTGACGCGCTCTACACCGTGCTGCGCACCTTCGATGGCGACGCTCCCGGCACCGCCGGCGTCGCCGCTGCCTGACATGCGCGTCGGGCGAATCCCGTACATCAACTGCTACCCGGTGTACGCCGCCATCGACCGTGGCGTGGTTCCCCTCGGCGGATCGCTGGTGGACGGCGTCCCGAGCGCGCTCAACGCGCGCATGGCGGCCGGAGAGCTGGACGTGAGCGTCGTCTCCGCCGTGGAGTACGCCCGTCAGGCATCTCGGTACCTGCTCCTTCCCGATCTGGCCATCTCCTGCGATGGGCCGGTTCGGAGCGTGCTGCTCTTCTCCACCCGGCCGGCCGAGGAGCTGACCGGAGCGCGGGTCCTCCTCTCCCGGAGCTCCATGACCAGCGTCGCGTTGTTGCGGCTCCTCTTCCAGCACGTGTGGCGGGCGGCGCCGGAGCTCGCCGCCGGCGACGCCGAGCTGAGCGACGTGTCACGCTTCCGCGACGAGCCGCACGCCGGCCGATTGGTGATCGGCGACGCCGCGCTGCTCCTCGGCGCCACGCATCTTGGCGATGTCCGTCACGGTGGTGGCGACGCGCACCCCCGCTATTCGTACGTGTACGACCTGGGCGAGGAGTGGAAGCGCTGGACCGGGCTCCCCTTCGTCTTCGCCGTGTGGGTGGCCCAGCGGACGACGCCCGTGTCGGCCGCGCTGGGCGTCCACGCGCGGCTCATCGAATCGCGCGACTGGGGGCTGGCGCACCTCGACGCGCTGGCATCGCAGGCCGCGGGCGCCACCGGCATCGCCAAGCGCGTGTGCGGCGAGTTCCTCTCCGGACTGGACTACGGGTTGTCCTGGTCCCACCTTGCCGGTCTGACCGACTTCTTCCGCCGGCTGGCGGAGGCGGGGCAGGTGCCGAACGGCTCGCTCTCTTTCCTTCCCGCCGCCTGACGACAATGCGCGATCTTCTCGACTTCTACACGCGGGCGCCCCTGCTCCAGCTGGGCGCCGAGGCCGACCGGGTGCGGCAGCAGCGGCACCCGCGCGGCATCGTGACCTACATCGTCGATCGCAACATCAACTACACGAACGTGTGCGTGGCCGACTGCGGCTTCTGCGCGTTCTACCGGCGACCCAAGCACGACGAAGGCTACACGCTCTCGTTCGAGCAGATCGGCGCCAAGATCGACGAGGCGAAAGAGCTCGGTGCCGTGCAGATCCTGATTCAGGGGGGACACAATCCGTACATCCCCTTCGAGTGGTATCTGGAGCTGATGCGCTACATCAAGCGCCATCACCCCATCCACATCCACGGCTTCAGCCCGAGCGAGGTGGATTTCTTCTCGCAGGTCTTCCGGCTGGACGCGCGTGACGTGATCCGCGAGCTCCAGAAGGCGGGACTCGACTCGATACCGGGAGGTGGCGGCGAGATCCTGGTGCAGCGCGTGCGCGACCTGGTGGCGAAGAAGAAGGCGGGTGCCGATCGGTGGCTGGAGATCATGGAGATCGCGCACCAGGAGGGGATGAAGACGTCGGTGACGATGATGTACGGGATCGGCGAAACGCTGGCCGAGCGTCTCGAGCATCTCGAGCGCGTGCGGGAGGTGCAGGCGCGGACCGGCGGCTTCACGGCGTTCATCTGCTGGCCGCTCCAGCCCGAGAACACGCCCACGATGTCGAGCCAGCCCAAGACCGACGCGGTGGATTACCTCCGCACCGTCGCCATCGCCCGCATCGTGCTCGACAACGTGCCGAATCTCCAGTCGAGCTGGGTGACGATGGGGATGAAGATCGGCCAGCTGGCGCTGCGCTTCGGCTGCAACGACTTCGGGTCGTTGATGATCGAGGAGAACGTCGTGTCGGCCGCGAACACCACGCATCGGACGACCACGGCCGAGCTGGAGCGGCTGATCCGGGACGCGGGCTTCATCGCCGCGCGGCGGCGCCAGGATTACTCGATCATTCCGATCGAGGACGGGGTGGCGGCGTGACGCATCGGGACCCGGCTGTGGAGGCGAGCGCTCGACCGGTCACCAAGTCCCGATGACAGATGGCCGGGTCCCGCTGCCCGAGCCCCGATGACCGGGCCCCGAGTCGGAATCGGCTACGATTCTCACCGCTTCACTCCGGGCGGTCCGATGCGGTTGGGTGGTGTCGACATCCCGAGCGACGTGCGGTTGCTCGGACATTCCGACGCTGACGCGGTGGTCCATGCGGTGACCGATGCCGTGCTCGGCGCCGCGGGGGCGGGCGACATCGGAGAGCTGTTCTCCGACCGGGACCCGGCCAATAAGGGGCGTGACTCGTTAGGCATGCTCCGCGCCGCGATGGAGCGAGTGACGGCGCGCGGCTACCGCGTCGCCCACGTCGACGTCGCCGTGATCGCCGAACGGCCCAGGATCGCTCAGCACCGCGAGGCAATGCGGGGCGCGCTCGGCGCCGCTATGGGAGTCGATGCGGGCGCGGTGAGCATCAAGGGGAAGACCAACGAAGGGATGGGGCTCATCGGGAGCGGCGAAGGGTTGGCCTGCATCGCCGTCGCCACGCTCGTCGCCTCTCCGGCCGGCGCGCGCGCCGCGGGTGAGTAACCGTGGAGCAGGTCTTCGACTGGCTCACCAGCCTCCCGCCGATCGCGCTGTTCATCGCCCTGGGCATCACCGCCGCGGCGGAGAACATCTTTCCGCCGCTCCCGGCGGACAGCGTCGTGGCCTTCGGGAGCTTTCTCGCGGCGCGCGGCGACGCGCCGGTGCTCGGCGCCTTCCTCGCCACCTGGCTGGGGAACGTGGCCGGCGCGATGGCCGTGTACGCGGCGGGACGGAAGTACGGCACCACCTGGCTCCAGAAGCGCCTCCGTCGCTTCGGCGGTCCGGAGCGGGAGCGGAGGCTCGAGCAGCTCTATGCGCGCTGGGGGCTGGGGGCGATCTTCCTCAGTCGCTTCCTGCCGGGCGTGCGCGCGGTGGTCCCCCCTTTCGCCGGAGCGTTCCGCGTCCCGCCCCTACCGGTGGCGCTGGCGATCGCGTCCGCATCGGCGCTCTGGTACGGGCTGATCACCTACGTCGCCTTTCGCGTGGGCGCGGACTGGGAGGCACTCACGCAACGCGTCGGAAGCATGGCGACCTGGGCGGCCGCGGTGGCCGGCGTGGTGGTGCTGCTCGGCCTGGGCGGCTGGCTCGTCGTGAGGAGGCGACGCGCGGCCGGCGGCGGAGCATCGGAGTGAGCACCGAGGAGATCGCCCGCGACTTCCTGCTCGAGGGCTTTCAGGACTTCCTGTCGCTCGAGCGGGGCTCGGCCCTCAACACCACCGCGGCGTACGGCCGCGATGTGAGCCGCTTCGCGGTGTACGCTCGAGTGAAGGGCGCCTCCACCCCGCGCGACGCGACGCCGCGCCTCCTGCGCGACTACGTCTACAACCTCAAGGACCTCGGGCTCGCGCCCAGCTCGATTCGGCGCAACGTCTCGGCGGTGAGGACATACTTCAAGTTCCTTCTCACCGAAGGTCACGTCGTCAGCGACCCGAGCGAGCGCCTCGATACGCCCAAGCGATGGCGCACGCTGCCGGACGTGCTGACGGTACAGGAGGTCGAGCGTCTGTTGGCCGCGCCCACCCTCGACGAGCCGATGGCCTTCCGCGATCGCGCGCTGCTGGAGCTCGCCTACGGCGCGGGGCTCCGCGTCTCGGAGTGGATCACCCTCGGCACCAGGGACGTGCTGTTCGAGGAAGGATTGGTGCGCGTCTTCGGGAAGGGGAGCAAGGAGCGTCTGGTGCCCATGGGCCGAACCGCCATCGGGGCGGTGGCGGTGTACGTCCGCGAGCTTCGCCCACGGCTGGAGCAGGGGCGCGGCGAGGGGGTGCTCTTTCTCAGCGCTCGCGGACAGCCGCTCAGCCGCATGGGGGCGTGGAAGATCCTGCGCAAGTACGTGCTCAAGGCCGGGCTGCGAAAGCGGGTGACGCCGCACACGCTGCGGCACTCCTTCGCCACACACCTCCTGGAGGGAGGTGCCGACCTTCGCGCGGTCCAGGAAATGCTCGGGCACGCCGACATTGCGACCACCCAGATCTACACGCACGTGGACCGGGAGTACCTGCGCAGCGTACATCGCCAGTTCCACCCGCGCCCCTGAATGCTCGGCCCGGACGTCGCTCGGAGCACACCTGCTAATGTACTTTATCAATCGTCAGGCATGTCGGGCCTCCTGAGGCTGCTGGCCGGAATCGGGGTGCTCTCGGCGCTCGTCCTCGGGAGCGAGGTGTGGGGGCAGACGCCCGGCGTCACCACCACGGACATCGTCGTGCGGCATGCCGGGCCCGGGCGGCCGGGGCGCCTGCTCAGGCAGATCGCCGCCACGCCACACGTCACCGTGCGCGCGGCCGATCGCGACAAGCTCATCCTTCCGCGGGATTCGGTGATCCCCGCGTCGCTGATCGTGGTCGGGGTGCACGCCGCGGTCGAAGGCCGGGTGGAGGGGGACGTGGTGGTGGTGAACGGCGATCTCTTCATGCGGCCGGGCGGGCACATCACCGGGCGCGCCATCGCCATCGGCGGGGGCGTGTACGCTTCGTCGCTGGCCCGGATCGACGGCGAATCGATGGTGTTCTTCGACACCGAGTTCGACGTCACCGCCCGCGAGGGAGTGCTCTACCTCGACTACCGGAGCGCCAGCGACTACGAGCTGCCGGTGGTGTCGCTCCCGATGGTGTACGGGTTGCGTGTTCCGACCTACACGCGGGTGGATGGGCTCTCCATCCCCTTCGGGCCGCGCGTGAGCCTGTCGGGCGAGCGGGTCGTCCTCGACCCGATGGTCACGTACCGCTCCGACCTCGGCGCGTGGGACCCGTCCCTCTCGGCGCGGATCGGGCTGGGTCGCAGCGACCGACTGGAGCTGTGGGCGGGACGTGGGACGTTCACCAACGACAGCTGGATCCTCGGGGACATCCTGAACTCGGTGGCGACGCTGGCCGCGGGGAGCGATCGGCGGAACTACTTCCGCGCGGATCGCGCCGAGGCGCGACTCATCCGTCTCTGGCAGCTCTACTCGGCCGACTACGAGCTGTCGTTAGGCGGACGCGGCGAATTCGCCTATTCGGTGGCCGCCGGCGGGCCGTGGAGCCTGTGGGGGCGGAGCGATCCGGAGGAGGGAATCCCGCGCCCCAATCCGCAGGTCAATCGGGGGCGGATCTATTCGGCGCTGGGTGGAGCCTCGGGGCAGTGGGAGCTGGCGCCGGAGACCACCGCGCGGCTTCGGGCGGAGGTGGAGCACGCCTTCCGCGCCCCGAACGACGCCGGGTTCACGCAGGTCACCATCGACGGTGCGCTTCACTTTCCGACCTTCGGGACGCACAGCTTCGACATCGAGACGCACGCCGTCGCCACCGTCGGTGACGACGCTCCGCCGCAGCGCTTCGTGTACCTGGGCGGGCAGGGAACACTTCCCACCTTCGAGCTGCTCGAGTTCGGCGGCGATCAGCTGCTCTACTTCGATTCGCGCTACAACGTGCCGATCACGCGGCTACGGCTTCCGCTCGCGGGGCCGCCGGTGGTGTCGCTCCGGCACATGATCGGCGCCGCCGGACTCGGCACGCTGCCGCGCTTCGAGCAGAACGTGGCGCTTCGGGTGGCGATCAAGTTCGCGCGGGTCGAGGTGGTCGTGAATCCGAGCTCGGGCGAGACGAAGTTCGTCTACGGTCTCTCGATGATGCGCTAGCGCGCGACGCGCGCGGTCGTTTGCGCGAAGGCTTGCGCATTCGCGTCTTTGATGGCATCATGGGTGGCGTGGATTTTGCATCGCGGGACGCCATCCAACCCATCCCATGCGCACGCTGGCGGTGATTCCTGCCCGCCTCGGTGCGATGCGGCTCCCCCGAAAGCCCCTTCGTCTCCTCGCCGGCACGCCGCTCATCGTGCGCGTGTGGGAGCGCGTGTGCACGCTGCTCGATGCCGCGTCGCGCTGCGTGATCGCCACCGACAGCCCCGAGATCATCGAGGCGGCCCGCGCCGCGGGCGCCGAGGCGGTCCTCACCAGCGACCGCCATGCGAGTGGGACCGACCGCGTGGCCGAGGTCGCCGCGCGGGCGGAGTACTCGGGCTACGATGTGATCGTCAACGTCCAGGGGGACGAGCCCTTCCTCGCCGCGGCGGCGTTCTCGGGGGCGGTGCTCATGGTGGACGCTCGCGGGTTCGCGCTCGGCACCGCCGCGGCACCGGTGAGCGCCGGGGCGCTCGGCGACCCCAACGTGGTGAAAGTCGTCGCTGCCGACGATGGGCGGGCCTTGTATTTTTCGCGGGCCCCCATTCCGTTCCTGCGCGACGCGGCCGATGCGCGTGCGCGCGATACGCTGGTGCGGCAGCACATCGGGATCTACGCGTACGAGCGCGAGGCACTCGGCCGCTGGGTGTCGCTCGAGCAACACCCGCTGGAGCGCGTGGAGCGACTGGAGCAGCTGCGACCGCTGGCGGCCGGGATGGCGATGGGTGTGGCGATGATCGACGAGCCCGCTCCGCGCGGGATCGACACGGAGGCGGACCTGATCTGGGCGAACGAGCACTGGGGCGAACTCACTTCGGGGCGAGCGTGATGGCGAACAGCACTTTGCAGCAAACGACGAAATTCGTCTTCGTGACCGGCGGCGTGGTCTCCTCGCTGGGGAAGGGGATCGCGGCCGCGTCGCTCGGCCGGCTGCTCGTGGAGCGCGGGCTCAAGGTCACCATGATGAAGTTCGATCCGTACATCAACGTGGACCCCGGCACCATGTCGCCGTTCCAGCACGGCGAGGTGTACGTGACCGATGATGGCGCCGAGACGGACCTCGACCTCGGCCATTACGAGCGCTTCATCGATCGCTCGCTCTCGCAGGCGAACAACGTCACGACGGGACGCATCTACCTCAACGTCATCACCAAGGAACGGCGCGGCGAGTACCTCGGCTCCACGGTGCAGGTGATCCCGCACATCACCGACGAGATCAAGGCGGCGATGAAGCGCATCGCGCCTGACAACGACGTGGTGATCGTCGAGATCGGCGGCACCGTGGGCGACATCGAGTCGCTGCCCTTCCTGGAGGCGATCCGGCAGTTCCGGCAGGAGATCGGGCGCGAGAACGCGATCTTCATCCACCTCACGCTGGTGCCCTACATCGCCGCCTCGGGGGAAGTAAAGACCAAGCCGACGCAGCACTCGGTGCGCGATCTCATGGAGATCGGAATTCAGCCGGACATTCTGATCTGCCGCACCGAGCGGGCGCTCTCGGAGGAGGTGAAGCGCAAGATCGCGCTCTTCTGCAACGTCGAGTTCGGCTCGGTGATCGAGAGCCGCGACGTGCCGACCATCTACGAGATCCCGCTCGCCTTCCACGAGCAGGGGCTCGACGAGCGCGTCGTCCGGCGGTTGAACTTGGGCGGCCGCTCCCCCGACCTGACCACCTGGCGCAAGATGGTGCAGCGCGTCACCGCGCCGCGCGAGCGCGTGCGCATCGCGGTGGTGGGGAAGTACACCGACCTCGTGGACAGCTACAAGAGCGTGCACGAAGCGCTCATCCATGGCGGGATCGCCAACGACGTGGGCGTGGACATTCGCTGGCTCTCCAGCGACCTCTTCACGTCGCGTGAGAAGGCGGGGGAAGTGTTGGGCACCCACGACGGGCTTCTCATCCCCGGCGGCTTCGGCGTTCGGGGCGTGGAGGGGATGGTCGAGGCGATTCGCTTCGCGCGCGAGAGCGGGCTCCCGTTCTTCGGTATTTGCCTGGGGATGCAGGCGGCGGTGATCGAGTTCGCGCGCAACCGGTGCGGGCTCGACGACAGCCATTCCAGCGAGTTCTCGCCCGAGTGCGCCAACCCGGTGATCTCGCTCATGGAGTCGCAGCAGCACGTGACCGACATGGGCGGGACGATGCGCCTGGGCGCGTACCCGGCGCGGCTGCGTCCCGGCTCGCTCACGGCGGAGATGTACGGCGTGCTGGAGATCAGCGAGCGCCATCGCCACCGCTACGAGTTCTCCAACGCCTACCGCGACATGTTCACCGAGCACGGGATGCGGCTCAGCGGCGTGTCGCCCGACGGCTCGCTGGTGGAGATCATCGAGCTCCCCGATCATCCCTGGTTCGTCGGGTGCCAGTTCCACCCCGAGCTCAAGTCCCGGCCGACGCGACCGCATCCGCTCTTTGCGGGCTTCGTGGCCGCGTCGGTGCGCTCGAAGCACGCGCGGCGCGCGCCTGACGACGCGTCGCTTCACGCGCACGCCGGCGATTGACGTGAGTGTCGGCGCGGAAGCGCTGTTCCTCATCGCGGGACCGTGCGTACTGGAGGACGACGCGCTCAACCTGCGCGTCGGCGAGCACCTGGCGCGCCTGGCGGAGCGCCTGCCGGGTGGGGTGATCTACAAGGCGAGCTTCGACAAGGCGAATCGCTCCAGCGCCGGCGCGGCTCGCGGCCCCGGCCTCGAAGCCGGCCTCGCCGCGCTCGAGCGCGTACGCAACGCCACCGGCCTGCCCGTGCTCACCGATGTCCACCTCCCCGACCAGTGCGCCGCCGCCGCCGAGGTAGCCGACGTCCTCCAGATCCCCGCCTTTCTCTGCCGGCAAACCGACCTCCTGGTGGCCGCCGGCAAGACCGGGCGCACGGTGAACATCAAGAAGGGCCAATGGATGGCACCGGAGGGGATGAGAGGGGCGGTGGAGAAAGTGAGAAGGGCGCGGGGAGGGGGGAGCGGGGAGCGGGGAGCGACGGCACACCGGGGGAGCTCGTCCTCGCTCCCCGCCCCCCGCTCCCCCCTCCCCGCGCTTCTCCTCACCGAGCGCGGCTCCTTCTTCGGTTACGGCGATCTCGTGGTCGACATGCGGAGCCTGATGCGGATGCGCGAAGCGTGTGGGGTGCCGGTGGTCTTCGATGCCACGCACAGCGTGCAGCAGCCGGGGAAGGGAGTCGGTGGAGCCAGTGGAGGGGCGAGGGAGTTCATTCCACCGCTCGCGCTGGCGGCGTGCGCCGCGGGAGCGGATGGGCTGTTCATGGAGACACACCCCGACCCTGCCAGCGCGCCGAGCGACGGACCGAACATGATCCCGCTCTCTGATCTCGATGCACTCGTGGCGCGATGCCTCGATGTGTGGAGCGCCGCGCGGCGATGATCGAGCGAGAGGTGGCGCTGCGCATTCGGCTCGTCGGGCTCGACGTCGACGGCGTCCTCACCGACGGCGGCATCTACATCGGCGATGTGGGTGGGGAGCGGATGGAGTTCAAGCGCTACGACATCCAGGATGGGCTGGGCGTGCTGCTCCTGCGGAGCGCCGGCATCAAGGTCGTGATCGTCACCGGCCGCGTATCGGAGAGCGTGAAGCTCCGCGCCGAGGAGCTGCGCGCCGACGACCTCGCGCAGGACGAGCTGGCGCGCAAGCTCCCCGCCTTCCAGAAGATGCTCGAGCGACACGACGTCTCACCCGACGAGGCCGCGTTCATCGGCGACGACTTCCCCGATCTGGCCATCCTCCGCCTGGTCGGCCTGCCGGTGGCCGTCGGCAACGCGGTGACGGAGATACGGAACGCGGCGCACCTGCGCCTGGAGCGTCACGGGGGGCGCGGCGCGGTGCGCGAGTTCGCCGAGCTGCTGCTTCGCGCTCGCGGCGAGTGGGAGCGGATCACCGAGGAGTACGTGGCGTCGCGCTCGAAGGCGTCGCCGGAGCTGGTGCGATGACCGCCGACCGACGGGACGGAGGCGCGCTCGTCGAGCGCGGACGACAGGTGCTGCGCCTCGAGCGCGAGGCCATCGCCGAAGCGGAGCGGCGGCTCGGTACCAGCTTCGGCGACGCGGTCGAGACGTTGGCGCGGGCGAAGGGTCGGGTGATCGTCGCCGGCGTCGGCAAGTCGGGGATCATCGCCAGGAAGATCGCCGCCACGCTCACGTCCACGGGCACGCCCGCCACCTTCATCCACCCGGTGGAGAGCATGCACGGCGATCTCGGGCTGGTCGGTCCGGACGACGTGGCCATTCTTCTGTCCAAGAGCGGAGAGACGAGCGAGCTCTTCGCGCTGCTGGAGCAGTTGAAGCGCCTCGGGGTACCAACCATCGCCCTCACCGGCGCGCCGGACTCGACGCTCGGACGACATGCCGACCTCGTGCTCGACACCTGGGTGAGCGAGGAGGCGTGCCCGCACGATCTGGCGCCCACCACCAGCTCCACGGTGGCGCTGGCGGTGGGTGACGCCCTCGCGGTGACGCTCCTCGAGCGGAAGGGATTCACCAGCGAGGCGTTCGCTCGTCTCCACCCTGGAGGGTCGCTGGGGAGAAAGCTCCTCACCCGGGTCTCCGACGTGATGGAGCGAGACCGCTTACCCATGCTCGGTCCCGAGGCGACGATGCGTGAGGCGGTGGTATTGATGGCCGAGCGACGCGGCACGGTGGCGGTCGTGGACGGCGAGACGCGAGTGCTGGGGGTCGTCACCGCCGGCGACCTCACGCGGCTCATGGAGCGCGACGAAGACGTCTTCTCGGTGCCCGTCTCGCGGATCATGACCACGAGCCCGAAGGTGGCGCGCGAGAGCGAGCTGGGGAGCGCCGTGGTATACAGGATGGAGCGGCACGGCATCATGGCCATGCCGGTACTGAATGCGGAGGAGCGGATGGTCGGGATGGTACACCTTCACGACTTGATGCGCGCGGGCGTGGTGTGAGAGCGGTGCTCACCCTCTGCGCGCTGGCGTCGGCGCTCGTCGTCCTCGGCTGCGATGAAGCCACCGAGCCGCCGATCGCGCCCGCCAACCCGCTCGCGGATTCGGCCGACCAGGTCATGTGGGGCGTCCGCGTGATGCTCACCGATCAGGGGATCAATCGCGCCCGCCTGGAGACCGACACCGCCTTCTTCTTCGACCAGAACTCGCGCATCGAGATGCGAAAGGTCCGCACCACCTTTTTCGACGAGACGGGGAAGCAGAGCGCGGTGCTGACGTCGCGCGAAGGGACGTACGCCACGCGCGCCGGATTCACCGAGGCGCGGGGGAACGTCGTGGTGATCAGCGTGGACGGACGCCGTCTGGAGACGGAGCAGCTCAAGTACTCGCCGCAGACGGACCGGATCACCAGCGACAGCGCGTTCGTGCTCACCGAGCCCAACCGCCGCCTGGAGGGGATCGGCTTCACCTCCGATCCGAACATGGACAACGTGCAGGTGCACCGGCTGCGCGGCGGCGAAGGCGGACAGATCAACCTGCCAGGGCAGTGAGCGTGAGAGCCCTCGGCGCACTGCTGAGCATCCTGGCGCTGACCGGCGCCCGCTCGCTCGTGGCGCAGGGTGCGCCCGGAGGCGGCGGCACCTGCGAGCTGCAGTACTTCGCCCGGACGCCCGGGGCGGAGCCGCGCGTCAACGCGGTGCGCCAGACGAGTGGTACCTTCAACTACTTCATCGGCGGCGGCGTGGTGGCGCGGTGCCCGGCGCAGAGCATGATCCTCGAGTCGGACAGCGCCGAATACTACGGCGATTCGCGCACCCTCTTCCTGATCGGCAACGTGCACTACACCGAGCCGCGCGCCACGCTCGACGCCGCCCGGCTCACGTACTTCATGCCGGAGGAGCGTATCTACCTGGAGGGGGACGTCCGCGCCCTGCTCCCCAGCGGCACGACCATGCGCGGACCGGCCGCCGACTACTTCCGCGTGGTGCCCCGCGTCCGCCCCCGCGCGCGGCTGGTGGCCATCGGCCGGCCCACGATCAATCTGGTGCAGCGCGACAGCGTCACCGGGCAGCCGTCGCCGCCCACCGAGGTGGTGGCCAACACCGTGGTGATGGAGGGAGACAGCCTGGCGTTCGCGTCCGGTCGGGTGGTCATCACACGTACCGATGTCATCGCTCGGGGCGATTCGGCGGCGATGGACCAGGGGCGCGAATGGGCGCGGCTCATGAGGGCCCCGATCATCGAGGGCCGCGGGGAGCGCCCCTTCACGCTCTCCGGAACGGTGATCGATCTCTTCGCGCGCAATCGCGCCCTGGAGCGCGTCTTGGCCAAGGGCGCGGGGAGAGTCGTGAGCGAGGACATGACGCTCACCTCCGACACGCTCGATTTCCGGATGGAGAAGGCGCTCCTCCAGCGCGCGTTCGCCTGGGGACGATCGCGCGCGCGGGCCGTGTCGCCGACGTACGACATCGTGTCCGATTCGATGGACGTGCACATGCCCGCGCAGCAGCTACAGCAGGTGTTCGCGGTGCGCGACGCGTACGCGCAGAGTCGGCCGGACACGACGCGCATCCGCACCACCGATCGGGACTGGATGCGGGGTGACACCATCGTCGGGACCTTCGAGCCGCCGCCGGCCGCGGACACCTCCGCGCGGCCGCGCATTCGCGAGCTGAGGGCGAACGGGAGCGCGCGGAGTTACTATCACCTGGCGCAGGGCGATACCGTGAACACGATGCCGGCGCTCAACTACGTCGTGGGAAGCTCCATCACCGTCGCCTTCGCCGATCAGCAGGTGAGCATGGTGTCGGTCCGGGAGAATGCGAGCGGCGCCTACCTCACGCCGCGCACCGCGGCCGACACGTTGCCGGCGCCGGTCGCACCGCGGACGCCGGCGGCGACGCCCCCGGGGACACCTTCGTCGAGCCCCGCATCGCCTCCGCCCACACCGTCGCGCCCCGGGACGCGTCCATGATCGACCGCCGTCTTCCCGAGCCGGTGGAGCGATTCATCGAGCAGTACTCGCACGGCGACCGCTTCATGGGGCTGGCGATGTACGCGATGCTCGCCGTGGCGCGCGACGACGGATCGGTGCCGTTCCACGAAGTGGCCATCCACTACCGGAACGACTACCTCGAGATGATGCGCGCGCTCGGCCACGACGCGGAGCGCGAGGCGGGGCGGCTCTCGCTGGACGAGGTGCGCGATTACCTCGCCCGCTCGGTCCTGCCGCGGCTGGCCAGCGACGGTCTGATCGCGCTCCCTCCCGCTCCGGTCAACACGGCCGGTGCGACCTTTCGCATTGCCGATCGTTATTGGCAAGAGTTCCTTCCGTACCGCGCGGAGATGTCCCGGGTGGGCGTCGCCGATGTGGTGCGGCACACTGGCGAGCACCCGTCGCTCCCCACCGCCATCGCGCGCGCCGCCCGCGCGCGCGGCAGCATCCTGGAGGGGGACGGGTTGACGAAGACATACCGCCGGCGGCGCGTCGTGAACGACGTGGCCCTGCGATTGCAACAGGGGGAGATCGTCGGACTTCTGGGCCCCAACGGGGCCGGGAAGACCACTACCTTCTACATGATCGTCGGGCTCATCCAGCCGCAGGAAGGTCGGATCGTGCTCGATCGGAAGGACATTACCGAGATGCCGATGTACCGGCGCGCGCGCCTCGGCGTCGGCTATTTGTCGCAGGAACCGTCGGTTTTCCGAAAGCTCACCGTCGAGGAGAACATCCAGGCGATCCTGGAGACGATGCCGCTCTCCGCCGCCGAGCGGCGGGAACGACTCGAGAAGCTGCTCGACGAGCTGACCATCAAGCACCTGCGGAAGAACAAGGCGTACTCCCTCTCGGGAGGCGAGCGGCGGCGACTGGAGATCACGCGCGCGCTCGTGACGGAACCGAAATTCATGATGCTGGACGAGCCCTTCGCGGGTGTGGACCCGATCGCCGTGCACGACATCCAGTCGATCGTCGCGGGGCTGCGTCACCGTGGGATCGGGGTCTTGATCAGCGACCACAATGTGGAGCAAACTCTGGATATCGTGGACCGAGCCTACATAATGTTCGATGGACAGGTGAAGGTGTCGGGGACCGTGCGCGAGCTCGTGTTCGATGACACCGTGGCCAAGATCTATCTCGGGCCCACGCTCACCGCGCGCTTGCGCGCCCGCTTTGCCGATGGTGGTTCCGCCAATGGCGGTTCCGGCAACGGTCCGCATCCGCCGGAGTCGATCGCATGAAAACGGGAATCTCGCAGAGCACCCAGCTCAGGCAAGAGATCAAGATCAATCCGCGCCTGTATCAGGCGATGGATCTCTTGTACATGCCGCTCCTCGACCTCCAGCAGCACTTGAAGCAGGAGCTTCTCAACAACCCGTTCCTGGAGATGGTGGAGCCCGAGGAGGAAGACGAGGACGAGAACGCGACGGAGGCCGAAGGAGAGCAAGAGGAGAAGCAGCCCACCGACGAGATCGACTGGGAGGAGATCCTCCTCAACGGGTTCGACGCCGGCGGGCGGCCCGAGGAGCACGAGGAAAAGGAGTACTACGAGCCCGTCACGGTCGACACGCGCGACCTGAGCGACCACCTCCGTGACCAGGTGACGCTGCTCGACCTCTCGCCCCGCCAGGTGCTCCTGGCCGACGAGTTCATCGGGAACATCAACGAGGATGGCTACCTCGCCTGCTCGCTCGACGACGTGCTCACCAGCATCAACGACCTGGTGAAGGAGACCGCCGAGCAGACGGGCCGCGATGTGGAGGATGCGCCGCTCTACACGAGGCAGGAGATCGAGGACATGCTGACGATCATGCAGAGCCTCGATCCACCCGGTGTGGCCGCGCGCGACCTCCGCGAATGCCTGCTGCTCCAGCTCAAGGAGGCGGGGCTCGAGCAGTCGGTGCCCTATCGCCTGGTGCGGGACTGCTTCGACGAGCTGATCAACCACCGCTGGAGCGAGATCTCCAAGCGCTTCGCCATCAGCCCGGCGGACGTGCAGAAGGCAGCCGACGAGATCGCCAAGCTCGACCCCAAACCGGGGCTCGTGTACAGCGACAGCGGCGACAACTACATCATCCCCGATCTCATCGTCGACAAGATCGACAGCAAGTACCACGTTTTCCTGAACGACGCGAACCTGCCGCGACTCAAGCTGAGCCGAGCCTACCAGGAGATCGCGCGCGACAAGAAGAAGTTCGAGGGAGAGAACAAGGAGTTCATCTCCAACAAGCTCAACTCCGCCAACTGGATGATCCAGGCGATCGAGCAGCGGCGGCAGACGATGCTCAAGGTGATGAACTTCATCGTCGACCGGCAGCGCGACTTCTTCGAGAAGGGCGTGCAATACCTCAAGCCGCTCACGCTGCGCGAGGTGGCCGAAGTCATCAACATGCACGAGTCGACGGTGAGCCGCGTGACGAACGAGAAGTACGTGCAGACGCCCCGCGGCGTGCTGCCGCTCAAGTTCTTCTTCTCCTCCGGACTCTCCACCACCGCCGGCGAGGACGTCTCGGCGCGCGGGATCAAGGCGCAGATCGAGAAGCTCGTGGCCGAGGAGGACGCCAAGCATCCGCTCACGGATCAGGCGATCGTCAACATCCTCAAGGAGTCCGGCGTCCAGATCGCCCGCCGAACGGTCGCCAAGTACCGCGATCAGCTCGGCGTGCTCTCGGCGAGAATGCGGAAGCGCGTGTGACGAAGTTCGAGGGGAGCGGGGCGCGGGGCGCGGGGAGCGGACTGGCCACCAGAGCTCCCGCCGCCACGCCATCGCCCACGTCCGCGCTCCCCACTTCCCGCTCCCCGGTCCCCGCGGTCTCCATTCTCGTCCCCGCCAAGGACGAGGCCGAGAATCTCCGGGCGTTCATGGAGCAGACGGAAACCATGCTGGCGGCCGCGCCCTTCGATGCCGAGGTCGTCATCATCGATGATGGGTCCGACGATGAGACGCCGCGGGTGATCTCGGAGCTGGAGGATCGGTATCCGTTCCTCCGCAGCGCCAGACATCGTACCCGGCGCGGGATCGCGGATGCGCTGCGGACGGGCTTCCTGCACGCGCGCGGGGACGTGCTCGTCTTCTATCCGGCCGACCTCCAATTCAGGCCCGAGGACATCCCGAGGCTGGTGGCGCCGATCCTCTCCGGCGAGTCGGACATGGTGACCGGGTACAAGGAAGGGAAGTACGAGAAGGCGTTCGTCTCCAACGTGTACAACGCGCTGAGTCGGTCGCTCTTCAACGTGCGCGTGCGGGACCTGAACTCGGTGAAGGCGTATCGGCGCGAGGTCATGGACGCGCTTCCGGTGCGCCCCGATTGGCATCGCTTCATGGTCGTGCTGGCCGCCGCGGAAGGGTTCACCGTGAGCGAGGTACCCGTCCGGCTTTACCCTCGTCAGGCAGGGAAGTCCAAGTTCGGGATCGGACGCATCCCCGTCGGCGTGCTCGACATGCTGGCGGTGTGGTTCGAGATGCGCTTCGGGCGGAAGCCGCTCCTCCTCTTCGGGATGCTGGGCGCGGCGCTCTTCGCCATCGGCGCGCTGGCCGGCGTGGCGGCGCTGATCGCCCTGGCGGTGGCCGGCGTGGGCTTCCGCAGCGTGTGGACCGTCATCCAGACCTGCCTCATCCTCGGCAGCGTGTTCTTCGCCACCGGGCTGCTGGGCGAGGTGATCGCGGGACAGCGCTCGGAGATCCGCGAGCTGCGGCGACGGCTGGAGGAGCTGAGCGTGGATCGCACGAACGAGCGGGACGCGCGCTGAGTCGGGCCGCACACCACCGCACGCGCGAGACCCCTTGAAGATCCTGCTCGTCGCGCACAGCTATCCGCGCCACGAGCAGGACATGGCCGGGTCCTTCCTGCTCGCCCTCGCCCGCGAGCTCCAGGTGCTCGGCGACGAGCTGCTGGTCGTCGCCCCCCACGCCCCCCGTACCGCGGAGCGGGAGACACTGGGCGGCGTGCCGGTGGAGCGCTATCGCTACGGCGCGGACGACGAGGAGACGCTGGCGTACGCCGGCACCATGCACGAGCAGGTGATGCGCTCGTGGTCCGCGCGCGGTCGGCTCATCTCGTTCCTCGCCGCGCAGCGGCGCGCGGTGCACGACGCCACCGCGCGCTTCTCTCCTCACGTGATCCATGCGCACTGGTGGTTTCCCGCCGGCCTCGCGCTCTGGCCCGGATGGCGGCGACGCCCGAGCGTCGTGCTCACCTCGCACGGCACCGATCTCTTCCTGCTCGACCGCTTCGGCCCGGCGCGTCTTCTGGCGAGGCCGGTGTTCGGAAGCGCCTCACAGGTGACGGTCATCTCCACGCCCCTGGTCGACCGCGTGGAGCGACTCGGCGTGCCGCGGGAGCGGATCACAGTGATCCCGATGCCGGTGGACCGACTGGTATTCGGAGGCACGGGCGGGGAGCGGCGCGACTCGAGGCGGCTGCTGTTCGTGGGACGGCTCGTCGAGCGCAAGGGCGCGGAGTTCGCGGTGCGCGCGCTGGGCGAGCTCGTCAGGCAGGGCAGGGACGTGTCGCTCACCGTGGCCGGCGATGGCCCGGAGCGGACGCGCCTCGAGCGACTGGCCGCCGAGCTCTCGGTGGCGGAGCGCGTGCGCTTCGTCGGCGCGCGCGCGCCGGGCGAGGTAGCGGGGCTGTACCGTGAGAGCGGCGCGCTGCTGATGCCGGCGGTGACCGACTGGAAGGGCGAGCAGGAGGGGTTCGGGATGGTGCTGGTCGAGGCGATGCAGGCGGGGCTTCCGATCATCGCCAGCCGCAGCGGTGGGATCCCCGACGTGGTTCGCGATGGTCATACGGGTCTGCTCGTGGCCGAGCGCGACGTGCCGGCGCTCGCCGCGGCGGTCGCGCGCGTGCTCGACGATCCGGCGCTGGGGCGGACATTGACGGATGCCGCCGCCCAGGATGTGCGAACGCGCTTCGCCCCCGAGCGCATCGCCCGAGCCTTTCACGACGTGTACGTTCGCGCGCGCGAATGACTGGCGCGGGATGGGCGAGCCCATCACCTTTCACGTTCCATGACTGAAACGAGCTCGCGCACCGTTCCGGCCCCGCCGCACTCCGCGGGGGAGCCGGCGGACGCTCCGGTGCCCATCGCACCCGCGCCCGAGCCGCGACACGCGGCTTGGTGGGCGGCGGCGCTGTACGCCGTCGCCACGCTCGCGCTCATGTGGCCGGCCGTCAGCGGGATGTTCCTCGTCAACCCCATGAGCGACCTGCTGAGCGCCTACGCCTACCGCGTGTTCGAGGCGGAGATGCTTCGGCAGACGGCCGCCATGCCGCAATGGAATCCCTACATCCTCGGCGGAATTCCCTACGTCGCCGGCAGCGGGTTTGGCGATGTGTTCTATCCGGCGGTGCTGCTGCGGCTGTTCATGCCGGTCGACGCCGCCGTCACGTGGGCCCTGGCGCTGCACATCTTCCTGGCCGGCTTCTTCGCCTACCGATTCCTGCGCGCCTGGGGCTTCGACTTCACCCCGTCGCTGATCGGCGGCGTGGCCTACATGCTCAGCGGCCAGGTGGCTTCGCTGGTCTCTCCCGGACATGATGGCAAGCTGTACGTCAGCGCGCTCACGCCGCTCCTCCTCTGGATGATCGTCCGCGCGGTGCGCGACGGGCGCCTGTGGGCGTACGGGATGATCGCCATCGCCACCGGGCTCATGATCGTGAGCCCGCACTACCAGCTCATGTATTACGCGGGGTTCATGGCGGCGGTTTTCACCCTCTACCTGGCGTTCCGGAAAGGGGACGACGCGCTCGAGCGGCGCGTGGCGCTCCGTCGGCTGGGGGCCGCCGCCGCCGCGGCATTGTTAGGCATCGCCATCGGGGCGATCCAGTTCATCCCGTTCTTCCAGTACATCGAGTACTCGCCGCGGTCGGGAGGAGGGCGCGGCTGGGAGTACGCCATCTCCTACTCGATGCCGCCGGAGGAGATGGTGAACGTGTACCTCCCGCAATTCTCGGGGTTGATCGAGAACTACTGGGGGCGCAACCCGATCAAGTTCCACGGCGAATACCTCGGCGCGTCGATCCTCGTGCTGGCCGCGGCCGCCTTCGGCTCGGTCAGGCGCAGGGCGTTCGTGATCTTCTGGAGCGCGATCGCGTCGTGGGCACTGCTGGTCGCCTTCGGCGGACACACGCCCTTCTACTATCTCTGGTACCGGATGCCGATGATGAGCGTCGTCCGCGCGCCGGGAATGATCTTCTTCATCGTCTCCCTTGCCACGGCGGTGCTGGCCGCGGTGGGAGCCGAGCGATTACTCACCCAGCCGCTCCGCCGGCGATATCTGCTCGGTTGGTCCACCTTCGCGGTGCTGGTGGCGGTGCTGGCCTGGAGCGGCTTCTTCGACACGCTGGCCAATCTGTTCGCCGACGCGGCCAAGGCGCCGCTCATCGCGCTCAACGAGTCGGAGATGCAATTCGGAGCGCTCCGGTCGGGCCTGTTCGTGATCGTGACCGTAGCTCTCCTCTGGTTGCATGGGACCGGGCGACTCAAGCCGCTGCTGTCGGGCGCCGCGCTCGCCGTCGTCGCGGCGGTGGATCTCTGGAGCGTCGACCGCATCTACTTCCGCTTCTCGCCACCGGCCAGTCGACTCTACGCCGCGGACGACGCGATCCGGTATCTCCAGCAGCAGGCGGAGCCGGGACGCGTCATCTCGTTCTCGGTGCCCAGCGAGGGATCGCGCGGGCGCAGTCCATTCACCGAGGGTGACGCCCTGATGATCTATCGGATCAGGACGGTCACCGGGCACCATGGGAACGAGCTCCAGCGCTGGGTGGATCTCGCCGGGGCGAAGTCGCCGGCGGTCAACCCCGAGCGGCTCCTGAGCCCGGAGTTCCGCCGCCTCACGAATACCCGTTTCCTGTACACCGACATCGAGCTGCCGCCGAGCACGGGGCTCCTTCGGCGCGTGGGCCCGGTGCAGAGCTCCATCGGCACGCCGGTGTACCTGTACGAGTTTCCCGAGGACGCACCGGCGGCATGGGTGGCGCCCGTGATCGTGGAAGCGCCGGCGGAGCCGATCCTCCGAACCGTGCTCGATCCGCGCTTCGACCCTCGTCAGGCAGCGCTCTTCGACTCGACGCCGGACATCGCGGGCGTGCAGGTGACGACGCTTCCACCGCCGAGCCCGATCACGGCGCGCGTGACGTCGTTCGCGCCGGGACGGATCACCGTGGAGCTCGACCGCGCCGCGACCGCGGGCTCGGCCCTGGTGGTGTCGGAGAACTTCTATCCGGGTTGGACGGCGAGGGTCGATGGGAGCGCGGCGCCGGTGGGCCGCGCGGACTACACGTTCATCGGTGTGTCGCTCCCGGCGGGAGGGAGGCGAGTCGAGCTCAGCTTCAGAGATCCGCTCTATTCGCGCGGCAGAGCCATCACGCTGCTGGCCATTGCCGCCAGCCTGGCGCTGATCGTGGCCGGCATCACGGCCGAGGCAAGACGCCGTGTGTGAGCGCGCGCTCGTGATCATTCCCACCTACAACGAGCGAAGCAACGTCCTCCGAATCGTGGAGGCGGTGCTGGAGCGGGACTCGCGTCTCGAGGTGCTGGTGGTGGATGACGGGTCGCCCGACGGCACCGGCGCGCTGGTGGGGGAAGTGGCCACGGAAAACACGCGCGTCCACCTGATCGAGCGTGGACAGAAGCTCGGGCTGGGGACGGCCTACGTGGCCGGCTTCAAGTGGGCGCTCGAGCGGGGATACGACTACATCTTCGAGATGGACGCCGACTTCTCGCACGACCCCGGGCACCTGCCGCAGTTTTTGGAGGCCATCAAGGGCGCCGACCTGGTGCTGGGCTCGCGCTATCGGCACGGCAAGGTGACCGTCGTCAACTGGCCGATGGCGAGGCTCCTCCTCAGCTACTTCGCCAACATCTACGCTCGGATCGTGACCGGCCTCCCGCTTGACGATGCCACCGGTGGCTTCAAGTGCTTTCGCAGGTCGGTGCTGGAGGCCATCAACCTGGATGACGTGCGCTCCAACGGGTATGCCTTCCAGATCGAGATGAGCTTCCGGGCCTGGCGGCGTGGCTTCCGCATCGTCGAGATACCGATCGTCTTCGTCGACCGTCAGGAAGGACAGAGCAAGATGTCGAAGCGGATCGTCCGCGAAGCGGTGTGGATGGTGTGGCGGCTGCGCTGGTGGGCCATCTCCAAGCGGGTGTAATGCCGTGTCCAGACGCTTCTACAAGATGAGCGGCTCGGGAAACGACTTCATCGTCTTCGACGCGTTGCGGGACAACGGCGGCGGCGTGACCGAGCTGGAGCGCCCGGAGCTGATTCGCGAGCTCTGTGCGCGGGGCACCGGCGTCGGCGCCGACGGCATCGTCATCCTGACCCCGGAAGAGGGCGCCGATTTCCGAATGACCTACTACAACAGCGATGGCTCGCGCGCCTCGATGTGCGGCAACGCGGGGTTGTGCGTGACGGCGCTGGCGGTGCGACTCGGCGCTGGCAGGAGCGACGGGATGCGCTTCGAGAGCGATGCCGGAACGGTGGTCGCACGGCTGCGTGATGGGCTTCCCGAGATCGAGCTGGATCCGGTGCGGGATGTCAGGCCGGACGCCGGCATCGAGCTGGAAGCGGGCGAAGAGCGCATCGGGTATGCGGTGGCCGGCGTCCCGCACCTGATCGTGCAGTGTGCCGACGTCGCCGGCGTGGACGTGGTGCGAAGAGGGCGAGCCCTCAGGTGGGACCGCCGCCTGGCCGAGGGGGCGAACGTGAACTTCCTGAGCCCCGGCCAGGACGGCTGGGACGTCAGGACCTACGAGCGGGGCGTGGAAGGGGAGACGTTGGCCTGCGGAACCGGTGCCGTGGCCGCCGCCGTGGTCCTGGAGGCCTGGGGCTCCAGCGGGCCGGAAACACGCCTCAGAACGCGATCTGGACGTGTTCTGACCGTCCGTCTGCGCCGCCAGCGCGGACAGTGGCTGCCGTCGCTGAGCGGCGAGGGGCGGCTGGTGTTCACCGGGGAGCTAGGGACTTGAGCCCTTATCCACATTATTCAACGGTCGGTAGTTTACATAACATCTCTTATACGTAGCACGCATCGGACCCGGCGCTCGGGACTCGGCGCTTCGATGATCACCAGGTGCACCTCTCGGCCAGAAAAAAAAAGACTCGGCGTCGAGGCCGAGTCCCGAATGCCGAGTCCCGATGCGGTTCTATCCCCGCGCCGCCAGTTGGGCGTCGATCTCGCCGAGTCGGACACGAGCCTCCGAGGAGGTGCCGGCCGGGGTCTTCGGATCATCCATCAGTTGCGTCCAGATCCGTTTCGCTTCGGCCAGGTTCCCGGCGCCGGCGTACGCTCGGGCCGCGCTCGCCAGATACGAGGCCTTCTCGTTGGCGAACGTGGTGATCTCCGCGGCGTTCTGATACGATTCGGCGGCCTTCGGTAGCTGGCCCAGCTGCTCGTATCCAGCGCCCACCAGGCTGTGCGCCGACGAGGCCACGTACGGCTCGTCGCTCCTCGTGAGTGGCTCGATCCGGTTGATCCCCTCCTGATACTTCCCCTGCTCGTACAGGAGCTGGGTCAGGATCAGCGCCCCTTCCTGCGCGGCGCGCGTCCCCTCGAAGCGAGTCACCAACTGCTCGAGATCACGCGTGGCGAGCGGAACGTTGTTCGATTGGAGTGAGCCGGCGGCGGCGCTGAGCGCACGTGCGGCGTTGCGCTCCTTGGCCTGGCTCGCCTCGCGGTACAGATACGCTCCGCCGGCCAGGCCGACGATCAGGACGGCGCCGATGGCGATCTGCTTGGTGTGCGTCTGCGCCCACTCGGACAGCGTGGCGGCTCCCTCCTCGAACGAGGCGGGTCTCATGCTCTTGCGCTGTGGCATCTGGGGTCCCGTTGAAGTGCGACGACTCGGAGCTCAGAGAACGCGAGCGCCCCTGGGGTGACTCGAACACCCGACCAACGGTTTAGGAAACCGCTGCTCTATCCACCTGAGCTACAGGGGCAAGGTGCGGCTGAGCAATGAATTATAACACTCCGACGGGACGCGGCGCATCGGGGGCAGGCCGGCCGGAGCTCGAGGAAGAGCGCGGAGAGCTCTGGCGAGTCCGGTGGGAGTGGTGAGTGGTGGGGGTGGATTGTCTTGGGCGCCAAAATTTGACATAACTGGCGCGCCCCGCGCCACCTAATACCGGACCAGCGACTCCACCCGCCTCCCATCCAACGCCGACAACCCCGGAAGGAACGACAGCGCGATCAGGAACATGCACCCGACCACCGTCGCGCCATGGCGCTGCACCAGATCGCAGGTCGCCCGCGCCGTTCCTCCGGTCGCCAGCACGTCATCGATCACCACCACCCGGTCCCCCTCCCTCAACGCGTCGCTGTGCATCTCGAGCGCGTCGGTGCCGTACTCCAACGAGTACTCCACGCGCGTGCGCGTGTGCGGAAGCTTCCCGGGCTTTCGCACGGGGACCAACCCGGCCGACAGCGCCTGCGCCACCGGGCCGCCAAAGAGAAATCCCCGGCTCTCGATCGCCACCACGTGCGTCACGTGCTCACCGGCGAAAGGACGCGCCATTGCCTCCGTCACGCGACGGAAGAGCGCGGCGTCCAGCAGCACCGGGGTGATGTCCTTGAACAGAATGCCCGGCTTCGGAAAGTCGGGCACGTCGCGAATGGCGGCGCGAAGCGCGCGCTCCAGATCGGGTGTCATTCAGCGAGCGATCGTGAAGGGTTTGTCGAGCGGCTGCGACGCGTCGAGCGCGATGCGCCGGACGATGTCGACGCGCGACCCCGGTGGGCCATCGCGTACCTCGTCGATGAAAATCTCCACCTCGCCCGAGCCGCCCGCCACCGCGATCTCCACACTTCCATCGGGGCGATTCCGAACCCAACCAGCGAGACCCAGCCGCCGAGCACGCTCGCGGGCCCACCACCGAAAGCCGACGCCCTGAACGATCCCCTCGATCTCGAGGCGAACGGCGAGCATGGCGGCTCGCGCTCCGCTACCGCTCCGGGGCCTTCAGGATCGCCGCCAGCGCCGCGGAAAGCGCCTGCTCATCGCTCGCGGTCGCCGCGCCGGGGGGGAGCACGATCTCACCACGACGAAGCCGCTGCGCGATCCGCTCGAGCGCGGCAGCCACGGCGTTGGGCGATCGCTCCCCTGCCCCGACGACAGCCTCGCCCGGCATCACCCACGGCTCCGCCTCCTTGAGCGCCTCGAGCCGCGCGGCCGATTCGAGCTCGTCGCGCTCGGTCATCTGGAACTCGGAGATGGGCGGAAGCGACAGCACCGGCGGCTGCGTCTCCTCATCGCGCGCGACGGTCTCGGCTACCGTAGTGAAGTCCGCACCCGGCTCCTCCACGGACTCTTCCTCGCCGGGATGCGCCGCCGGTTCGGCGCGTTTCTCGATCTCATGGCCGTCCATCCTGCTGCTGGCGCCGACGTCCGTCGCTTCCGGCGACAGCTCGTGCCGGTTGATGACGAACCCATCGCCCTGCCTGGCAAAGTCGGAGGTGTTGCGACCGTACTCCCACGAGTCCCAGTCGAGCCCGCCTTCGCTGGTGATCGTCAGCTCATCGCTCTCGTCAGGCGGCGACGCTCCACGAGACGGCTCTTCGAGCCTGGCGTCCCATTCGGACTCAGGCTCGACCTCCGCTTTCTCTCGCGCCTGCAAGTGCCCCCACCCGGTGTTGTACTCACCGGTGAGCTCCAGCAGCGACTCGCCGACCACGATGTCGAGACGCTCGTCGCTGGTGCGCCGCTCCGCCGCGGCGATGGGCTCGCCGGCCTCCTTGGACGCCGGGTCTTCGGCGGTCGGGAAGACCGACTCCGCGGCCGGGGGCGGCGGTGCTTCCGGAAAGGTCGGTACGACGAGCGCGGGCACGATCACCGGCGTCTTCGAGCGCACGGGCGTCGGCGCACGTACCGTGGCGATGGGGTCGTGGATCGGAGCCGGCCTGGTCGCCGCCAGCGGAGTGCGAGGCGTCGCCGGCCGCGCCGGCCGTGCGCCTGGGGGCCCCTGGAATGGAGGGACGTTCAACCGTCGCTTCTGCTCCGTCGCGGGGGCCGTTCGCTCCTCTTCCTTGGCGGGACGGAAGAACGGCTTGGCGGGCGCCGTGCTCTGCTTCGGCGTACGGTTGTTCTGGTCGTCCATCAGCTCCTCCGGAGCGGCGTCCGAGCGGCGGCGGGTGCGGCGCCCGCGCCAGTGGCTGGTTGGGCGCCTCGTCCCAGGCCTAGGATGGCCAGCCGTGAGTGCCCACCAGCGGGACGAACCGCGCAGGGGTGATGTCACGCCGTTCGAGCTCCGTTCCACGCCTGGTGAGCACCGTCAACATCTGCTCGTCACGACCGCCAAGTGGGATGAGCATCCGCCCGCCCTCCGCCAGCTGCTCGGCCAAGGGCGCGGGGACGTCGGGCGCGCCGGCGGTGACGAGGATGGCGTCGAAGGGCGCGTAGTCGCGCCAGCCCAGCGTGCCATCGCCGACGAGCACGGAGACGTTCCGTGCGCCCGCCTCACGAATGGCTGCTCGCGCGCGCTCGATGAGCGCGCCCACGCGCTCGATCGAGAACACCTGCGACGCCACGTGCGAGAGCAGCGCGGTCTGATAGCCCGAGCCGGTGCCGATCTCCAGCACGCGCTCGTGTCCCGTCAGACGGAGCAGCTCGAGATAACGCGCGTGCGTGGAGGGCTGCGAGATGGTCTGCCCGTTGCCGATGGGCAGCGCGCTGTCTTCGTACGCGCGATGCTGCATCCCGGTCGGCACGAAGAGGTGTCGCGGTGTGAGGTCGAACGCGCGGAGCACCGCCAGATCGGTGATCCCTTTCTCGCGCAACTCTTCCATCAACCGGCGCCGCGCGCCGCCAAACTTGTGCGTCAGAGATCCCGCCACCACGAGGGCGCGTCCTCCAAGAGCTTGTAGTTGGTGAGATCCAGGTGCAGCGGCGTGACGGAGATGTAGCCATCGCGCACGGCGCGGAAGTCGGAGTCCTCTCCCCCCGTCCAGGCGGCCGAGCCTCCCCCGATCCAGTAGATTGGCCGCCCGCGCGGGTCGTGCATCTTCATGAGCGAGTCGGAGTACACGCGTCGTCCGAGCTTCGTCAGGCGGACGCCGCGAATCTCGGCGGCCGGACGCGCCGGAAGATTGACGTTGAGCAGCGTGTCACGCGGTAGCGTACCGAGACTCGTGAGGTGCCGCAGCAGATCGGTGAGCACCGGGAGCTGGTCCTCCAGCAGACGGGGATCGGCCTGCAGCTCCCCCCCGGCGAACGAGAGGGCGATGGAGGGGATGCCGAGCGTGAGTCCCTCCATGGCGGCGGCCACGGTGCCGGAATACAGCACGTCCTCTCCCATGTTGTGCCCGTGGTTCACGCCGCTCAGCACGAAATCGGGACGTTCCTCCATGAGCGCCTCCACCGCCAGCATCACGCAGTCGGTGGGAGTGCCATCGACCTGGAAACGCCGCTCCCCACGAAGCACCGGACGCACCGGGTGGTGAAGGGTGAGCGAATGACTGGTGGCACTCTGCTCGCGGTCGGGGGCGACGACGGTGACCTCCCCGAGCGGCGCGACGGCGCGCACCAGGCAGTCGAGGCCGTGGGCTAGGATGCCGTCGTCGTTGGTGCAAAGGAGTCGCATCAGCGGTTCGCTCCCGGCGATGGCGCGGCCGCCGCGCCGGCGCGGTGGCGCCAGATGGTGCGCACCACGCTCAGCGAGTCGGCCAGAGGTCGAAAGTGGCTCCGCGCGCCGTACGACGTGGCCACGGGGACGTCCACGATCCGGAAGCCGGCGGCGACCGCCCGGATGAGCAGATCGGTCTCGAACTCGTAACGGTCGCCCACGCCCTTCACCCGCTCGAGCACCACGCGTCGGAAGGCGCGGAACCCCGACTGGGGATCGGCGATGTCGGTGCGCGCGATCGCGCTCACCGCGCTGCTGGCCAGGTGATTCGTCAGGCGGCGTCCGATCGGCATCGCCGTGCCGCGTCTGGCGCGCGTACCGATGGCGATGTCCGCCGCGGCCAGCGCATCGAGGAGCGCGGGAGCGCTGGACGGATCGTGCTGTCCGTCGGCGTCGATGGTGAGGATGCGCTCCGCCCCTCGACGCAGCGCGGTGTCGAAGCCGAGGCGGAGGGCGGCACCCTTGCCCCGGTTTTGCCGGAAGGAGAGCACCGCGTCGGCGCAGCCGCGAGCGGCCGCCAGTGTCGCATCGGTGGAGCCGTCACTCACCACGATCACCGCCGCCTCCGGGACGCCGGTGCGCAGACCGCGCACGACGGACTCGATCGTGGCCGCCGCCTGGTACGCGGGGATGACGCAGGCGACTTTCTCGTACGTGGTCACGGGGTGCGCGTACCTTCCAGCATGGAGAGTATCTCCTTCAGCTCGCGCTCCATGCCGGCGAGCGTCTGCAGCTCCAGCGCACCGCGTGCCAGCGGTCGCACCGCCCCTTTCTTGCGGTGTTCCTCGACCTTCTGCCGTGCGCCCTCGATGGTGAACTTCTCCACGTACAGCAGGTGCTTCACCAGCTGGATCAGCTCCACTTCCTTGCGTTGATAGACGCGATTCCCCGACCGATTCTTGGCCGGACTCAGGAAGCGGAACTGGCTCTCCCAGTAGCGGAGCACGTGCGGCTTGAGGTCCGTGAGGTCGCACACCTCGCCGATGGAGAAGAACTCCTTCACCGGCTCGCGCGCGGCGCTCATGAGTCGCGCTCCGCGCGCAGCTCGCGCGACATGAGCGCGGTGATCGCGTTCCGCGCCGGCTCCTGCTCGAACAGGATCCGATGTACCGCCGTGACGATCGGCATCTCGATTCCCTCCCGCGCCGCCAAGGCGTGCGCGCTCTGCGTCGTGACGATTCCTTCGGCCACCGTCTCTCGCGTGGCCAGGATCTCTTCCAGCGTTCGTCCTCGTCCGAGCTCCATCCCCACCGCGCGGTTGCGACTCAGCGCGCCCGTGCACGTGAGCACCAGATCACCGATGCCGGCCAAGCCGGCGAAGGTGAGCGGCGACGCACCGAGCGCGGTGCCCAGCCGCGTGATCTCCGCCAGCCCGCGCGTGATCAACGCGGCACGCGGATTGAAGCCGAGTCCCAACCCCTCGGCGATCCCGGTGGCGATCGCCATCACGTTCTTGAGCGCACCCCCCAGCTCCACGCCGATCACGTCGTCGTGCGTGTACACGCGAAACGAGTCGCCGGCGAACGTCCGCTGGACGGCGAGCGCCGCGTCCTCGTCGCTGGACGCCGCCACCACCGCGGTGGGCTGCCCTTGCGACACTTCCGCGGCGAAGCTCGGCCCCGAGAGCGCCACCACCGGTCTTCCAGGCAGCTCCTCCGCCGCCACGTCGGTCATGAGGCGCAGCGACGCGCGCTCGATCCCCTTGGTGGCCACCACCAGGATGGCGTCGCGCTCCACGGACGAGGCCCCCTGACGGGCGACCCCCCGCATCACGTGCGAGGGAGCCACGTACGTCACCACCGTCGCGCCGTGGGCGACCTCGGCGAGACTCGTGGTGGCGCGCACCGCGCCGTGCAAGACCACGCCGGGGAGGAAGCGCGTGTTCTCCCGAGCGCTGTTGATCCCATCGGCGACGTCCCGCTCGAACGCCCAGAGTCGAACCTCGTGCCCACCGCGCGCCAGGAGATCGGCGAGCGCGGTTCCCCACGCTCCCGCCCCCACCACGGCGCAGCGGGTCACGCGACGGTCTTCCGCCCAAAGCGATGCTCCTCGCCGCGCCGGAGCCGACCGATGTTGGCGCGATGCGTCCAGAACACGAACACCGCCACCAGCACCGCCACGAGCAGTACGGGCGTCCGCCAACCGTCGAGGAGCGCGACGGCCACCGGCAGCGCCACCGCCGCGCTGAGTGAGCCTAACGACACGTACCCCCACCCCAGGAGCACGCCGATGAACACCACCAGCGCGATCAGCGTCGGAATCGGCGTCAGCGCCAGAAATACCCCCGCCGCGGTCGCCACGCCCTTCCCCCCTCCCTTCCACAGGAGGAAGACCGGCCGCACGTGTCCCATGATGGCCGCCAGGCCGTAGGCGATCGCCCACCGCTCCGGCTGCGACGTGGTGGTCCACGGCGTCAGGAGCAGCACGGGAAGCACGCCCTTGAGGATGTCGGCCACAAAGACAGGGAGCGCCACGCGCCACCCGAGCACGCGCAGCACGTTCGTCGCGCCGAGATTCCCCGACCCGTGCTCTCGCAGATCGACCCTCTTCAACCGCCCGGCCAGATACGCCGAGGGGATGGACCCGACGAGATAGGCGAGCGCGAGTCCGAGGATCGGATGCATCTACGCCGCTTTCCGCTTCATCAGGATGCGCAGCGGATTGCCCATGAAGCCCCACGCCTCGCGGAAGCCGTTGTGCAGGTAGCGCACGTAGTGCTCCTGCACCAGCTCGGGATGATTGCCGAAGACCGCGATGGTCGGGGGCGCCACTTCCACCTGCGTGGCGTACATGAGCCTGATCTCCCGGCCGGCCGCCTGCGGCGGCTGCCGCCGCGCGAGCAGCTGCTCCAGCGTGTCGTTCACCTGGGAGGTGGTGATGCGCTTGTGTCGCTCCGCTTCCACCTGCAGCACCACGTCGAGCGCCTTGGTCACGCGCTGCCCCGTGATGGCCGACGTGAAGAGAAAGGGGACGAACTTGAGGAAGGGCGCCTTCTCCTCCGCATCGCGCTGGAAGTGCGGCGCGGTCTTGTCGTCCTTCGCCACCAGGTCCCACTTGTTCACGACGAGGATCAGCCCACGTCCCGCCTCCCAGGCGAGGGTGGCGATCTTGAGATCCTGGTTCTCGATGCCGGTGGTGCCGTCGATCACCAGCAGGCAGATGTCGGCGCGCTCGATCGCGCGCCGTGTGCGGAGCGCGGAGTAGAACTCCACCCCCTCCTCCACGCGCGACTGCCGGCGGAGTCCGGCGGTATCGATGAACACCAGCTTCCGACCGTGATAATTCATGGGAGTGTCGATGGCATCGCGCGTAGTGCCCGCCACCTCGGACACGACCATGCGCTCCTCGCCGAGGAGGCGATTGAGAAGCGATGACTTACCGACGTTGGGGCGCCCGATGACCGCCACGTGGAGGGCGGCCTGGTCCTCCTCCGCCATCGCGGGGAAGCGCTCCACCACCATGTCGAGCATGTCGCCCGAGTTCGTACCGTTGAGCGCGGACACCGGAATCGGATCGCCGGCGCCGAGGTTGTAGAACTCGTAGAAGTCGGTGGTGCGCGGATTGTCCACCTTGTTGGCGATGAGGAGCCAGGGCTTGCCGGACTCGCGCAAGATCTCCACCACGCGGGCATCGCTCGGATGCACCCCTGTCCTGGCGTCGACGATGAGCAGGAGCAGATCGGCCTCGCTGATCGCCTGGAGCACCTGCTTCCGGATCTCGAGGTCCATGGGACGATCCGGATCATCGGTGAGTCCGCCGGTGTCCACCAGCCAGAAGTCGCGCCCGTTCCAATCGGCGCGAGCGAAGTGCCGGTCGCGGGTGGTGCCCGCCTCCTCGCTCACGATGGCCGCGTCCTTCCCGACGATCCGATTGAACAGCGCTGACTTGCCGACGTTCGGGCGCCCGATGAGCGCGACGACCGGAATGTTCACGGCCGATGGACCACGACCGCGGAATCGCGGCGCGCGACCTCACCCTCGGCGGCCAGCGCGTCGATGAAGTCGTACGACGGATACACCGGCATCGGCAGCGACTCGCGGACGGCCACGAACGTGTCGTCGTCGAGGAAGAGGCCGTCGTCGTTGATGGTCTCGGCGGGGATGAGCGCCAGATCGAGGTCGTGGCGTGGCGCCAGCGCGCGGCGGATGTCGGCACCCACCAGGAGCCCGGCCGTGGTGGTGGTCGGACCGAACAGCGAGTTCTCCACCGCGATCATCTCGAAGTGACCGCCGGTGGCGCCGGCGAGCTTGTGCAGGAGCGGCGGCATGATGCCGTTCGCCATCGACGTCCCCGTGACGACCCCGATGCGCCGGCCATCGAGACGCGGGAAAGACCGAAGGACCTGATCGACTCGGCGCCGCAGCAGGGCGACGGCGCCCACGCCATTCTCGATCTGCGGAAAGTCGCCGTAGTGCGATGCCGACGGCAGCTCGCGCTCGGCCAACAGATAGAGCTCGTCGGAGCCGAACACCCATCGAGTCTCGCGCTCCTGGAGGGCGCGCTCCTCCCACCGCTCGACGGCGCTCAGTAGCGTGCGCGCGCTGTCACGGTCCATCGAACGACCGGTGAAGAGATGCGAGAACTGCGTGAGACCGACCGGCACCACCGCCACGGAGATCACCGCATCGCCGAACGCATACAGATCGGCGAGCGACTGCTCGAGTACCGCGCCATCGTTGAGCCCCGGCACGATCACCATCTGCCCGTGCACCTGGATGCCGCCGTCGGCGAGACGCCGGAGTTGAGCGAGGATGTCGGGAACGCGCGGATTGTTGAGAAGGATCTTTCGCGCCTCGTGCGGCGTCGCGTGCACCGAGACGTACAGCGGCGACAACCGGTACTCGAGGATGCGCGCGATGTCACGCTCCTTGAGATTCGACAGCGTGGCGAAGTTGCCGTAGGCGAAGGAGAGGCGGTAGTCGTCGTCGCGGATGTAGAGATTGCGACGCAGTCCCTTGGGCAGCCCCTCGATGAAGCAGAATTCGCAGCGATTGGCGCAGCGGCGCACCGTGGGCGGCTCGAGCTCGATCCCCAGGGGCTCGCCATCGGGCCGCTCGATCTCGTACACCACCCCGTCGCCCCCAGGCTCCCGCGCCTCGATCTGGAGCGCGTCATCGGCCGAGAGGAACTCCCAGTCCAGGAAGTCGTCGAGCATCCGTCCATTGACGGCCAGGAGCTCGGTACCGGCCCTGATCCCGAGCTCTTCGGCGATGCTGCCGGCGTCTACACGACTGACCCGAACCATTGATGTAACTTAGGAGATTCAGAAGGCCAAATCAATCTCGGAACACGACTTCTGCCCTCTCCACAGGCACGAAAAAACGAGCCGCCGTGGCTTCGGCGGCTCGTTCTCGCATCAACGCCGGCGTCGCTCAGCTCACCGGCTTGTACCTGAATGCCGAAATCCCGGGCTGGTCGACCTCGACCACGAACGACTGCTTCCCGGGCGTGCAGCTCTGAGCGGCCCCTCGGCCCGTGCCGGCGCCCTTGCAGCTGCGTGCCGGCACCTTCACCTGCGCTTCCTTCGAGGCCACCACCTGTCCCTTCGCATCGAGGAACTCGAAGGTGACCCTCACATCCTGCTCCTGCTCGGCGGTGCTCTCGATGTCGCCCTTGAGGGTGTGCTTGGGACCGTCGTGCGAGAACTCGCTGAAGGACACGCGAGTCTTGAGCGCCTCTCCGCGACCGGCGATGCGCCGCACGGAATCGGCCTGCGTCGTCGTCAACACGGGGCGGCTCCCCTTGAACAACCCCTCCTGCGCGATCGCCAGCAGCTGCCAGTTGTCGGGATTGTTGGGATCGACCTCCAGCAGCTTCGTGGCGGTCGCGTGCATCTTGTCCCACTGCTTCATGGCGAAGTACGTGTTCGTCAGGTTGTACAGCGCCGGACGGTACGCCACGTTCTTGCGCAGCGCGGCCTCGAAGAGCTTTGCCGCCTGATCCCGCTTCTGCGCGTTGAACGCATCGGTGCCGGCCTCGAAGAGCTGCGCATCGGAGTAGGCATCCGGGTTGGTGGCCATGTCGGACTGCATCTTGGCGATGGTCGCGGTATCACCCGCCTGCGCCAGTGCGCTCGATAGACCGGTGCGCGCGGCCGCGCTGTTCAGGCCGTTCGGGTACTCGGTGAGATACGCCTGGAACGCGTCAGCCGCCTGCTTCATGGCCGGCTTCTTCGCCTCACCCTCGGCGCGCTCACCGAGACGGAATTTCTGGAGCGCCGTGCTGTAGAGCGCGTACTCGCGCACCTGTCCGATCACCGTATCCTGCTTCGCCGCCTCGGGGGTGGCGAGCTCGATCGTCTTGGTCAGCGCTTCCTGCGCCGCGGGGAGATCGTTCTTGCGTTCGGCGATGATCGCCTGGAAGTAGTAGGCGAACGGCGAGGCGCGATAGATCTGATTCGCGCGCGACAGCAACACGCTCGCCGTGTCGAACTTGCCCGCATCGATGAGCGGGCCGGCCGCGTTGACGAGGCGGGCCCACGGCTGCGAACGATAGGTCGCGATCTCGTCGCGGCAGCCGGCGTTGCCGGACTCCACGATGGTGAAGAGCGAGTCGGCGGCCTTGAGCAGCTCCACCTGCGCCGTCGCGTCGCCGGTCCAGCCCAGCTCGCCCTTGGTCATGCGCTCCGGCGCGCCCGGCTGCGAGGCCCACCAGGCGAGCGCGCGGCCGAGGAGCAGGTCGCGCGCGGCGGGGGTCTTGAACTTGTCCGGGTTCTTGGTGAGCAGACCCACGGCCTTCTGCACCTGCTGCCGCGACGTCTCCGGGCGGGTCTGGATGCTCACCAGCGTCAGCGACGCGTTGGCGTCCTTCAGCTCCTTGGGCTGGTCGAACGAAATGGGGCAGGCCTGCGCCTGCTGTGTCTGCTGCGCTTGCGCCGCGGCGCCGCCGGCGGCCATCACCATGCCCGCCAGCGATAGGACGGCGGTGCTCTGCCAAGCTCTCATCGAACGTCTCCTGATTGTGAAGCGGACGGCGGCGAGACTCGGCTCGCCGCACCGGGTACCCCCTCGTCCAGCACCTGTTCCGCCGCCTGCGCGGCGAGCCTGCTCACCTCACGGGGCGCGAGCCCCGTCGCTTCCGCGACCATCACCACGTCGTCGTACTCCGGCTTCGCCTGACGGCGGCCGCTGGGGAGCGTGGCCACCTTCACACGTACGGCGTGCCCCAACACCCGCGTCATTCGCGTCTCGCGTGGGAGCGCACGCCGCTCCACGATCGACCGGCGCACGCCCAACGATCCGCTCTGCGCGAAGAGCATGCCCTCCAGCGCATCGGCGTTGGCGCTCGACGAAAGCACTTCGATGCGCGTCCCCGGACGACCCTTCTTCATCGTCGTCGGTACGAGCACGACGTCCAGCGCGCCCGCCGCGCGAAGCGCATCACCGACTCCGGCAACGTACTCGCCAGGCAGATCATCGACATCGGTGGCCAGCTGCACCAGCGACTCGACCAGCATGCCATCGCTCGCCACATCCTGTCCGACGATGAGCCGCAGCGCGTTGGCGCGTCCGCGCGGGTCCTTCGTCCCCGCGCCGAATCCGCTGCGCACCGGCACGTACTGCGGCGGCGGCGGGCCCAGGGAAAGGACCCGCACCAGCGCGGCGCCGGTTGGCGTCACCAGCTCGCCGGATCCCTCCGGGCCGGGGCGAACCATCAGCCCCTCCAGCAGCTTCAACGTCGCCGGCGCCGGCACCGGCAATACGCCATGCGCCGCCGTCACCGTGCCATCGCCGAGCGCGATCGGTCCGCAATAGACGCGATCGAGGCCCAGCATCTCGAGCCCCCACACCGCGCCGACCACATCGAGGATCGCGTCCACGGCGCCGACCTCGTGCAGGTGCACGCGCTCCGGCTCCACGCCGTGAATCTCCCCCTCGACGGTGGCGATCGCGGTGAAGGCGCGATCGGCCCGTTCCCGAACGGCCGTCGGCACGCCGGCTCGCCGCACCATCTCGCGGATCTCCCCGATGTGCCGCCCATGTGGTTGCGGCGGGATGTCGAAGTCCACCTTGGTGCACGCGATCCCCGCGCGGCGCACGCGCTCGATGCGGACGCCGATTCCCTCCAGGCCGAGACGCGACGGAAGCGCGCGAAGCCAATCGGCGTCGAGGCCAACCTCCACCAACGCTCCGAGCGTCATGTCCCCGGAGATTCCGCTGAAGGGGTCCAGGATGCCAATGGCCATAGCCAGATAAAGTTACCCCGCGCGACGGAGAATCGGCTAGCGGTCCCGCCCGCCATCTCGGTAGGAGGCGCCGCTCCCTGTGTTGTAGATCACAATCTCGGCGTCGGGCGTGATCCGGCCCTCGCGCAGCAGCGCCGCGCACGCCGCCAGCGCGCACCCGCCCTCCGGAGCGGCGTCGATGCCGGTCGTTCGTGAGAGGAGCAACGTATGCTGGCGAATCTCCTCCTCGGTGGCGGTGGCGGCATCGCCCCCGCTCTCGCGCAGCGCGTGAAGGATGAGGCGGTCGCCGAGCGGCGCGGGCACGCGAAGTCCGGCCGCGTACGTCACCGGGTCGAGCCACGGATCGGCGTGATCGGCGCCGCCGTGAAAGGCCCGCACCACCGGAGCGCAGCCGCTCGCCTGCGCGGTGATGAAACGCGGGAGACGCGTGCTCGCGGGGAGCCACCCCGCCTCACGGAGCTCGCCGAACACCTTCCACATCCCGATCAGGCCGGTGCCGCCACCGGTGGGATACACGATCACGTCGGGGAGACGCCAACCGAGCTGCTCGGCCAGCTCCACGCCCAACGTCTTCTTCCCTTCGATCCGGTACGGCTCGCGCAACGTCGA
>DATFFZ010000134.1:0-6296 GCA_035249845.1 Gemmatimonadaceae bacterium
GTCACGCCGCCGCCGACCGCGCCGCCACCTCCCGCGTCGCCGCAGGGGAACGGCAGCGCGAAGCCCGGCACCGCGAGCGGCCCGCGCCCGACGGAGCTCGCGCTCGTCAGCGACGATGACCTCCACATCATCCCGATCTCGGAGGAGTTCGACACGTTCGTGTCGGACCTCGCCACCGCGGTGGCGCAGAACATCGAGCCCTGGCGAATGAGAATCGGCGAGGCGGTCACCTACTGGATGGAGCTCGGCTTCAAGACCACCGAGCTGGAGCGCGCGCTGGAGGCGCCGACGGACCCCGGCGTCGAAACACTCATCTCCGGCTTCCAACGCAAGATCGAGATCCTCCAGCAGCTCGGCGCCGAAGCGCGCAAGGTCGATCCCACGTTCGCCAGCACGGACCTCTTCTTCGATCCGGAGCGGATCGCCGAGGCGACGGAAGCGGTGCAGAGTCTGGTGGCGGGGGTCGAGCCGCCCCCGCCGCCCAAGGCCCAGCTCACGCGCGCCACCTACGAAGTGAGCACGGCCAATCAGTTCGCGGTGCACGCCGCCGACGCCGTGATCGAGGAGCCGGGGAAGCGCTACAACCCGCTCTTCCTCCACGGCCCGAAGGGAACGGGAAAGACGCACCTGCTCCACGCCATCGGCAACGAGCTCTCCTCGCTGAGCGGAGGCGCGGCACGCGTGGCGGTGGTGGACGTGGGCGAGTTCTCCAACGAGTTGATCTCGGCCATCCAGGATGGCGCGATCGAGCGATTCCGCGCGCGCTACCGCGGCGTGGATGCGCTCCTCTTCGATGACGTGCAGCTCTGCGATGGCACCGAGCGCACGCAGGAGGAGCTCTTCCACATCTTCAACGCCGTGTACGACCAGGGAAAGCAGATCGTACTGGCCGGCGATCGCCCGCCCAAGGAGCTGTCGAAGCTGGCCGAGCGACTGCGCTCGCGCTTCGAGGGTGGGCTGGTGGTCGAGCTGCAGCCCCCCGATCGGCTCCTCCGCGAGAAGTTGTACGCGCGGCACCTGGAGAGCGCCGGGGCACGACCGCACCCCGAGCTGATCGGCTATCTGGCCGACGCGCCGGCGACGGACGTGCCTTCGGTGACGGCGATGGCGGAGCGTCTGGTGGCCGCCGCCGCCGCCGCGTCGCGGCCGCTGACGCTGACCTTCGCGCGACAGGAGATCGAAGGAGTGCCGCGCGCCACGCCGCCGGCGATCCTGGCCGTGGCGCGCGCGGGTGATCCGCTGTTCATCAGCGATGAGAAGATTCTCTGGGAGTGGCAGGATGTGGCCGGCCGCGCGATCGAGGACCTCCGCTGATGGCGATCAAGGGTAGTCTCCGCGAGGCCAGCCTCCCCGACGTCCTCCAGCTCCTGGCGATGGGGCAGAAGACGGGGTGCCTGAGCGTCACCGACCGGTCGAACTTCGGCTACGTGTACTTCGACCGCGGGCGCATCTCCTACGCGTCCATCGTGAATCGCCGCGACCGGCTCGGCGACATGCTCGTCAAGCACGGCGTCATCACCGCCCGCGAGCTGGACGCCGCCATCGAGGCGCAGTCGCGGCAGCGCGACAAGCGGATCGGCGAGATCCTGATCGAGAAGCAGATCCTGACCCGCGAGGAGCTGCACCGCTACATCCGGATGCAGATCGAAGAGGCCGTGTACTACCTCTTCACCTGGACGCAGGGGACGTTCTCGTTCGAGGCCGACATGCTGCCTGACGAGCGCGACCTGCTGGTGTCGATCAACCCCGAGACGCTGCTGCTCGAAGGGGCGCGCCGGGTGGACGAGTGGAGTCTGATCGAGAAGAAGCTGCCGAGCTTCGACCTCATCTTCGATCTCGACCGGGCGCGCCTCGGGGCCAGCGATGCGAAGCTCACCCCCGAGCAGGAGCATCTGGTTCCGCTCATCGATGGCCAGCGTGACATCACGCAGCTCATCGACGCGTCGGGGCTCGGCGAGTTCGACGTGGGGAAGGCGCTGTATGGCCTGGTGACCGCCGGCTTCGTGCACCGCGTGGGGAAGTCGCGTCCGCAGGAAGACGTGGTGAAGGAAGCGCGGGTGGAGGAGCACCGCAACCTCGGCATCGCCTTCTACCGGACGGGGATGTTCGAGGAGGCCACGCGCGAGTTCCGCCGCGTCATCGACCTGCGCGAGAACGACATCCAGGCGCGATTCTATCTGGGCCTGGTGGCGCTCCGCTCGGCGCACTGGGATGAGGCGGTGCGTCTCTTCCAGCAGGCGGCGTCGCAGCAGGGCGCGCGGGCGGCGGTATTCCACAACCTCGGCTTCGCGCTCGAGCGCACGCAGCGCTACGGCGAGGCGCGCGCCGCGTACGAGGAGGCGGTGCAGCGGGGCGGCGGCGATGACGCCCGGGTGCAGCTCTCCATCGGCATTCTCTCCCTCAAGGTGGGGGAGGTGGAGCACGCCGACGCCACGCTGTCGGCGTCGCGTGCGCTGTGGGGGAAGCGTCCGCCATCGGCGGCCTGGTTCCACTACGCGTCGCTGGCCGCGGCGCTGGGCGGGGACCACGACCGGGCGCTGGCGCTCATCACCGAGGGAGTCGGGGTGCACCCGCACTCGGCGCCGCTCTTCAACACGCTGGCCGTGATCCACGAGCGCCGCGGCGATCTCCAGGCGGCGGTGCACGCCGGGGAGCGCGGGCTCCAGGAGGACCGCTCGCTGCCGCAGCTGCACAAGAACATGGGCGACTGCTACTACCGCGGCGGGAAGCTGGATGAGGCGATGGAAGCGTATCTGCGGGCGGTGAAGCTCAACCCGTCGCTCGGCGACGACGTGTACTTCAAGCTCGGCAACATCCGCTACAAGTGGCAGGACCGCGACCAGGCGGTCGCCTGCTGGGAGCGGGCGCTCGAGCTCAACCCCGCCAACGATCGCATCCGTGCCAACCTCGAGCTGGTCCGCAACCTCCCGTCATGACGGAAGTCCAGATCGACCGGGCGTTCGCCGCACTCACGGCGAAGATCTCGCGCGACCGAGGATTCGGCTGCGCGAGCTACAAGGAGCGGTGTCTCCGTCGCCGGATCGCGGTGCGGATGCGCGCCCGGGGCGTGCACACGTACGACGCCTACGCCCGGCTGCTGGACGACGACACGCGCGAGTACGAGCTGCTCCTCGACGCGCTCACCATCAACGTCACCAAGTTCTTCCGCAACTGGGACGCGTTCGCCGCGCTCGACCGTCTCGTCATACCGGCGCTCTGGTCGAGCCCGCACGAGTCGATCCGCATCTGGAGCGCGGGATGCGCGTCGGGAGAGGAAGCGTACTCGCTGGCCATCCTCTTTCACCGTCACGCCGCGCGCGCGGGCGCGCTCGCGCGCCTGTCGCGGGTGAAGGTGATCGCCAGCGACATCGACAAGGGAAGCCTGGATCAGGCGGCCAAGGGCGCCTACCAGGAAGCGTCCTTCGCCGACACCCCGGCCGACATCCGGCGCGCGTACTTCAGCGCCACGTCGCCCTACGCCGTGCACCCGGAGGTGCGCCAGATGGTGCGCTTCGAGCACCGCGACCTGTTGCGCGACGCCCCTCCCCCCGGGGCGCTGCACCTCGTGTGCTGCCGCAACGTGATCATCTACTTCGATCGCGAGAGCCAGGAGATGCTCTTCCGGCGTTTCCACGACGCATTGGCGCCGGGCGGCGTCCTGGTGCTGGGGAAGGTGGAGACGCTGCTGGGAGACGCGCGCAACCACTTCCAGCCGCTCGAGACACGCGAGCGGATCTTCCGCCGGCTGTGACCGCCGTGAGCTTCGTCAGTCCCGCGAGCGAGATTCGCGTGAAGGTCGCCGACTTCGCGGTGGCGACCGAGCCGGCCGTGCTCTCCACGGTGGGCGTCGGCTCCTGCATTGCCATCGCGCTCTTCGACCGCGAGAAGCGCGTGGGCGGGATGGCGCACGTGCTCCTGCCGAGCGAGACGATGGCGCGCGATCGCTCGAATCGGGCCAAGTTTCCCGCCACGGCAATCCCGCTCCTGCTCGAGCGGATGCGCGCGCTCGGCGCGCGCCCCGGGCACATCACGGCCAAGATCGCGGGAGGCGCCAGCATGTTCACCAGCCTGCTGGCGAACGCTGGGCCGCAGATCGGCGAGCGCAACGTGTCGGCCACCCGTCACGCGCTGGAGCGGGCCGGCATTCCCATCCTGGCGCAGGACGTGGGGGGCGGACACGGCCGGAGCATCTACTTTCACCTGCGTGACGGCAGCTTGCACGTGCGCTCGCTCATCAAAGGCGATGTCGTCCTCTAGCCCCCGCTCCTCCCCCGTGCCGCGCACCGTGCTCGTCGTGGACGACAGCGCGTTCATGCGCAAGCTGGTGGTCGAGATGGTGGAGAGCTCCGGGGAGTTCCGCGTGATCGCCACGGCGCGCAACGGGGTGGATGCGCTCAAGAAAGTGCGCGCGCTCGACCCCGACCTGGTGACGCTCGACATCGAGATGCCGGAGCTCGATGGCCTCGACGCGTTGGGCGCGATCATGCGCGAGATGCCGCGCCCGGTGATCATGCTGAGCGCCGCCGCCTCGCTCGACGGCGACGATCCGACGCTCCGCGCCCTGGAGCTGGGCGCCATCGAGTTCGTGCGGAAGCCCTCGGGTCCGATCAGCCTCGACCTCCCGACCATCCGGGAAGAGCTGCTCGAGGCACTGCGCGCCGCGGCCAGCATCGAGCAGCGCGACATCGCCCCGCTGCTGGCACCGGCGCCAGCGGCGCCTATGAGGCCCGTGGCGCCACCGGCCGCCGCTCGCGCCGTCGAGATCAGCGCCGCTCGGGTGCTGGTCATCGCCGCATCCACCGGCGGTCCGCGCGCGCTGGCGCAGGTCATCCCCGCGCTGCCGGCGGACCTCGGCGCCGCCGTTCTGGTCATCCAGCACATGCCCGCCGGCTTCACGCGAAGCCTGGCCGAGCGATTGGATTCGCAGAGCCGGCTGCGCGTGACCGAGGCGCGCGATGGGGAGCCGCTTCAGGCGAATCACGTGTACATCGCGCCGGGCGGATGGCACCTCGGTCTGCGGGTCGAGGGAGGAGCGCCGGTCATCGCGCTCGACGACGCGCCGCCACTCTGGGGTGTGCGTCCGGCGGCCGATCCGACGCTGCGCGCGGTGGCGCGCGTGTTCGGAAGCGCCGCCGTCGGCGTGATTCTCACCGGCATGGGGCGCGACGGCGCCGCCGGACTCCGCACCCTGCACGACCGGGGCGGAACGGGGATCGCCCAGGACCGCGATTCCGCGATCATCTACGGAATGCCACAAGCGGCGCTCCTGGAGGGCGGCGTGGACCTCGTGGTCGGGCTCGATCGGGTGGCCGATGCCGCCGCGCGAGCGGTGGCGGCGATCCGGGAGGCGTACGCGTCATGAGCGCACCGGTGCGGGTCGCCACCAGCGAGGGACAGGGCGCGACGATTTCCCTGCTCATGTTCCGCGTGGGGAGCGAGCTCTTCGCGCTCGATCTGGCCAGCGTCGAAGAGGCGGTGGAGTTCCCGGCGCTGCACGGTGTTCCCACGCGCGAGCGGCATCTCCGCGGCGTGGTGGACTGGCGCGGGCGGCTGCTCCCCGTGTACTCGCCGTCGCGCGTGCTCGGTCTCGAGAGCGCCGCCGACGCCATCACGCTCGTGCTGCGCGACGGCGAACGCCACGTGGGGCTGGCGGTGGATGAGGTGGAGGACGTGCTCGAGCTGGCCGCGGGGCAGCTCCGCCCAGCGCCGGTGCGGGGTGCCGCCGAGCCGGTGCTCACCGGACTCGTCAGGCACGAGGGAGCGTTGGTGGCCATACTCGATGCCGCCGCCCTGGTGGAGGGGTGCGCGGTCACATCCCAGGAGGAGTCATGAGCGCCGCGGTCGCGTTGCAGGTCGTCACCTTCCGCCTCGGCGAGGACCGGTTCGCGGTGGACATCCAGGTGGTGGAGCGCGTGCTTCGCTATCAGGAGCCGACGGCGGTGCCGAAGCTCCCCGACTGGGTGGAGGGCGTGCTGCACTACCAGTCACGCGTCATCCCCGTGCTCGATCTGCGGAGCCGCTTCACGCTGGAGCGGGTCGCGCCGCGCTCGGAGACGCGCATCGTGGTACTCTCCGCCGGCGAGCAGTGGCTGGGCGTCGTGGTGGACGCGGTGCTCGGGGTGGAGAGTCTCGCTCCCGAGCAGCTCTCCCCGCCTCCCGCGCTCTTTCGCGGGCTGGCGGCAGAGTATCTGCGGGGGATCGCCCGGCATGACGAGACGCTACTGATCGTGCTCGATACCGACCGGCTCCTCACCTCGACCGAGCGCATAGCGCTCGAGCGCATGCGGGAGGCGGCG
>DATFFZ010000135.1:0-22058 GCA_035249845.1 Gemmatimonadaceae bacterium
CGGCCGGACGCCGGCGACGGCGCCAGAGCCACCAGAGCGGCAACACGAGCAGCGCCGCCAGCGCCCAGGCGGAGGCGAAGTGAAAGGTGGGCCAGCCGATCATGCGGCCTTCTCCTTCTCGCGCTCCCGCGCCAGCTCGGCGCGGTGCGCGGCCTCGACGTCGTGCACCACCGCGCGCGCGGTCTTGGCCATCTCCCTCGCTCGCTCGGTGGCGACCGGTCGCCTGGCGAACTTGATCAGATCCGCTTCAGCCAGCAGCGTGGCCAGCCGGTCGAGCGGCGCCAGGCGCTGGTGGCGCAACGCGTCGAGTAGCTCGGTGCTGGTGTGCGAGCGCGACGCGAGCGGGAGCCGCGCCGCCAGATAGTCGCGCATCACCTCCACGTGGAGCGCCACGTAGCGCCCGCGCTCACCGGCGTCGAGGAGACCGAGCTTCTCGATGTGCGCGAACTCCTGCTCGGCCTGCGCGTAGGCGTCGATGGCCAGCACCTTCGGGCGCCGGCGGCGGCGGCGCCACCACCAGATGAGGAGTCCGATCAGCGCCAGGGCGATGAGCCCGGCCAGGAGCCAGTGCCACCAGGGGCGGACGGCCGCCAGGATGTCGCGCGCCGGCTTGGGGACGTGCTGCGCGGTGTCGGGCGGGAGGACGCTCCGCACCTGAACGCGCAGCGCGCCCAACGAGATGCGCCGCTCCGCGCCATCGCGGGCCACCACCACATCGCCGAGCGGAATGGGCACGGTGCCGGTATCCCACGCCGCCAGGCGGTAGGTGGCGGTGGTCTCCACGACGCTGCTGTCGGTTCCCGGCAGGAGCACGCGCGAGTCCACCGCGTCGACATCGGCCGAGCTGTCCACCGCCGCGGGGAACTCGATGGTCGCGCCCCGCGGCGCGCGCACGCGCACCGCGACGACGAAGTGGTCGCCCACGGTGACCGTCTCGGGGCGGACGACGGCGCCCATCTGCACCGGCCCCACGCCTCCCTGGAGCAGCAGCGCCAGCAGCAGGACGCTCATGACGTGGTCACCGATGCCGCCGCCGCGTCTCGCGCGAGCGGAAGAAGCGGAGGAGCGGCTCGACGTAGCTGCGATCGGTGCGCACCGCGATCTCGTCGATGGCGAGCCGGCGGAAGAGCTGCCGCCGCGCATCGTGCTCGGCGCGCACCTTCTCCTCGTAGCTGGCGCGCACGCGGGCATCGCTGGTGTCGATGTCCAGCGCCAGGCCGCGCTCGGGGTCCATGAAGCGCGCCAGGCCGATGTCGGGAAGGGTGAGCTCGCGCGGATCCTCGATGGAGATCGCCACCACGTCGTGCCGTTGCGAGATCGTCTTGAGCGGGCGCTCGATGTCCGTGGCGACGAAGTCGGAGATGATGAAGATCACCGAGCGGTGGGGCAGGAGCTTGGCCAGGTAGTCCACCGCCAGTCCGATGTCGGTGCCGCTCCCTTCCGGCTCGTAGGCGAGGATGTCGCGAATGAGGCGCAGCACGTGCCGTCGCCCCTTCCCGGGCGGCACCACGTGCTCGATCCGATCGGTGAAGAGGACCACGCCGACGCGATCGTTGTTGCGCACCGCGGACATGGCCAGCACCGCGCTCAGCTCCGTTGCCAGCTCGCTCTTGAAGCGCGCCACGGTGCCGAAGCGCTCCGAGCCGGAGAGGTCCACCGCCAGCATGACCGTGAGCTCACGCTCCTCGATGTAGCGCTTCACGAAGGGCTGCCGCATGCGCGCCGTCACGTTCCAGTCGATGGAGCGCACCTCGTCACCCGGCTGATACTCGCGCACCTCGGCGAACTCCATCCCCTGCCCCTTGAACACCGAGTGGTACTCGCCGGTGAAGAGCGAGTTCACCAGCCCGCGCGTGCGCAGCTCGAGCAGCTTGACCTGCTTGAGCACCTCGGGAGGGACGGCGGTCCTCTTTTGCTCCGGGTACGGCGCGCGGGGAGCACCGTTTCCGCGGCGCTCCGCCGCGCCGCGACCCCGCACGTTTCGCTCCCCGCTCCCCGCGCCCCGCTCCCCGATCTTCATGGACTCTCGATCTTGTTGAGAATCCGCCGCACGATCTCCTCGCTCGACACCTCCTCCGCTTCCGCTTCGTACGTGGTGAGCACCCGGTGGCGGAGGATGTCGGGGGCGATGGCTTTCACGTCGTCGGGGGTGACGAAGTTGCGGCCGCGCAGGAACGCGTGGGCGCGGGCGCCCATGGCCAGGAAGATCGTGGCCCGCGGGCTGGCGCCGTACTCGATGAGCGGCACCAGGTCCTTGAGCCCGATCTCGTTAGGCGAGCGCGTGGCGTGCACGATGTCCACGATGTAGTCCATGATCCGGTCATCCACGTACAGCTCGGAGATCCGCTGCCGCGCGTCGAGAATCTCGTGCGGCGTGGCGGCGCGCGAGACGGGGATCTCCTGTCCCCCCGACATCCGCCGCATGATCTCCTTTTCCTCGGATCGAGAGGGATAGTCGACGTGGAGCTTCAGCATGAAGCGGTCGACCTGCGCTTCGGGAAGCTGGTACGTCCCCTCCTGCTCGATCGGATTCTGCGTCGCCAGCACGAGGAAGGGCTCCTCCAGCTTGTACGTCGTGCCGCCGATCGTTACCTGCTTCTCCTGCATGGCCTCCAGCAGCGCGGACTGCACCTTGGCCGGCGCGCGGTTGATCTCATCGGCGAGGATGATGTTCGCGAAGATCGGACCTTTCTTGGGACGGAACTCTCCCGTTCCCTGGTCGTAGATCATCGTCCCCAAGACGTCGGCCGGGAGGAGATCTGGCGTGAATTGAATTCGCTGGAAGGTGGTGTGGATCGTCTCCGCCAGCGTCTTCACGGTGAGCGTCTTGGCCAGGCCGGGGACGCCCTCCAGAAGGACGTGGCCCCCCGTCAGCAACCCGATCATCAGGCGCTCGACCATGTAGTCCTGGCCGACCACGCGACGGCCGACCTGCTCAATGATTCCCTGCACGAGCGCCGTATCGGCGGCGGGCGCGACGCGTGTAGCCACGTGATGAGGTCTCCGATAGCGCGAGTACGGGAGGGCCGCTCCCGGGTGAAGCGGCCCTCCAGGTTATACTGCCGGCGCGGCGCCTTGGTTCAAGATCGGGGCCGCTCCGGACGTCATTCTAGCGCTTGACGCGGAACCCACCGTCCTCGTGCTCGAAGATCCAAACGGCCATGCGCGGTGGCTCGATCGGCCCGTCGGGATCCGCAACGGTCCACCGGGCGCTGGAGCCCGTGCGTGGGTCGCGCGGCAGCGCCGCGATCTGACAGGCGCGTCGCACCCAGTGCTCCATGTTCGAGACGCGGAGGTCCACCCATCCGCGCGGCGCGATGTCGGCACCCCGTCCATCCGGGAGGACAACGACTGTCTTCCCACGGAGCAACGAGCGCCCATCCGGCAGCAGAATCGGCAGCCCGACGGACAGGATGAGCCGCCGCAGCTCGGGCTCGCCGCGCCGGAGCAGCGCCTCGGCCTCGGCGGCAACGTCCGCCGCGCTCGATGACGCGAGCGCGCGCACCGACGGACGGATGCGACTCAGCACGAACGCCTCGTACAGCAGCTTGGTGAGGCGAGGCGGGCCCAACATCTCGAAGGCGATGGATCGCACGCCGTGCTCGCGCTCGATCGTCCGCAGCCCGTCGACCGCCACCGATCGGAGATAGCCGCCGCGATACGTGGGGCCCATCGTCGCGCCATCGAGCGCGGCGACGATGTCCCTTCCGGTGGGACGCCCGGTGAGCTCCATCACCACCACGTCGGCGATCTCCTCCGGCGTCACCAGCTCCATCTGGCCGAGCGCGCTCACTGTCTCGAACTCGTCGCGGGCGAAGAGGCCGTTCTCGCCGACGTTGATGTAGGCGCTCTCCACCGCTTCGCCGAGACATTTCCAACCGCTCGCGTCGGGCCCGAAGGCGTCTTGAAGCGGGATCGGGGTCTCGCAGTCCACCACCTCCAGCACTTCGCCGCCGCGGCGGATGGGCCCGAAGGCGATCTCGCGCCAGGCGATCGCCGCCGTCGGCTTGATCTCGATCGTCGCCGGCGCGCCGGGCGTGCGTCCCAGGAGGAAGAGGAAGAGGCTCTGCGCCCCGGCCACCGCCGACTTGGTCATGAGCGTGCGCGATGGACGCTCCTCGCTGTGCGTGTACGGGATGTTGAACCCCATGCCCCCCGTGCCGCTGGTGCCGATCTTCACGTACGCCTTGGTGGCGGCGCGGCGCATTCCCTCGTACAGGATCTCCATGTGCCGGATGAGCTGCGGCGTGGGGAGCGTGAGCACGTGCCGCTCCACGAGCTCGGCGTCGATGGTGCCGTCACGGGCCGCGTCGAGGAGCCGCTTGGCGCTGGCGAAGACGTCCTGGTAGGCGAAGGCCGTGGCGGTGTTCACGCAGTCGACGACGACGTCGGGCGTGAAGGTGGAGAGCCACTGATAGAGCAGGTCGTTCTCCAGCGACTCCGCGGTGGTGGGTCGCAGCATTTCGTCCACCAGGCGGCGGCGCATGGCGGGCGACGCCAGCAGCTCGTGGCGGAAGGTGTTCTTGGCGTCCGCGGGGACGAAGATGTTCCCCCACACCGCATCGACCGTCACGCCCTCGGCCTCGCGCCGCAGCTCGGCCGCCCCCTGCTCCGCCTCCTCTCGGGTGAGGCCGGCGATGACGATGCGCTTGGGCGCGAAGGCCAGCAGCCGGCGGGCGACGGCCATGCCCACCAGACCGCTCCCGCCCAGCAGCAGCGACGTCGACTGTCGTAGCTCCATCCCTGACTAGTGCTCCATCGTGATGAGCGCGTCGATGATCTCCCGCTCGCGCCTGGTGAGCCCTCTGCTCTGCCCCGGCGCCAGCGCGCCGAGCGTCACGGGTCCGAAGCGCGTGCGCACGAGGCGATCCACCTCGAGACCCAGCGCCTCGCACAGGCGGCGCACCTCGCGGTTCCGCCCTTCGGCGAGGGTGAGCTCCAGCTCCCACCGCCCCTTCCCCTGCGGCGTGGCACGCGCATCGAGCGCGCGCACGACGCCGTCGTCCAGCTCGACGCCGCGGATCGCCTGACGAGTGGCGGCGCCGGCGTTCCCTCGCACCGTCGCCACGTAGGTGCGCTCGATCTCCCGGCTCGGGTGCGTGAGCGCGTGGGCGGCGGCGCCGTCGGTGGTGAGCAGCAGGACTCCTTCCGTGAGATAATCGAGCCGGCCCACGTAGGTGAGCCCCGGGGCGTCGCGCACGAGATCGAACACGGTCCGACGCCCCTCCGGATCGGAGCGCGTCGTCATCACGCCCGCCGGCTTGTTCAACACGACCCACGTGGTCGCGGTGGGTTGCGCGACCGGCGCGCCGTCGACCCTGATGTCATCGCGCGCGGGACTCACGACCTGCCCGATCCCCGCCACCGTCCCGTTCACCGTCACGCGCCCCGCCGCCACCAGCTCCTCCGCCGCGCGACGCGAAGCCACGCCCGCGCGCGCCAGGGCGCGCTGAATCCGCATCGTCGTCGCGGGCCGTCCCTCCTTCCGCCCTCCTCCCGTCTTGCGCGCTTTCACTCTGCGCGCACGTCCGCGCGCAGGGCGATCGCCAGCTCGTCGGCGCGCGGCAGCTCCTCCAGATGTCGCAGGGCGAACTGTTCCAGAAAGACTGGCGTGGTGCCATAGAGCAACGGCCGCCCCAGCCCCTCGGCGCGCCCCACCACGTCGATCAAGCCGCGCTCCAGCAGCGTCCTAAGCATGCCGCCCACCGACACGCCACGGATCTCCTCGATGTCGGCGCGTCCGATCGGCTGCCGGTAGGCGATGATGGCCAGCGTCTCGAGCGCGGCCGCCGAGAGGCGGGCGGGCCGGGCGGCGAGCTGCGCGCGCTCGATCGTCTCCGTGTACTCGGGACGAGTGAGGATCTGCCATCCACCGCCGAGCTCCACCAGCTCCACGCCATGTCCTTCGCTGTCGTAGTGCGCGCGGATCTCGTCGAGCGCGAGCGCGATCTCGGCGGGTGATGCCTCGGGCTCCAGCGCCCGGAGCTCCTCGGCCGGGACCGGCCGTCCGCTCGCGAAGAGCGCGGCCTCAAGCAGTTTCGCGAGCGACGTCACGCGATATCTCCACGGATCCGAAGGGACGGGGCTGCGCCAGACGAACCTCGCCCCGGCGGGCGAGCTCCAGCAGCGCCAGCAGCGCGGACAGAATCTCCCACGGCTCGGCGCCGGTGCGCACCAGATCGCCCCAGATCGCGCGGGCGCGAAGGGCGAGCAGCTCGCGAATGGCCATGATGGCGCCGTCCACGTCGAGCGCTCGCGGAACGACGTCGTGCACCGTCGGCACCAGAGCGAGACGGAGGACGCGGTCGACCGCGGCGAGCAGCTGGGGGAGCGACAAGGCCAGTGGCGCCTGCGCCGGCGCGGGCTCCTGCGGGAGATAGCCGCGCGCCAGCCGATTGCGACGCGCTTCGCCGCGACGCTCGAGGACGTCCACCACCTCGCGCATCTGCTGGTACTCGAGCAGCCGCCTGACGAGCTCGGCGCGCGGGTCGTCCCACCCGTCCTCGTCACCGGGACGGGGCAGGAGCATCTGCGCCTTGATGCGCAGCAGACGCGCCGCCATCTCGAGATACTCGGCGGCCTCGGCCAGCCCCAGCTCGTGGATGCGGGAGAGGAACTGCTCGCAGATGCGGGCGATGGGGATGTCGGTGATCTCGACCTGCTCCTCGCGGATGAGCGTGAGCAGGAGGTCGAGCGGGCCGGAGAAGGCGTCGAGCTCGACGACGAACGTGCCGGAGCTCTCCGCCTGGCGGAGGTCGGCGGCCGCGATCACGTCCATGGCGGCGCCAGCACGAGTGCTCCCGGAATGATTCTCAGCAGCTGCCCGGCGGCCGCGTAAGCGGGTGTCATCCACCAGGAGATGATCGGGATGTCGAGCACCATGAGCAACAGCAGGATCATGAAGCCGAACGGCGCCAGCCTCGTGTAGCGGAGCGCGAGCCCGGGCGACATGAAGTGCTTGGCCACGTGCGACCCGTCGAGCGGCGGGAGCGGCATCAGGTTGAACATGGCGAGCACGAGGTTCAGCCACACGCTGGTCGTCATCATTAGCTGCGCGACGGCGAACACTCCGGCGAGTCCGGCGAGCTGGGTTCCGAGAAAGCCGAAGAGGAGCGCCAGGACGGTGCACACGAGGGCCAACGCCAGATTGGTGGCGATGCCGGCCAGCGAGACGATGATGTCGCCGCGCCGATACTGCCGAAAGTTCCGCGGGTCCACCGGCACCGGCTTGGCCGCGCCGAAGATGAATCGTCCCCCCGACCCGAAGTACAGCATGAGCGGGAAGAGGACGGTCATGAACGGATCGATGTGCTTGATCGGATTCCAGGTGAGACGACCGAGCGACTTCGCGGTCGTGTCACCCTGCTTGAGCGCCGCGTAGCCGTGCGCGTACTCGTGTGCGACGACGGAGAACACGAGGACCGGCACGACCAGGAGGAGGTTTCTGAGCGTGTCTGCTTCCAACGACTCGTTGGCCAGGGGGTGGATTCCGGCGGAATCCTCGGACGCCGGCGGAGGTCACCGGGATCGCTCGTTCGGGTGCGAAAGCTAGTGAGCTGGCCAAAGTGTGTCAAAGCCATGTCCTGCCTTGACATCGGTGACATGCGCGTCTAGGTTTCCTCGCTCCCGACCCCTCTTCTCAGACCGACCCAACGGAGAGTAGTTCGTGCCCAATATTCAGTCCGCAAAGAAGAACATGCGGAAGTCGCGCGCGGCCACCGTCCGCAATCGCGCGCAGCGCTCCGCGTTGCGGACGGCGCTCAAGAAGGCGAAGGGCGCTCAGTCCTCCGCCGATGACCGACGGCAGGCGATCAGCCTTCTCGACCGCGCGGCGCGCAAGGGACTCATTCACCGCAACGCCGCCGCCCGCCAGAAGAGCTCACTGGCCCGCGCCAGGTAGACGGTCCCGGAGACACTTCGGGCTCACGCAAAAGGGGACGCGGCGCAACGTGCGCCGCGTCCCCTTTCGCATGGCCGAGTCCCGCGCGCGTTGACGCCTAGAGAGCCGCCAGCTCCGCCCCGCATCGCTCGCAGTACCACTCCGTCGGATAGTTGAGCGTGCCGCACTCCTGGCACTTGAGCGTCTTCACCTGCTCGGGCGGCATGTCCTTCAGGAAGGACGGGACGCTCTCGCGCGGCTGGGCGCGCGGACCCGACTTGGGCTCTTCCATCGCCACGCCCGGCGCGCTCGGCATCCCCTGAATGGATTCGAGCGAGTGATCCGACGCGATCGACGCGCTTCCCCGCTCCGGCATCGCCATGCCGGTGCCGTGCTCGATGTCGGGGACGCCCAGGTCGCGCGGCGGCGGCGCGGCCGGCGGCGCCGCTGCCCCGCCTCCGTTGCGCGTCACCGACTTCAGGAACTCCAGCTCGTCGAAGCTCGCGCCCGCGGGAGGTGATGGCATCTGCGTCGTCGCCGCGCTCGGGCGCGCCTTGGGTGGCTCCATCCCCACCTCGAGCAACGAGCGGTAGCGAGCGAGCTCCTCGGCGATGCCGGCGCGCTCGCCGTTGATGCGCTGCAGCTCCGCGTCCGTGCGCTGGATGATCTGCGCCGCATCCTCCTTGCTCATCTCACCGACCGCCGAGCGCACCTCCGCCTCGGCGCGCTCGTCGCGGTGCTTCGACTCGTCGATGTCGAGCGAGGTGAGCCGATCCCCCAACTCGTTGGCCAGCTCCTGGATCGCCGTGCGATGGGTGCCCAGCTGCTCCACCACGCGCTGGAGTCGCGCCGAATAGTCGGCGTGAACGCGCTGGTAGATGTGCGCGGGCGTGCTGGCGCGCTTCGCCTCGAGGGCGCCGAGCCACGCCTCGTACCGCTGTCGCTCGCCGAGAAGCGCCGCGACTGCCTGCTCCGTGCTCACGTCGTTGCTCATCCGTCTCGTCATCGAGTTCGTCGGGGCGCTGACGGGGTCGGACACCCCGGGTACGCTCCACCGATTCCACTTCGAGCACGCGCCGCCTCCAGGGCGGCCACGTCCGCTTCGCTCAACTCGTTCACCCTTCCCAACAGCCGCGCCGTGAGGACGATCTTCGCCGAGTGCTCGAGACTCTCCATGCGCTGATGCGCGAGGAGGAGCGAAGGGCCGACCGTCACCGCGCCGTGATTGGCCATCAGGAAAGCGTCGTGCGATTCGAGGTACGGCTCGAACTTCTCAGCCAGCTCTTCCGTCCCCGGCGTCGCATAGGGCACCAGAGGCACCCACCCGACTGCATAGATGACCTCCGGAAGGACGCAAAGGTCAAAAGATTCCCCCGCCACGGCGAAGCCGGTGGCCGTGGGCGGGTGGGCGTGGACCACCGCCATGACGTCGGGGCGGCGGGAGTAGATCCGGAGGTGGACGGCGATCTCCGAGGAGGAGCGCCGGGAGCCCCGCAGATGTCGCCCCTCCGGCGTGATCTCCACCAGGTCTTCGGGGCGGACGTCGACCTTGGACATCCCCGCCGGGGTCACCAGGATGCGCCCCGGGCCCAGGCGAACGGAAACGTTTCCGTCCTGGCCGGCTATGAGCCCGCGCTCGTAGAGCCGCTGGCAGACGCGGACGATGTCGCGGCGGACGCCGATCCCCGTGCTCACTCAATCCGCCAGGCGGTGGACGACGCGTCCGCCCACGATCGTGAAGAGCGCCCGTCCGCGGAGCCGACGCCCGGCGTACGGCGTGTTGCGCCCCTTGGAGAGGAAGCGCGTGGGGTCTACCACGAACTCGCGCGCCGGATCGAAGACGGTGATGTCGGCCGCCGTGCCCCTGGTGAGCGATCCGCCGGGAAGGTCGAAGAGGCGCGCGGGGACGGTGGCCATCCGCTCGACCAGCAGCGCGAGGTCGAGGACCCCGGGCTCCACCAGCTCGGTGACCACGAGCGACAGCGCCGTCTCCAGGCCGACGATCCCGAAGGGGGCGTCGGCGAACTCACGCTCCTTGGCGTCGTAGTGGTGCGGCGCGTGATCGGTGGCGATCACGTCGATGGTGCCATCGCGCACGGCTTCGCGCAGCGCCTCGACATCCGCCTGGGTGCGGAGGGGCGGATTCATCTTCGCATGCGTGTTGTATCCCTCGACCGCCGACTCGGTGAGCGTCAGGTGATGCGGCGTCACTTCGGCGGTCACGCGAATCCCCTGCGCCTTCCCCCAGCGAATCAGATCCACCGAGCCTTTGGTGCTCATGTGGGCCAGGTGGACGTGCCCGCCCGTGCGCCGCGCGAGCAGGATGTCGCGCGCCACCATGATCTCCTCGGCCTCGGCGGGGATCCCCTTGAGACCGAGCCGCGCGCTCATGAGTCCCTCGTTCATGGAGCCGCCATGCGCCAGCGTCGGCTCCTCGCAGTGGTCGATGACGGGGATCTCGAACGTCTGCGCGTACTCCAGCGCGGTGCGCATGAGGTGGGCGCTGGCGACGGGCTTTCCATCGTCGCTCACCGCCACCGCGCCGGCGCCGACCATCTCGCCGAACTCGGCCAGCGCCTCTCCGCGCTGGCCCACCGAGATGGCACCGATCGGATAGACGCGCGCCGCCGCGGCGCGCAGCCCCTGGCGAATGATGAACCCCACCGCCGCCTGGTTGTCCGTGACGGGCTCGGTGTTGGGCATGGCGCACACCGTGGTGAAGCCGCCCGCCGCCGCGGCGCGCGCGCCGGTGGCGATCGTCTCCACGTCCTCGCGTCCCGGCTCGCGCAGGTGGCAGTGCACGTCCACGAACCCCGGCGACACGATCGCACCCTCGCAATCGAGGATCTCCGCCTCGTCAGGCGCGCCGAGCCCGCGCGCGATGTCGGCGATGACGCCGTCGCGGATGAGGATGTCGGCTACTTCGTCTCGTCCGGTCGATGGATCGAGGACCCGCCCGCCCCGCAGGAGGAGCGGCGCCGCCGAGTCCCGAGGGCCGAGGGCCGAGTCCCGATTCACCGGTCGGTCCCTCCTTTCGCCGCCTCCGCCAACTCGGGGCGTCCGCCGGCCAGCAGGTAGAGGACCGCCATCCGCACCGCCACGCCATTGGTGACCTGGTCGAGGATCACCGAGTGCGGCCCGTCGGCCACGTCGGAGTCGATCTCCACTCCTCGATTCATGGGACCCGGGTGCAGGATGAGGACGTCGCGCGGCGCGCGGTCGAGGCGCTCGCGGGAGATGCCGAAGACGCGGTTGTACTCGCGCAGCGACGGAATGTAGCCGGCTTCCATGCGCTCCAGCTGGAGGCGCAGCACGTTGAGCGCGTCGGCCCACTCGATCGCCTGCTCGATGCGGGTGAACACCGTGACGCCGAGCTCGTCGATCGCGTTCGGCAGGAGGGAGCGCGGCCCGCACACCGCCACTTCGGCGCCCATCTTCTTGAGCCCCCAGAGATTCGAGCGCGCGACGCGCGAGTGCAGGACGTCGCCCACGATGCAGACGCGCCGACCGGCCAGCTCGCCGAAGTGGTCGCGCAGGGTGAGGAGGTCGAGCAGTCCTTGCGTCGGGTGCTCGTGCGTGCCGTCGCCGGCGTTGATCACGTTCGACTCGATGCGATCGGCCAGGAAGCGCGCGGCGCCGGAGGCGCCGTGGCGGATGACCACCATGTCGATGCGCATCGCCTCGAGATTCCGCGCCGTGTCCACCAGCGTCTCGCCCTTGGACACGCTGGAGCCCGACGCGGCCACGTTCACGGTGTCGGCGGAGAGCCGCTTCTCGGCGAACTCGAAGGAGATGCGCGTGCGAGTGGACGCTTCGAAGAACAGATTGACGATCGTCGCGCCGCGGAGCGCCGGGACCTTCTTGATGTTGCGCTCGCTGATCTCCTTGAACGGCTCCGCGACATCGAGAACGAGCTTGATCTGTTCGGGCGAGAGTGGCTCGAGCGCCAGGAGGTCCTTGCCGAGCGCACTCGTCATGCCGAATCCTCGCCCTGCCCTTTCGACAGCAGCACCGCGTCTCGTCCATCGAGGTCGCGCACCAGGACGTCCACGCGGTCGCGCGCGTCCACCGCCATGGACTTCCCGATCACGTCGGCGTGGATCGGCAGCTCGCGTCCACCGCGGTCCACCAGCACGGCGAGCATGATGCGCGCGGGGCGGCCGAAGTCGGCCAGCTCGTCGAGCGCCGCGCGCACGGTGCGACCCGTGTAGAGCACGTCGTCGACGATCACCACGCGCTTGTGGTCGAGATTCCACGGGAGGTCGGTGGGGCCGACGACGGGACGCGGTCCGACCGTCTGGAGGTCATCGCGGTACAGCGTGATGTCGAGCGCGCCGCGTGGCACGCTCACGTTGTCGCGCTCCTTGATCATCTCCACGATGCGATCGGCCAGCTGCACGCCACGGCGCTGGATGCCGACGATGATCAGCCCCTCGGTGCCACCGCTGAGCTCGACGATCTCGTCCGCCATGCGACGGAGCGTGCGCTCGACGGCGCGCGCATCGAGGACCGTGGTTTGAGTGGTGGGCATCGCGCAAAATATGGCGACGCCGGCGGCGGGATAGAAGGGTGACGTTGGCGACGCGCGCGCGGTGATGCGCGCATCACTCGATCAGGGCGAGCTTCGCTCCGGCGTCTTCGAGCTGCTGTCGCGCGCGGCGCCCACCACCGCCGCGCGCGAGCCGAAGTCGGGCGCGACGATGAGCTCGGTGCGCCAGAGTCGCGCCACTCCCGATTCGTCGCTGCAGGCGATGGTGCGACCGTCGGCGGAGTACGCCACGCGCATGCAGCGGAAGGCATCGGGCTCGGACGAGTCCACCACCAGCGTGCGCGCGATCTCACCGTACTCAGTGTCCCACAGGCGGAAGGCGCCGCCCGCGGCGGTGGCCAGGAGCTTTCCGTCGGGAGCGAAGGCGAGGCTGGTGGCCATGCCGTCGATGGTCCGGACGTACTTCCGGAGCTGCACGTGCCAGATCTTGATGGTGCCGTCGCTGGAGGACGAGGCGAGCAGGCGGCCGTCGGGACTGAACGCGAGCGAGTTGATCCGCCCCTCGTGTCCCTCGAAGGAGCCGACGAGGTCGCCGCTGGCGATGTCGTACAGCCTGACGATGGTGTCGTCGCCGCCGACGGCGACCACCTGCCCGTCGGGGCTCAACGCCACGGCGCGCGCCGGAAACTCCGCCGACCAGATGCGGACCACGCGACCGGTCTCCGCATCCCACACGCGGGCGCGTCCGTCGGCGCCGGCGGTGGCGATGAGGCGCCCATCACCGCTGAAGGAGATCGCGCTCACCCAATCGCGGAGCCCCTGACCGATCACGAGCCGCTGCGTGATCGCTTCCAGCTCCACGTCCCAGAGCAGTATCCCGCGCTCACCGTGCTCGCGGAATCGGTCGGTGAAGACCGCCAGCATCGTCCCATCGGGACTGTAGGTCAGCCCCCAGTTCCCTCCCTCCTCCACACCCTCCGTGTATTCGAGCGACGGCACCGAGAGCGTCTTGAAGCGCTTTCCGGAGAAGACGTCGAAGAGGCAGATCTGGCGGGTCGTGGCGCTGGCCAGGACGGCGCCGTCGGGAGAGAGGGTGACTTCGCTCTTCCCTTGCGGCGCGCCGCGCGCGTCGGTGCACTGGAAGGTGCGGGACGGCTCGTAGCTCATCGCCACCACGTAGAGGTCAGGGGCGCGGCGGTGCACCTGCGCCATGGCGGGCGCGGCGGAGATGAGCAGCAGCGCGACGGCGGCCATCGGCGCCAGACGCGAGACGCGTTTACGCGCAATCGGCGAGCGACGGCTCGCCAGAGCGTGAGCGGTCATGACATCCCGTGCGGGAGGTAAGCGTCGGCGCCCCCGCACTCCCCAGGCGAGTGCGGGGCGCCGCACTTTCTAGACTCTCGACGGCGACCAAACGGCACGGGCGGCGGGCGCCGCGAACCACCTTACCTCGAGCAATGGGCGAGGTATGGCTGCGTTACGTGCGTCGCTGCAAGCCCTTAACCGCTCAGAAGGTGGGATCAAGCGCGAGACCGCTTCCGCTTTCCGGCGAGCAGACGCTCGAGTGAGTCCAACCGCTCCTCCCAGAAGCGGCGGTGCCGCTCCACCCACTCCGCGGCCTCCCGGAGCGCGATCGGGTCGATCCGCAGATGATGCTCGCGTCCGATCACGTCGCGTCGGACGAGCGATGCGCGCTCCAGCACGCCCACGTGCTTCGACACCGCGGCGAACGACATGTCGAAGGGCTCGGCCAGCTCGCCGACCGTGGCGTCGCCCTTGGTCAGGCGTGCGAGCATGGCCCGACGCGCAGGGTGGGAGAGCGCGCCGAAGATCCGGTCGAGCTCCGGGTCGGCATATTCAACCATGTGGTTGAATATTGTAGCGGGGTATGCGCGAGTCAACCTGGTACCCCGGGAGGGGTACTTCGCGGCGATGTGGAAAGCTGTGGGGAAGTTGCGGTCCCGCCTCAGGTTGGCGGCGGCAGCGGACCCAGGCTTCGCGAGGCGATCAGAAAGATCAGCGCCGGCAGGATGGTGGCGAACCAGGCGCGGGCGCCGAGGTCGCGGAAGGCGAAGAGGCTGGCCAGCAGCCCCAGCGCGGCGACGATCACCAGGGCGCGGCCGAGCCCTCGGGTGGACCATCGCTGCGCCGCGATGACGCCGGCGATGGCCAGGGCCCCTGCCCCGGCGTACACCAGCCACACCGCGTGCGCGTAGGCGATCTCATCATCGACGCCGGTGAGTATCGGGCCACCCCAGATCGCCAGGCCGAGGAGTGCAACGCCGACGACGATGACGGCGATGTCCGCCCACTGGCGACGCGATTCTTCGGGGAGGCGCTGTGGGCTGGTCATCGGGTGCTCCGGTGGAGACTGGTAATGAGGCCTACCGATCCACCACCGGCACCGTCATCTCCCGGCTGTCCCAGACGATCCTCAGCACGCCCTGCCTGGCCGAGCCCGGTTGGAGCTCGATCGTGAGCTGCTCGACCGGCGCCGAGACGGTGCGCGTCGTCATGGGGATCCGTGCGAGGTCGTTCTTCGAGTCGTAGTCGGTGCCGGCCAGCGGCTCGCCGTCTCGCGTCGTCTCCTTGTTCAGGATGAGGAGCGTGGCGCTCCGCGAGGGGAGCGTGAAGAGCGTGTAGCGCCCGGCGGGGACGGTCGTGTTGCCGATCCTGAGCTCCTGATCGGTGGCGAACACCGTGGCGTCGTTCGCGCCGGTGCGCCACACGGTGTCGAAGGGGACGATGTTGCCGAAGATCGTGCGTCCCCGCGTCCGTGGCCGCGCGTAGCGGAGGGAGATCGTCGCGTCCCCCACCTTCACGGTGGTGGAATCGAGCGGTGAGAGCGCGCCCATTGCCTTCCCTCCCTCGTCCAGCTTCTTCCACGTCGTCGCCAGCCCGTTGATGTCGACGTTGGAAACGCGTTCCACCGCGGTCCCCAGCGGCTGGTAGAGCCCCATGATCCGGCCGTTCGCATCCACGCGCGCCCGGTACGTCAGGAAGGGGAGCTGGAAGGTCATCGAGTCGCTCCCCAGCTTGCGGGCGACGATCGGCATCGTGCCTCCACCCGGACCGACCAGCGTCACCGCCAGGCTGTCGCCTCCCGCCGCGCGCAGGCGCGTTGCCGCCATCTCGTACGGGAGGAACGACGTCGGGAGCTGCGGGATCATTCCGCGCGGCGCGGGGACGCGGCGCGTGCGCGTGGAATCCCCTTGCTTCATCTCCACCACCGCGCTGTCGCCGCCATCGAGCGTCAGCTTGGTGTAGCCCAGGAGCGGCGCGGCCATGTCGCCGATCACGTGGTTCATGTAGAAGATCTGCGTGATCTCCCCCGCCGGTGTGAGGCCGAGGTGCGAGTGGCGCAGCGTGGTGCGCGGACTGCGCAAAACCTGTTCGACGCTGTACTCGCTGCCGCTGCGCGAGAAGCGCTCGACGGCGATGGTGTCGGTGCCGAGCCTGACGATGAACGCGCCGTCGGGCATGCTCTGCGCGGACGCCATGGTCGGCAGCGCGACGAGCGGCAGCAGGAGGGAAAGACGTGTGAGTCTCATGGCAGAGAGAGGGCGTTGGCAAGCGGTTAGCGTGAATCCTCCGCGGTGTCTTACCGCCCCGCGGGACCTGCAATCTAGCGTACGGACGGCGAAGGGAAACTCGTAGCCCACGCCAGGCGCGCGACAACGCCCGGGTAGCATGGTTTCTGCGAATGCGACGTGCGTAGGCGCGACCTCAACGCACTCCCTACGAGCAGGAGCCGATGGACCGAGAAATCGCTCAGTGGATCACCCTCATCGCCGCCGCGATCGTGCTGATCGCCGCGGTGCTCGGCGCGCTCATCCTCGATCGGCAGCGGGGATGCCGATACAGATACTACGTCGATCGGGCGCGCGACGAGGAGGCGCCGCTCTCACATCGGAAGGAGTCGGACGTGGCAGCGCAACGTACGCGCGTAGCCATTTGACAGCGCTCCCGCGGCACGTGCATTCTCGTGGCAACAAACATTGGGGAGGACGCTTGCGCGCATCGTGGTTGGTCATGGCGCTCGCCATGTCGGGCTCGGCGGCGGGGGCCCAGCAGACGATGGACGTCTCGAGAATCGCGGACATCCTCAACTTGCCGCGAACGATCGAAGAGGGGCGGCGCGCGGGGATCCCGGGGAGCACGATCGAGCGAGTGCTCGATTCGCTCCAGCGGCGGCGGGTCCCGGCTGCGGACGCCGAGGAGATCTTGCGCCGCGAGATCGACGCCGTGGAAGCGGGCGGGCCGAGGGACAATTTCGGCGCGTTCGTGAACTCCCAGCTCTCGCTCGGCCTGCGAGGACGGGAGCTGGCGGACGCGATCCACGCGGAGCAGGCCCGGCGCGGCATGGGCGCCAGCCGGGGTAAGGCGGGCGATGAAGGGAGAGCCGCGCCCAGGGGCGCGGGGCGCTCCCCTGACGTCGATTCCCTGGAAGCGATGACGAAGGGCAAAGGCGCCCCCGCCGCGCGCGAGCGAGACCGCGACAAGGCATCGGCCGACACCAGCAAGGGAAAGAGCGCGGGGAGGAGACCATGAGCGGACGACTGCTGCTGTGCGGCGTGTCGGCGCTACTCGTGTGCGCCTGCGGCGGAGGAGCTGGCGAGGGTGGGGCCACCGCCGGGGACAGCGCCGCCGCGCGGACGGCAGCGTCGTCGGACGTGCAGCTGGCGGCCACCGTCGCGCGAGCGATCGACGCGGCGCCGGAGAAGGCGGACTCGATCCTCGTGGCCCATGACCTCACGATGGACGGACTGGACTCCCTCATGTACGCCATCGCGGCCGACTCCACCAAGACGGCGGCGTACGAGGCGGCGCGCCGTTGACGCTCCGGCGCTCCCGTTAGGCTCGCGCACCGCGCGGAGGTGTTCGAGCAAAGCGCGCCTGGATCGGGTACTATCGCGTAAAAAAGAGGCGGCGCCCGAAATGAGCGCCGCCTCTCTTGCCCACCAGGGGCATCACCCGCAGCAACCGCACGGGCAGCAGTCACCCGAGCAGCCGGGGCAATCGCAGGGGTCGACCAATGGAGCCTCCCATGAATGGTCCGACCACCGAAGTCTATCGAGACTCCTCCCCGGGCGCAAATCACATCCGGACGTCATCAAGCGGACTCGAGACGAATTCGTAGGGGCGCGCCCTCGCGCGTCTCGCGTTGAGACAGTCGTCACATCATATTGGCGCTGCCAGAAGTGATCGCCACGTCCCGAGCCCCGAGAGCCTCATGCCCGACACCTCCCCCAAGCTGGAGGCGATCCTCGCCGATCGCTATCGCATCGAGCGCCAGATCGGCCAGGGCGGGATGGCCACGGTGTACCTCGCCGATGACCTGAAGCTCGAGCGGCAGGTGGCGCTCAAGGTGCTCCGTCCCGAGCTGGGAGCGGTGCTGGGGAGCGAGCGATTCCTCTCCGAGGTGAAGATCACGGCCCGGCTCGACCACCCGCACATTCTGACGCTCATCGATTCCGGGAGCGCCGGCGGGCTCCTCTACTACGTGCTCCCGTACGTACGTGGTGAGTCGCTGCGTGACCTGCTGAACCGGGAGCAGCAGCTCGGCGTGGAGCAGGCGCTCGCCATCACCAGGCAGGTGGCCAGCGCGCTCGACTACGCGCACCGGAAGGGCGTCGTGCATCGCGACATCAAGCCCGAGAACATCCTGCTCCAGGAAGGGGAGGCGATGCTGGCGGACTTTGGCATCGCGCTGGCCGTTCAGGAGTCGGGCGGAAGCCGACTCACCGAGACGGGACTGTCGCTGGGGACGCCGCATTACATGAGTCCCGAGCAGGCCACCGGTGACCGCCACCTCGACGCGCGCAGCGACCTGTACTCGCTCGCGTCCGTGCTCTACGAGATGCTGGTGGGCGAGCCACCGATGACGGGAAAGACCGTGCAGGCCGTCATCGCCAAGCTGCTGACCGAGGCACCGGTGCACATTCGCACGGTGCGCCCGACCGTGGCGGAGTACGTTGACGCCGCGGTCGCCAAGGCGTTGTCGAAGGTGCCCGCCGACCGGTTCGCGAGCGTCGCCGATTTCAGCCGCGCGCTGGAGGGGCCTTCGGTGCCCACCGCCGATCTCGCCAGGAGCACCGCCGTCACGGCGGCAGCGCGGCCGCGTTCGTTGAAGACGATGGTCGCCGGCGCCGCGATCGTGGCCGTCCTCGGAGCCAGCGCGCTCCTCGCCGCCACCGGTCGCTTCCGGCGCGAGGACACCTCGGCGGCGCTGCGCGATCGCACGCAGCTCACCTTCACGGGGAGGATCAGCGCCCCCACGCTCTCTGCCGACGGCAAGCAGCTCGCCTACTTCGCCAAGGAGTGCACGGGCGCGGACTGCCGCTTTGCGATCGATGTTCAGGACGTCGGCAGCACGACCACGCGACGGGTGCTCGAGGGCGCCACCGCCGCCTATGGTCTCGAATGGAGCCCCGATCGCCGCAATCTCATGATGTTCGGCACGGTTGGCGCCCGCTATGGGAGCTACATCGTCTCCGCGCTGGGAGGGCAGCCACGCTTTCTGACTGCTGGCGCCGCCACCTTCTATGCCGGTGGCGACTCGCTCCTCCTCGGCTCCGCCGGCTCCTCCGACTCGGCGTTCCTCGTGCGCGTTGCGAGTCTGGATGGCACGGTGCGCGACAGCTTGCGCGTGCCCGGGCCGGGTGCATCGCTGGCTTCGCTGGTGTCGATACCAGGCACCTCGCGCTTCGTGGCGCTGGTCATTCAGCCGCCGCAGGGACTCTGGCAGGTGCTCGAGCGCAATGGCACCGTGACCGACAAGCTGTTGAACTCCTGCACGTGCGGAGGCGCGGCGTCGCGCGACGCCCTCTGGATGACGCGCGCGGGCCCGACCGTCGCCGAAGCCGTGGTGCGCGTGGCGCTCGATCCGTCCAACGGAAAGTTGGCCGCGCATCAGGACACGATCTACAGCGGGCGCTTCTCCAACCTCTCCGTCACCGCGGACGGCCTGCAGATGGCCGTGGACGATGGCAGCTATTCGTTCTCGGTGATCGCGGCGGGCCTCCCCGACCTGTTGAAGGGGACGTTGCCCACCGGTGCGCCGCTCATGCAGGCGTCGAATCGGGTGAATGCCTCCGTGTCGCCCGACGGCGAGCGCCTGCTGCTGCGTCGCAGCGTGCCCGTGTCCGCGGGAGCGGATCAGGTGCGTTTCTCCGTGATGCCCTTCGCGGGCGGCGCCGAGTCTCCATTGAACGCCTCCGGTAACGTGGTGGGCGCGCGATGGCTCGACTCCGTGACCGTGCTGGTTCGATCGATGACCGACGTGGGCTCGCGCTTCGTGCGCATGGATGTCCGCACGGGCGCGAGCGGTCAGGCGATCGAGCTGCCGGACTCGGCGATCGCCAGCATGACCGCTTTGCGCGATGGATGGGCGTGGATTCCGAAGCGTCGGGACCGTGTCATCGTCGAGCAGAGCGGAAAGCGACATGAGATTGCGAAATCCGCGTGGTTCGAAGCGCTGAATGACGTGGACGCGTCCCCGGACGGTACGCGGCTGCTGCTCACCGGATGGGGAGCCTCGACCAGCGATACGGCTCGCGTCGACGTGGTGCCAACCGCGGGGGGGACGCCCGTTCCCTGGGCGCGGAGCTTCGCCGAGAGCGCGTACGCGATGTGGCTGGACGATGGCGCGATCGCCTTCATGGTGTGGAGCAGCAGCGACGCGGTGAGCGTCCGCAAGGTCACCGGGCCGGGACAGGAGCAGCAGCTCGGCACGGTCGGACACGTGGCGACCACGCTGAGCGTCTCGCGCGACCTGAAGCGCGCCGCGATCATGTGGCGCGATTATCGTGGGGACGCGTGGATGTACCGGGTGGTGAAGCCATAGCCCGACGAATCCACCGGCGGCAAGAGGCGCAAGCGGCCTCCGCTCGAGAAGAGCGGAGGCCGTTTGCTCATTCGAGCTCGAGCGAATCGGGCGGGATCCGAGCCCGAGGTGATCTCGCTCATCCATGGATCGTACATGGACTGCGAGCTTGACGTGCATTTGACGGAAAGTGGTTCTGGTGCTCGACGCGTCACCGAGGGAAGATTTTCGGCGGTCGCCCTCACCAACCTTTTCGTCGGATCATCCATGCGCCTCCCGCTTGCCCTTCTCGCACTGTCCATTGGTGTTGTACCCCTGCTCCGCGCTCAGCAAACCTCGGTGCGAGGCGTCGTGTTCGCCGACACCAATGGCAACGGCGTCCGGGATCGGGGCGAGCGAGGGCTGCCGGGCGTCGTCGTCTCGAATCAGGACGCCGTCGTCACGACCGATTCCTCCGGGGCATTTGGCATGGCGGCGGGCGCGAGCGGGATCATCTTCGTGTCCGTTCCTGACGGATACCGTGCGGTCGGCTCGTTCTGGCGAAGCACGAGCGAGCCGGTGGCGTCACGAGACTTCGCGCTGCGTCCCGTCCCGCGTGTCTCGGAGTTCACCTTCGTTCATGCGTCCGACACGCACATTGCTCCCGCCGTCGTCCAACGCACGCGCCGGTTTCGCGCTCTCGTCGACTCGCTGGATCCGGCGTTCGCGCTCATCGCCGGCGATCTGATCCGCGATGCCATGAGCCAGCAAGAATCTCTGGCGACATCGTATTACGATCTCTTCGTCGCCGAGGCGCGCCAATTCACCACGCCGCTCTGGACCGTGCCGGGAAACCATGAGAACTTCGGCATCATCCGCTCCCGCTGGAACATCCCTCGGACGCACCCGCTCTACGGTCGCGGGATGTATCGCCACTACCTTGGGCCGGACTACTACTCCTTCACGTGGGGCGGAGTTCACTTCGTCGGTCTCAACTCCGTGTCGATTGACGATTCAGCGTATTACGGCTACGTCGACAGCGTGCAGATGGCGTGGCTCGAGCGCGACCTCGCGCAGATTCCGCGCACGATGCCGGTAGTGACGTTCAATCACATTCCCATGGTGAGCGCTTTCGAGAGTCTCATCGGCTACGTCGACCTGCCACCGGTGAGCTCGGTGGGCAGAATCAACGGCAAGCTGACGTTTCGGCACACCGTGTCGAACGTCGTGCAGGTGTTGGACATGCTCAGTGGCCGTCCGTATCCGTTGGCGCTGGGCGCGCACATTCATGCGGGCGAGCGCCTCGTCTACGAGATCAGCGGCCGGAAGACACGATTCGAGCAGTGCGCCGCGATCGTGGGTCCTGGACAGTTGGGGACGATGACGTTCCCCTCCGGCTTCACACTCTACACGGTGCGCAACGGCGAGATCGACGCCGGCCGCTTCATCCCGCTCGCGATGGAAAGCTCGACGACGCCTTGACGGCGGCGATCTGCTGCCGGGCTCGCGCGTACCGGCGGTTGCATCGTGGTCTCGCCAAGGCGGTGACCACTACTGGGTCTGCTATCGAGCACCTGAGGAGGCAACGCAGCGCGCTGCGCTCGCGGCAAGGAAGCCCGTACTGGTGGAGGCCGTAGCCCGACGGGACGGACAGCTGGAACGTACGGCAGAACGAGAAACCGCCTCGCGGTCAGCGCGAGGCGAAGCGGCTAGGTCGCTAAAGATCGACGGATGGGGCGGGATTCGAACCCGCGAGACCCTTTCGGGCCCACACGCTTTCCAGGCGTGTGCCTTAAACCACTCGGCCACCCATCCCACGCAGCCAACATCATTCCAGCGCCACGATGCGACAAAGGCGGGCAAAGGCCCGCCTTCGCCAACACCTC
>DATFFZ010000136.1:0-5384 GCA_035249845.1 Gemmatimonadaceae bacterium
GGCTGGCGCAGCGGCTGGACGCGCTGTACCGTCTGCTGGGGAACCCCGCTCGAGACTGACGTTCGCCGCGTCGCCGGCGACCCCGCGTCCCGTTCCGGCCATGGAGATTCACGACGTCGACGCGTTTCTCGCGTACTTCGAGTCCGTGCGCGCGCGCACGCGCCGGGTGGCGCACTGCATCCCCGACGACCGGATCGAGTGGACCCATCGCCCCGAGGCCTTCACGCTCGGCGACATCGTCAGGCACCTCGGCGCCATCGAGCGCTGGATGTTCGCCGAGAACGTGAGCGGCCGGCCCAGCCGCTATCCCGGCCACGGCCGCGAGCTGGCCGACGGACGCGACGCCGTGCTTTCCTATCTCGATCGCATGCACCAGGAGTCGCTGCCGCTCTATCGCGCGCTCACGCCGGATGACCTGGCAAAGAAGTGCAGCACGCCCGCCGGTACCCCCATCACCACGTGGAAGTGGCTGCGCTCGATGGTGGAGCACGAGATCCATCATCGCGGACAGCTGTACCTCATGCTCGGGATGCTCGGTGTGAAGACGCCGGCCCTGTACGGGCTGACGGAAGAGGAGGTGCACGCCCGCAGTCGGCAGGCCGCCACCTCGAGCTGATGCGCGACTGGCTCCGCGCGTTGTTGCGGCGCTTCGCCCGGCCGGATCCGGCCCACCATGATCCCTGGACTGCGGTCCCGCAGCGCGTGCCGTTGCAGCGCTTCGGGGCCGGAGCGGTGCGGGACTTTCGCTGGTACTTCGAGGGGGAGAGCCGGGTGCGGGTCGGCTCGTTGGACGAGTTGTGCGAGTGGCTCCTGGCGTGCGAGTACGTTCGCGACCGGGATCTCTTTCACGAGCACGACTTCTGGCAGCACCCGCGCACGTTCGAGCAGCTGCGCAAGGGCGACTGCGAGGATCACGCGCTCTGGGCGTGGCGCAAGCTGGTGGAGCTCGGCCACAGCGCCGAGCTGGTGACCGGCGAGGCGCTGCGCGACGACGGAACCGCCATCTCGCACGTGTGGGTGGTCTTCACTCGGGACGACGTGACGTACCTCCTCGAGACGACGGCGCCGTCGCGGGAGGCGATGATGCGGCCGGTGGACGAGGTGCGTGCCCGCTACATCCCGCACTGGGGGATCACCGGCGACATGGAGTCGCGCGGCTACGCCGGGTACTTCGTCAGGCGCCGAGCGACTCGTTAGGCGTGGCCGAGTTCGCGGACCACTTCTCGGGACACGCCCGCCAGTACGCCGAGTTTCGCCCGACGTACCCGCCGGCGCTCTTTCAGTTCGTCGCCGGGCTGAGCGCGGCGCACCACCTGGCTTGGGACAGCGCCACCGGGAACGGACAGGCGGCGGTGGGGCTGGCCGGATATTACGAGCGGGTGCTGGCCACCGACGCCAGCGCGGCGCAGATCGCGTACGCCACGCCGCATCCCCGGGTGGAGTATCGCGTGGCGATGGGGGAGGAGAGCGGCCTCCCCGACGGCGCCGCCGACCTCGTCACCGTCGCGCAGTCCATGCACTGGCTCGACCCCGCCGCGTTCTTCGAGGAGGCGACGCGCGTGCTGGCGCCGGGTGGCGGGGTGGCGGTGTGGGGGTATGGCCTCTGCTCGCTCGGCGCCGATCTCGACCCGCCGCTCCACGACCTGTATCACGGCGTGCTGGGTGCGTACTGGCCACCGGAGCGGCGGATGGTGGACGAGGGGTATCGCGGTCTCGAGCTCCCCTTCGAGGAGGTGCGCGCGCCCGAGATGGCGATGGAGCGGCCGATGTCGTTAGGCGATGTCGAAGGGTACCTCTATACGTGGTCCGCGACGCGCCGCTACATGACGAAGGAGGGGCGCGACCCCATCGCCCCCTTCATCGCGCGAATCCGGAACGCGTGGGGAGGAGAGGAGGGGAAGAGAGTGGTGCGCTGGCCATTGCATGTGAGGGCCGGGACGCGGCGAGCGGAGGGTGGGAGCGTGAGGGCAAACGAAGGCGCCGGTCGATGAAGCCGACCGGCGCTTTCCTCGTGCTCCAAAGACCGCTCGTTCTTCCTGCCTAACCGCGCCGCACCACCAGCGGACCGTTCGTCGTGATCACGCGCACCGGCGGGCCACCACTCCCGAGCTTGGTGTTGATGTGCTTGTGGAAGCGACCCTGGATGGTGATGGGAAAACCGATGCGCATGGGGCCATTGATCGTTCCGGTCTCGAGCTCGGCCGAGTAGCCCTCCGGGATCGTGAGATCGACGGGACCATTCTGGGTCTCCGCGTCGAGCCCGGCACCGCTCCAGCGCGCTCCGTCGAGGTCCACCGTGAGCGGCCCGTTCGTCGTGCGGGCGCGCACGTCGCCCCCAACCCCGCGCAGCGACAGCGGCCCGTTGTGCGCGCGCAGCGTCATCTCGCCGGTCACATCATGGACGCCGATCGGTCCGTTGTGCGTGTCGGCGCGGAGTGCCGACCTCCGCGGCACGTACACCACGTAGCTCACCGCCCAGCCGGTCGACGAGCCAGTGCTGGGGGCGTTGGAACGAATGCCGTCACGATCCGCCTCGATGGTGATCGATCGCGCCACCTCGCGCGCCCGCTCCATGGTGCGCGCCTGGACCTGAACGCGTGCGCTCACCGCCACGCTATCCCGCTCCCAGCCGCGCACCGTGATCCCACCGTTCTGTCCCGCGTCGATCCGGATCGTCGCTCCGCCTGGGCGAAAGCCGTACTCGCGCACCTCGCAGAAGCGCTCCCGCCGACCATCGTCCCAGCCGTCATCCTCGCAACGCTGGAGCCATTCCTCGTCGCTCTCCTGTGCGGGCGTGGACGACGGTGCCAACGCGGCCGATGCAACGAGTGCGGCGAGAACGAGTAGTGCACGCATGACCATCCTCCGAGGGTGAGTCCCGACTGCGCACCTTTGACAACGAGAGCGCGAGATTGGTTTGCTCCCGCCGGGGCAGGGGGCCATCTTCCCTCACCATGACGACGCCAGCGCTTCACGTGCCCCCCGGGGCGCGGGAATCCGACTCGAGAGGTCCCGCCGAGCGCTACTGCATCGTCGGGGCGGGGCCGGCCGGCCTCGGCGCGGCGCGGGCGTTGGCGCGCGCGGGGATCGCGTTCGAGGTGATCGAGCGCCAGCGCGACGTCGGCGGCATCTGGAACGGCGACGCCGACCGGACGCCCATGTACGACTCGGCGCACCTCATCTCCTCCAAAACACAGTCGGCCTTCTCCGATTTCCCGATGCCGGCGTCGTATCCCGATTACCCCGGGTGGCGGCTCGTTCGCGACTACCTGCACTCCTTCGCCAGCGCGTACGATCTGCGGCGGCACGTCGAATTCGGCGTGGAAGTGGAGGAGGCGCGTCCGGTCGGGGATCTCTGGGAGGTGCGGCTCTCCTCGGGCGAGCGACGCCGGTATCGCGGGCTCGTCCTGGCCACCGGGCACCAGTGGACGCCCAGGATGCCGGTGTATCCGGGGGCCTTCGAGGGGGAGGCGTATCACTCCTTCCAGTACCGCAACGCGGAAACCTTTCGAACGAAGCGGGTGCTGGTGGTGGGCGGCGGGAACTCAGGGTGCGACATCGCCTGTGATGCGGCGGCCACTGCTCGTCAGGCATGGATCAGCCTTCGACGCGGCTACCACTTCCTCCCCAAGCACATCTTCGGCAAGCCCACCGATGCGTTCTTTCGCGGTGGACCGGAGCTACCCGCGTGGCTGGCGCAACCGCTTCTCTCGTTGTTGCTGCGTGTGGTCGTGGGCGACCTGACGCGACTCGGACTTCCGCGTCCCGATCACAAGGTGCTGGAAAGCCACCCGATCGTGAACTCGCAGCTGCTCCACTATCTGGCGCACGGCGACGTCGCCGCCAAGCCCGACGTTCAGGAATTGCGCGGCCGTCGCGTGGGGTTCGTGGACGGCAGCGAGATCGAGGCCGACGTCATCATCTGGGCGACGGGCTACGTAGTGGGTTTTCCCTGCCTGCCGGAGGGTGTCATCTCCAGCCGCGCGCCGGCCGACGATCTGTGGGCCGGAGTCCTCCACCGTCGTCATCCCAACCTGTACGTGCTGGGCCTCTTCGAGGCCGACGGCGGTGCGTATCCGATCGTCAGCCGGCAAGCCGAGCTGATGGCCCGCGCCATCCGGGCGCGAGAAGAGCAGGGGAACGGGGCGCGGCGTCTTGAAGCACTGATGCGTCAGCCGGCGCCAGACCTGTCAGGTGGCGTGCGGTATCTATCGTCGGCGCGTCACGCAATCTCGGTGCAATTCGAAGCCTACACGCGCTTCCTCGATCGGTTGACGCGAGAGCTGCCGGACGCACGCCCCGGGGTCCGGCAGCGGGCTGGGATGTAAGCGCGCGCTCAGCTCGACCAGGGGATCAACAGCCGCACCTCATCGCCCGGGCGAACGGGAATCTCGTTGCTCACCGGCGTGCGGTTGCTGCCGATCGGGTCGGCCAGGAATCGCAGCGGCGTGGCGCCGAAGACGAGCGAGCCGGGAATCTGGAATCGCCGCGTCGACGTGCCGGGACAAATTCCGAGGCGATATCGCTGCGCGCCGCGCAGGACGTAGACGGTCATGTCCACCGGCCCGCGATTATCCACGATGAGGAAGGTTTTCGCGTCTTCCTGCCGCGGCGGTTGCGTGGAGGATCGCGAACCGCCGCACGCACTTGACAAGATAAGTAATGTGCCAAGCACCAACCCATTTAATGACAAGCGCATACCGCCTCCATTCGATCTAGCCGCCCGCCGCCGTCGACGGGGCCTCGTGGCCTGCGTTCGCGAATCGTCTCCAAATCTGTTGCCCGTGGCGCGCGACCTCGTCGAACAGTGGAGAAGCTCCCACCCTGGAGTCTGTCGTCGTGCGCTCTGCCCAGATCCGTCCGGCTCGCCTGCCGGCACTCTCCGTCATACCCCTCATCGGCGCTCTTGCCATCTCCGCGTCGCGGCTGGATGCGCAGTCGCGGTTCGAGGAGATCGGCTCCTTCCAATTTGGCGGTGCCGCGGTCTGGGTGCGGGCGACGAACACCGGGATGGTACAGTTGTTCGCGTCCCCCGGCTACCGTGACGCGTTCACGAAGCCGAAAACGTTGGACGCGCTCTCGCTTCTCGCGTGGCTGGACTCGGCCAACACCGCCCTCGGCCGCCCGCGCCGGCGGATTCCGGGCAGAGCGGAGCCGACGCTGAGAACCACCGAGCTATCCAGCGATCCGATCATCTTCGAGTTGTACACCGAAGGGGACTACCCGGGGCTGCTGATCAAGCTCGGACTCGGGAACGAGGCGCTGGTGATTCGTGTGCCCGAGCTCTCGGTGGGTGAGCTCCTGCCGGCGCTGTCGCAGGCCGCCATCCGCACCAGGGAAATGACACCACCGTCGCGCGTCGTGGCGTCGCGCCCGCCGGCTGC
>DATFFZ010000137.1:0-26611 GCA_035249845.1 Gemmatimonadaceae bacterium
CGGGAGTAGCGCCGCCGCGCCGATGCCGGCGGCCACGGCCAGCACGGCGCCCACGGCGGCGCCGCCGGACACGCCTAACAGGTAAGGCTCCGCTAACGGATTTCGCAGCGAGCCCTGGAGCGCCGCCCCCGCCATGCCGAGCCCGGCACCCACCAGCGCGGCCAGCAGCGCGCGAGGGAGTCGGAGGGTGCGGATGATCGCCACGGCGGTGGGATCTCCCTCGCCAACCAGCGCGCGCGCCACGTCCGCCACCGAGAGCGGAATCGCGCCCACTCCCACCGCCACGCCGATGAGGAGGAGGAGGAGCGCCGGAACGGCGGCCCAGAAGAGCGTCCGTCTCACGAGCGGTCGCTCACGGCGTCACCCCGGGGTGAAGGAGCGCGGCCAGTGACATCGCCGCCTCGCCGAGCCGCACCGAGGCGCGGCTCACCAGCATGGTGTCCACCACCAGCACCCGCCCCGCGCGCACCGCGGGGACGGCGTGCCACGCCTGCGTGCCGCGGATGACCCTGGCTCCGACGGGTCCGGCCAACACCACGTCGGGGTTCCGCCTGACGACGTCCTCCAGCGAGATCTGCGGCGAGGGCTCGGGGGAGTCGGCGTACACGTTTCGCCCGCCGGCGATCTCGACCAGCTCGGTCATGAAGCTGCCGGAGCCGATGGTGATGAGCGGGTTGTCCCAGATGTGCCAGAACACCGTCACGTCGGGGAGCGTGTCGGTGGCGCGGCGGACGCGGTCGAGGGTGGCGTCGACCGTGTCGATCACGATGCGAGCGCGATCGTCCAGACCGGTGGCGCGGCCGAGGAGGCGCGCGGCACGGCGAAAGTGCTCCACGCTGTCGAGCTTGAGCGCGATGACGGCGACGCCGAACTGGCGGAGCCGCTCGGCGGCTGGACGGTTGTCCTGGCTGCCGTAGAGGATGACGAGGTCGGGGTCGCGGGCGAGCAGCGCCTCGACGTCGGGGCGGATGCCGGCGCCGAGGTCGGGGATGAGGCGCGCGGAATCGGGGAAGAGGTCCCACTGCGTACGGCCCACCAGCCGAGAGCCGGCGCCTAACGCGAAGAGGAGCTCGGTGGTGGCGGGGCTGAGCGAGATGATGCGCGCCGGGTGCTCGAGCGTCCCGCTCTCGACCGCGGTGCCGTAGTCGTCACGCTCCGGCGCCGGCCTGTGGCCGCGCGCGTCGTCGCGGCCACAGGCGAGCAGGCCGGCGGCCAGGTACAGGAGGAGCGAGACACGATCTCTTCGATACACGAACGGGCACCCGTCTCGGAGAGAGGATGCCCGTGATGCGAAGCCGGATCGCCGGCTCGCGTACGGCCACAGACCCCATCTCCGAGGGTTTGAGCGTGGCGCGGACGCGAGGCGTCTCCTGGCTTCGGGCCTTCACGCTCGCCTTCCCGACCTCAGTCAGTGGCTCGTGAGCGCTGCATCGCCCGTTACAGTGGCGGGACCACGCCGGAATCGCACCGGCTTCCGTGACTCCCGTCCGCTGAAAAGCTTCGATTGTAGCGGCGAATCTATGGACGCCCCTCGCCGGCCGCAAGCGCGTGCGCCAGTCGCGTCTTGAGCGCGGCGCGCTCCTCCTCGTACCGCTGGCGGCGCGCGGCATCCGGCTCGGCGATCCGCTCGAACTCGTCGTCGAGGAGCGCGATGGTGCGCGCCAGCGTCTCGGTCGCGTCCGGTGCCGCTGCCTGACGAGTGGCCATCGCCGCGGCCGGCCGGCGCCGGACGAGCGCGATGAGGAGCGCCGCGACCATGGCCAGCGCGATCCCGGCGGCCACGAAGATGATCCAGCGTGTCCGCTGCCCGCTGGTCGCCAAGAGCGGCGCCGTGACCCGGACCACGCCGCCGGAGGGGACGTTCTGCGCGAGAAATCGGCGAAACGCTCTTCCCTCCACGTTCACCGGTTCGACCGCCTCGAGCCCGGGCGCGCTGGCGGTCGCGGCGGGCTCCTCGAGCAGCACCTCCAGCACCGTCGTGTTACCGCTCAACGGATAGCTCGCCGGGAAGCTCGATTGCGGCAGGCGATAGGCGAAGGAGAGCTGCTTGAGACCGGGGGCGAAGGGGGCCGTCACCACCACGCGCTCGCCCTCCAGGCGGATGGTCTCGGGGGCGAAGTCACCCTGCCCCACCTGAAACTCGCTGACGCCACGCGGAATCACGGTGCTCCAGGTGGGCGCTCCTCCCTCCGAGGTGAGCCGCGTGACCGAGCTGTCGTTGGCGATCTCGAACACCTCCACGATGTCGCGCGTGCGGTCGGGGCGCGGAGCGCCGACGATGAGGTGGCGTCCGCGCACGTGGAGCGGGATGGCGCTCGAGGTGGTGTCGTACACCACCACCTCCGCATCCTCGCCGGCGACGTCGCGCCCGCGGAGCGGCGGTCCGAAGTACGCGATCCCGGCGTGAAATGCCGACACGAAGTAGAGGGCGTCGGGGTCACCGCTGGCGCGATAGCGAAATCGGAACACCCCGTCGGCGCGCGAGCGCACGGAGTCGAGCGGGGCGGCGGTGTCGCTCCCAACCCGGTGGAGCACGACCCACACGCCCCGCACCGGCCGCAGCTCTCCGGACGCGTCGGGCCGGAGCACGCGCCCGCTCACCGATCGCTCGTCAGGCAAGCGCGGCACGGGCGCCGGCAGCTGCGCGGCGGCGACGCCCGCCACCAGCAGCGGAAGAAGGCAGAGGCGGCCGCGTGTGGCGGCCGCCTCGAGAAACCCCCTCACCGACCGTCGCTCCCGATCAGAGATTGAACTTCCCGAAGTCTTCGGGGCGCATCTTCTCCAGATACTCCTTCAGCGCTTCGGCGTCGAGGCGGAGCTGCTCCTGCGTCGCCTGCGACTGGGCGCTGATGGACGGCTCCTCGTCCTCCGAGCCGCCACCGGCATCCTCGATGGAGATGGTGGAGAGGAGCGACTCCTGCGCGTAGATGGGCGCGGAGAACCGGAGGGCGATGGCGATGCTGTCGGAGGGGCGGGCATCGATCTGCACGACGTCGCCCCCGCGGTGCAGGTGCAGTTCGGCGAAGTAGGTGTTGTCCTGGACCTTGGTGATCTGCACGCGCTGGAGCGACGCGCCCATCCCGGTGATCAGCCGCTTGCAGAGGTCGTGCGTGAGGGGACGCGGCGGCTTGATGCCGTTCATCTCCATCACGATCGATTCCGCCTCCGGCTGCCCGATCCAGATCGGGAGCATCCGGTCGCCGCCTTTCTCCTGGAGAATCACGACGTAGGAGTTGGAGACGCTGTCCAGCCCGAGCTTGACGACCGACACTTCGATCATGCGCACCACTCCACCGCGAGATGCTCCGCTACGTGCCCATGTCCCAGGACGCAAGATACTTGCGCTGCTCGTCGGTGAGCATGTCCACCGCCGCCCCCATGGCCTCGAGCTTGAGTCGCGCGATCTCGCGATCGATCGCCTCGGGGACGCGATGCACGTCCTTCGCCAACGACGCGCGGTTCTTCACTAGATACTCCGCGCCCAGCGATTGGTTCGCGAAGCTCATGTCCATCACCGACGCGGGATGTCCCTCCGCGGCCGCCAGGTTGATGAGCCGGCCATCGCCGAGGATGTGGATGCGCTTTCCGTTCACCACGAACTCCTCGACGAACTCGCGCACCTGGCGCGACTTCCCGCCGGCGAGCTCGCTCAGCGCCGGAATGTCGATCTCCACGTTGAAGTGGCCGGAGTTGCAGACCACGGCGCCATCCTTCATCACCCGGAAGTGCTCGGAGCGAATGACGTTGATGTTGCCCGTCAGCGTACAGAAAATGTCGCCGATCGGCGCCGCCTCCTCCATCGGCAGGACGCGGAAGCCGTCCATCACCGCCTCCAGCGCCTTGAGCGGATCGATCTCGGTGATGACCACGTTCGCGCCCTGGCCGCGCGCGCGCGACGCCACGCCACGACCGCACCACCCGTACCCCGCCACCACGAACGTCGAGCCGGCCAGCAGCAGATTCGTGGCGCGGATGATCCCGTCGATGGTGGACTGTCCGGTCCCGTACCGATTGTCGAAGAGGTGCTTGGTGAAGGAGTCGTTCACCGAGATCACCGGGAACTGGAGGACGCCGTCCTTCGCCATGGCCTTGAGACGGATCACGCCGGTGGTGGTCTCCTCGGTGCTGCCGAGCACCTTGGCGAGCATCGCCTTTCGCTTCTCGGCGGAAAGCCCCTCGACCCACGCGCGTACCGGGCGCGGCAGATCGTCGAGGCGGTTGAGGGCGATCATGTGGATGGCGCCCACGACGTCGGCGCCATCATCCATCGTGATGTCGGGCTCGTGCGCAATGGCGGCGCGAATGTGCTCGTAGTAGGTGTCGTTGTCCTCGCCCTTGATGGCGAAGACCTTGATGCCGTGGTCGCGCACCAGGTGGGCCGCCACGTCGTCCTGCGTGGAGAGCGGATTCGACGCGCAGAGGGCGATGTCGGCGCCCCCGGCCTTGAGCGTCACCATCAGGTTCGCCGTCTCCGTCGTCACGTGCAGGCAGGCGGACACCTTCTTCCCCGCCAGCGGGCGCTCCTTGGCGAAGCGCTCCCGGATCTGCCGCAACACCGGCATCGAGCGCTCCGCCCATTCGGTGCGCTTCCGCCCCTCGTCCGCGAGGGCGAGCTCCTTCACATCGTAGGCGCGCTCGCCGCTCGTCGCCGCCGCTCGTTCCGTGTTCACCGTCGTCGCCATGGTATTCTCTATATCCTCTCGCTGGGCCCTAGCGCACCGCGCGCTGGAGCTCGTTCACGCGATCCGTTCTCTCCCAGGAGAAGAACGTCATCGACTGATCTCCGGTGCCGCAGCTCTGCGGCTCGCGCCCGAAGTGGCCATATGCGGCCGTGGCCTTGTAGATCGGCTTGCGCAGGTCGAGCGCGCTGATGATCCCGCGCGGAGTGAGATCGAACACGCTCCGCACCGCCTTCACGATCTGCTCATCCGGCGCCGCGCCGGTCCCAAAGGTATCGACCATCACCGAGACGGGCTCGGCCACGCCGATGGCGTAGGCCACCTGCACCTCGCAGCGCCTGGCCAGCCCGGCGGCCACGATGTTCTTGGCCACCCACCGCGCCGCGTAGCAGGCGGAGCGGTCCACCTTCGACGGATCCTTGCCGCTGAAGGCGCCGCCCCCATGACGCCCCATCCCGCCGTACGTGTCGACGATGATCTTCCGCCCGGTGAGACCGCAGTCGCCCTGCGGCCCGCCGATGACGAAGCGACCGGTCGGATTGATGTGGTACTTCACGCCGCGGGTGTCGAGGAGGTCGGTGGGGAGCACGGGCTCGATGACCTCGGCGATCACCGAGCGCCGGATGTCCTCGTTGCTCACCGACTCCGCGTGCTGGGTGGAGACGACCACCGTGTCGATGCGGATCGGGCGCCCCTTGTCGTACTCGACGGTCACCTGCGTCTTGCCGTCGGGACGCAGCCAGGGGAGCGTGCCGGTCTTGCGCATCTCGGCGAGCCGACGGGTGAGCTGATGCGCGAGCATGATCGGCATCGGCATGAGCTCCGGCGTCTCGTCGGTGGCGAAGCCGAACATCATCCCCTGGTCGCCGGCGCCGCCGGTGTCGACCCCCTGGGCGATGTCGGGGGACTGGCGGTCGATGGCGCTGATGACCGCGCACGTCTTGCTGTCGAACCCGAAGGTCGCGTCGTTGTAGCCGATCGCTTCGATCGTGCGACGGACGATGTCGGGAAAGTGAACGTAGGTGTGGGTGGTGATCTCGCCGGCTACGCAGGCGAGCCCCGTGGTGACCAGCGTTTCGCAGGCGACGCGCGCCGTCGGATCTTCGTCCAGGATGGCGTCGAGGACCGCATCGGAGATCTGGTCGGCGATCTTGTCGGGGTGCCCTTCGGTGACCGACTCGGACGTGAACAGGTGGTTATGAAGCACGTGTGTGTCCCGTGGCCGGACTCAAGCCGGCACATGGAGTTAGCTGATTTGTGAAGCCAGGATGATATGGACCCAGGTGGACCCGGGCAACCCGCCGGTTAACCCCTTCTACAGCAGCGAATCACGCCCGAACAGCGCGTTCAGTGGCCCCGAGAGCGCCCGCTCCGCATCACTTGCGTTGCGCGCATGCATCGCTTCCTCGACGGCCTCGCGAGCCGCCGACGCCGTGATCCCGCGGATGATCTGCTTGATCGCCGGAACGGAACGTGGCGATACACTCAACTCCCTGACGCCAAGACCGATCAGCGCAAAAGCCGTGACAGGGTGCGAGGCCATCTCGCCGCAGCAGGCCACCGTGATTCCGTGCTGCGCGCCGACCTCGACGGTGATCCGCATCATCCGTAGGACGCCCGGGTGGAGCGGCGTGAAACGATCCGCCAGGTTGGCGTTTCCCCGGTCGACGGCGAGCGAGTACTGCACCAGGTCGTTCGTCCCGATGCTGAAGAAGGAGACCTCGCCCACGAAAGTGTCGGCGGCTATCGCCGCGGCGGGCGTCTCGATCATGGCGCCCAGCGGGACGTCGGCGCGGTGCGGCACGCCGCGGGTGGCCAGCGCCTCGGCGGCCTGACGCAGCAGCTCCCGCACGCTCCGCACCTCATCCACGGTGACGATGAGCGGGAGGAGGATGCGCACGTCGCCGTGCGCGCCGGCGCGGAGCAGCGCTCGAAGCTGGGTGAGGAAGATGTCGGGCTGATCGAGGCAGACGCGGATGGCGCGCCAACCCAGGAAGGGGTTCGGCTCGGTTGGAAAGCCGCCCACCGGCAGCTTGTCGCCCCCGATGTCGAAGGTGCGGATGATCACCGTCCGCCCGCCGAACGCGTCGAGCACGCGGCGGTACGCCCGGTACTGCTCCTCCTCGTCAGGCATGGTGGTGCGCCCCACCACCAGGAACTCGGTGCGCATGAGTCCCACGCCGTCGGCGCCGCTGTGGGCGGCCAGCTCGGCCTCCTCCGGGAGATCGACGTTGGCGCGGAGCACCAGGCGCACGCCATCCTGCGTGATCGGTTCGGCGGTGGCGAGCGCCGCCATCTCCACCGTGTGTTCCATCTCGCGCCGCGCACGCACGCGATACGACGCCACCTCGTCCGCCGTGGGCGACACGATGAGGGTACCGGCGGTCCCGTCGAGGACGGCGTGCTCGCCGCCACGCAGCTGCGTGGTGGCGTCGCGCAGGCCCACCACCGCGGGGAGACCGAGCGAGCGCGCCAGGATGGCCACGTGCGAGATGCGCGTCCCCGCGTCGGTGGCGATGCCGGCGATCGCGTCGCGATCGAGCTGCACGGTCAGGCTGGGCGTGAGATCGTGCGTCACCAGGATCGCGTTGGAGCCCTTGGGCACGTCCACCGGATCGTGGTCCGGGAGTCCGAGCAGGAGCGACAGGACGCGGATCTGTACGTCGGTGATGTCGCCCACGCGCTCGCGCATCATGGGAGAGCTGTGCCGCGCGAAGTGGTGCCGCCACTCGAGGATGGTGAGGTCGAACGCCGTCTCGGCGGCCAGGTTCTGCCTGATGAGCGTCTCCACGCGACCGAGCAGCTCGCGGTCATCCAGCATGTGGAGCTGTACCTCGAAGATCGCCGCCTCTTCGGCGCCGGCGTGGCTCTCGGCGCGATTGCGCACGTAGCGCAGGCGATCGCGTGCGCGGTCGAGCGTGGCGTGGAAGCGCTTGATCTCGGTCTCGATCGCCTCGTCGGGGATGATGCGCTGCGGCACCTCGGGCACCTCCCATCGCAGGAGGTGCACGGGCCCCACCACGATCCCCGAGGAGGCAGGGATCCCGACGAGTCGTCGTTCCACTAACTCTCTCCGAATTTCTGCTCGATGAGGTTGGCGATCGCCTGCACCGCTTCCGGCGCGTCGGGTCCTCGCGCGCGCACGAGGAGCGTGGAGCCGTATTCGGCGGCGAGCATCATCACGCCCATGATGCTCTTCCCATTCACCTCGAGGTCATCGCGTACCATGGTGATGTCGCTGTCGTACCGCGATGCGCATTTCACGATCTCCGCCGCCGGACGCGCGTGGAGCCCATTCCGGTTCGAGATCGTGACGGAGCGTTCGGACGTCGTGGTCATCGGGCGACGGAGAAGAGAGCGAAGATCACGAGCACGCCGAAGGCGACGCGCCATCCCGGGACGCGACCGTGCAGCCGTCCCAGCACTATCGAGATGAATACGGCCGCCAGGAGCGTGGTGCCCACCGCGTCTCGCTCGGGGCCGATGATGCGAAGGAGCGCGAGGGGGATCGCGATTCCGGCCAGCAGTGCCGCGGCGCGAGCGAGGTGGAGCGGTCCCTTTCGCAGCACGGGGTTGCCGAGCGCGGCGGCAACGCGAAGCCCGTGACGCCACCCCACGCGCAACCCCCAGGCGCGAAGCCCGATGTGTCCCACGTTGTAGGTGATGAGGAAGATGAGCAAGGTCGCGGCCGGATGCGCGCCCACTCCGAATGCGAGCAGGCCGAGGAGGGAGCAAAACGGAAGCCATCCGGCCCACACCAATCGGTCGCCGACGCTGCCGAGCGGACCGGGGAGCGCGGTGCGAAAGCGCTCGATCTGCGCCGGGGAGCTGCCCTCCAGCTCGGCGCGAGCGAGCGCGCCGACGGCCACCGACGCGAAGTACGGGTGCGCGTTGAAGTAGCGCGCCTGGCGAGCGAGCGCCTCTCGATAGGCGGCGCCATCGATGCCACCCGGCAGGAGGCGGAGCGCGGGCTCGAGGCTGAAGGCGACGCCATTCCCCACCAGCAGCTCGTAATTCCAGGAGCCCTGAATGGCGAAGAGGCGGAGAAAGATCGCCGCGCGCGTTCGCCACGGCAGCACCGGGAGCGACGTCGTGCTCCGGCTCATGGACCCCGTCATAGCCGAACCAGCACGAGGAGGACGCCAACCGCCAGGCCGGCAACCAGAAACCAGCGCGCCGCGACGGTGGTGTGGGTGAGCGTCCAGGTGGCCGCCAAGGCCGATGCACCGGCGATCCCCGCCACCACGGCGCGCGAGATGGTCTCGTTCATGTCCCATCTGGCCAGACCAGCGTCCATGAGTGCGCGCGACGCGACGAGCGCCAGCAGCGTGAGCGCTCCGGCGCGGAGCAGATCGGCCGTGAGTCCGCGAAGCTGAAGGCCGACCACCGCGTGTCGGTCGCCCGCGTGCACGCGATCGCTGGCGCGGTGCGCCATCCAGGCGTTGAGTCTGCGCAGCTCGTACATCGTCCACCCGCCGATCCAGGCGGTGGCCACGCCGGCGAGAACCGCCAGCACCAGGGCGCTGGCCGCGTGGGCGGGGTCCGCGCCGCGGTCGGCGAAGAGGGCGCCACCCACCACCGAGGCGGAGCCCCACTCCGGGTAGCGCGAGGCGCCCACCGGAAGCGTCTCCAGCGCGATGAGCTCCAGCGTCGCGCCGGCCAGGAGACCGAGCAATGGATTGCCCACCATGGCGCCGGCCAGCGTGGCGGCCACGATCGGGCGGGAGATCATCGCCTGCGGGAAGGTGACGACGTCCATCCCGACGACCGCGCCCAGCAGGGCGAGCGGAAGCAGCTCGAGCACGCTCATCCACCGCCCGAATGCGACAGGACTTCTTCGAGTGGGAGCGGTCGCGCGGCGGGCACGTCCTGCGCCGAGATGTGCACGCCCTGACGAGCCATCTCGCGCAGCTCCTTGATCTCCTCCTCCGAAAGATAGAGATAGCGCAGGCGCTCGGTGCGACCGACGCGATGATGAATGCCGCCCAGGTTGACGCGACGGATCGTGCCCCCCGACTTCTCCACCAGCCGGCGCATCGTGTCGATGTCCGGCGTCAGCAGAATGCCGGGACGCTCGTCGCGCTCCCACTCCCGGAGCCGGGCGACCGCGTCCTCGACGGTGGCGAAGTAGACGTCCATGTCGGCCGGCACGCCCATGCGGTAAAGCTCCTGCTCCCACTCGCTGCCGGCCACTTCGTCGTCGACGAGGGCGATGAATCCGAGTCCGAGCGGCTGACCCCAGCCGACCACGACCTGCCCGTGGATGAGGCGGTCGTCGATGCGATGGAGGTCAATCGCCACGCGGCGACCTCGCCACCACTTTGAGCGCCGGGATGGCGCGCGCCACGGCGTCTTCCGCCGCCTGACGAGGCGTCACGTTGCCGTGGAGCGCGTAGTGCAGCAGCACCGGGAGGCTGACGCCCGTCACCACGGTGACGGTGGTTGCCACGCCGGCGATCTTGGCCGCGGCCAGGTTGCAGCTGCCGCCCGGAAGGTCGGTGAAGATCACCTCGGCGTGATGTTCGTCCACCAGCTCGCGCAGGCGCGCCAGCACGTCGGCCGCGCTCAACCCGGTGTTGGAGAGCGGTACGAACAGGTCACCCATCCCGGTGATCTGCTCGACCGCCGAGATCATGCCGATGCCGAAGTCTCCATGTCCGACGATGATCGCCTTCGGCCGCGACGCGCTATTCATTGTCCTCCGCCAGGTACTGCCGCAGATCGGAGGAGGCGCGCATGCGGTCGATCAGCGTCTGATTGAACGCCTCCGCCGGATCCACGCCGCTGTAGCGCAGCAGATGGTTCATGGCCACTACCTCGGCCACCACGGTGATGTTCTTCCCCGGGTTGAGGGGAATGACCACCTTCGGGATCTCGACGTCGAGAATGGTGATGGTCTGCATGTCGAGCCCGGTCCGATCGACGGTGGCGGTCTTGTCCCACTCCTGGAGCGCCACCACGACTTCGATGCGCTTCTGCTGGCGCACGGCGCGGATGCCGAAGACGGCCTTCACATCGATCACGCCGACGCCGCGAATCTCCATGTGATGCCGCTGGAGCTCGTGCCCGCGGCCGATGATGACGTCGTTGCCGCGGCGGTGCGCGATGACGAGATCGTCGGCCACCAGGCGATGCCCGCGCTCCACCAGGTCGAGCACGCACTCGGATTTCCCGATGCCGCTCTGCCCGACGAACAGCAGGCCGACGCCATACACGTCGGCGAGCGATCCGTGCAGCGTGGTGGTGGGCGCGAACTCCTCGGCCAGCACCGGCTTGACGCGGCTGTAGAACTCGGCGGTCTTGAGCGCGGAGCGCAGCACGGGGACGCCCGCCCGGCTGGCTGCGGCCACGAACTCGTCAGGCAGCTCGAGGCCCTTGGTGACGATGGCGCAGGGCACCGGGAAGGAGAAGAAGAGCCCCAGCACGCGCGAGCGCTGCTCGGCGGGGAGCGAGCCCAGATAGGAGATCTCGGTCTCGCCGAAGATCTGGATGCGGTTGGACGGGAAGCGCTCGGTGTAGCCGGCGAGGACGAGCCCCGGGCTCGAGACGTCGCTGCTCACGATCTCGCGCTCCAGGCCGTCCGGTGGTCCGAGCTGCTCGAGCTGGAGGGACTCGCGCAGCAGCTCGAGAAAGCGGCCGACGGTGAAGCGGGGCTTCTTCATGCGCGCGCGGCGACGCGCTTCCGCGTCTTGTGGGTGCGCTTGCGGTGCGCGATCTGCGCCTGGACGCGGGCGAGCGCCTCGCCCAGCGCCGGGCCGTAGGTGCGGCCGAAGCCCTCGCCGACCAGCGGACGCATCCGGGGGGCGTGCAGCACCACTTCCACGCGGCGGACCGGGCCATCCTGCTCGAAGCGCACGACCGCGTCCACCAGGCGTCGCATCCGGCTGGCGAGCTTTGCGATGTGACGTTCGGCGCGCTGGCGCATGTGTGCGGAGATGACTGCCCGGTGGGCGTGAAAGATGATGTCCACTGCTCCTCCTACGATGCGACGGGGCTGCGGTGCGGCGAGCTGCGGTGCGGCGAGCCGGGGCGCGGGGCGTCCACGACCTCCAGCAGGTGCTCTTCCGTCTGACGCGCGGCATCCTCCCAGGTGAAGCGTTCGGCGAACGTGCGCGCACCGATCGCCAGCCGCTCGACGAGATCGGGTGATTCGGCCAGACGGCGAAAGGCGTCGGCCATGGCGGGCACGTCGCCGTGCGGCACGAGAAACCCCGACTCGCCATGGCGGACCGACTCTCGCAGTCCCGGCGAATTCGAGGCCACTACCGGCGTTCCGCTCGCGGCGGCTTCCAGGTTGGTGATCCCCCACCCCTCCTTCGGCGACGCGAACGCGAGCGCCCAGGCGCGCCTCAGCAGCGCGCGCTTCTCCTCCTCGGAGATGAACCCAAGAAACCGCACCCGCTGGCCGAGGTCAAGCGACGCCGCCAGCGCTTCGAGCGCCGGGCGATGGTCGCCCGTGCCGGCGATCTCGAGCGTCGCCGTGGGATGGCGCAGGGCGGCGAACGCGCGGATGACGACGTCCACGCCTTTGTAGCGCTTGAGCCGCCCCACGTAGGCGAACAGCGGCTGTGGTGAGCGCGCGCTCGCCAGCGGCGTGAAGAAGTCGATGTCCACGCCGGGATAGATCACGCGGATCTGCTGACGCGGGATGCCGCGCGCCGCCAGATCATCGGCCGTGCTCTCGCTGATGGCATGAAACGCGGCGCGGCGATAGACGGGCGTGAGCGGCAGCTCGGAGAGCCACACCGCGGCGGCCATCGGGGCCGACACCTCGCGGAAGGCGGTGCTGCCGAAGAGATGCGGCACCAGCGCGACCACGCACCGGGCTCCCCACAGCGGCGTGAAGAGCGGCACCTTGTTGATGTCCTCCACCAGCACGTCGTGCCCGGCACGCGCCAGGTGACGCCGGTAGTACCGCCAGGCCAGAAACTGAAACGTGTAGCGGCGGCCGACGCGGTGCACCTGGATGCCGTCGAGCTCCACCCGCGGCGCGCACCCCGCCCAACCGCTGCACAGCAACGTGACCTCGTGTCCGCGCGCCGTCAGCCGGCCGAAGAGCTCGTGCAGATGGATCTCGGCGCCGCCCGCCTCGGGATTCTCGCGGTCCTGCCAGTTGACGAGCAGGATGCGCACTAGAGCCGACCCATGCGCCGCGCCAGGGCATCGAGCACGCCGTTCACGAAGCGCGCGCTCTGCGCGCTTCCATAGCGCTCGGCCAGCCGCACCGCTTCCTGGATGACCACTCGCGGGGGCGTCTCGCCGATGGAAAGCTCGGCCCCGCCGAGGCGCAACACCGATCGCTCGATGGCGCCGAGGCGCTCGAGGCGCCAGTTGGTGGTGACGTCACGCAGCGTCTCGTCCATGGCGCGCCCGTCGGAGATGATGGCGCGGACGAGGCGACCGGCCAACGCCCGCTCGTCGGGCGGAACGGCCAGGTCGTCCCAGATCTGCGCCGCCACCCGGTCGAGCTGCTGCTCACCACGCATGTCCCACGCGTACAGCGCCTGGAGGGCGCGCGCGCGCGCGCGCGTCTCAGTCTTCCGGCGCGACATGCAGACGGTCGAACAGATCGGCCATCTCGAGCGCGGCCATCGCCGCGTCCCACCCTTTGTTACCGTGGGCGCCGCCGGCGCGCGCTTCCGCCTGCTCCTCGGTGTCACACGTGAGCACGCCGAAGCCGATCGGCGTGTCGAACTCGGCGCTGGCGTCGGCCAGTCCGCGCGAGGCTTCGTTGGCGATGTAATCGAAGTGCGCCGTCTCGCCGCGAATCACGGCGCCCACCGCCACCAGCGCGTGATAGCGCTCGGAGGCGAGGAGAAATCTGGCGGCGGCGGGAAGCTCCCAGGCGCCGGGCACCCATACGACGTCGATGTCGTCGTACGCCGCGCCGTGGCGCGTCAGCGCCTCCATCGCGCCGTCCAGGAGCTTGGTGGTGACCGTCTCGTTGAAGCGGCTGGCGACGATGGCGATGCGCCGCCCTTTTCCGCTCGGCGTGCCGACGAATTCGGCCATCAGTGCGCGAGAAGGTGGCCGAGCTTGGACCGCTTCACGTCGAGGTAACCGCGATTCTCGGTCGTGGGCGGCATCGTGAGCGGCACCCGCGACTCGATGCGGAGACCGTAGCCCTCGAGGCCGACCATCTTGCGCGGGTTGTTGGTCATGGGGCGGATCGACTTGAGACCGAGGTCGAGCAGGATCTGCGCGCCGATGCCGTAGTTGCGGAGGTCTGGCTCGAAGCCCAGCCGCTCGTTGGCCTCCACCGTGTCGGCGCCGGTATCCTGCAGCTCGTACGCCTTGAGCTTGTTCAGGAGACCGATCCCGCGTCCCTCCTGATCGAGGTACACGATCACGCCGCGCCCTTCCTTCTCGATCATCTCCATGGCGGCGTGGAGCTGCGGGCCGCAGTCACAGCGCAGAGATCCGAACACATCGCCGGTCAGGCACTTGGAGTGCACGCGCACCAGCACGTTGTCGCCATCGCCGATGGCGCCGTAGACGAGCGCCACGTGCTCATGGTCGTCCACGTCGTTGCGATACCCGATGATGTGCCATTCCCCCACGCGCGTCGGCAGGCGTGCCTCGGCCACGCGGTGGACCAGGCGCTCGGTGCGCAGCCGATACGCGACTAGCTGCGCCACGGTGACGAAGGTGAGGCCGTGCCGCTCGGCGAAGGTCTCGAGCTGCGGGCGCCGCGCCGAGTCACCGGTTTCGTCGTCGAGCACCTCGCAGATGACGCCGGCGGGGTAGAGGCCGGCCAATCGCGCCAGATCGACCGCGGCCTCGGTGTGACCCACGCGCTGGAGCACGCCGCCTCCGTAGGCACGCAGGGGGAAGACGTGTCCCGGACGGCGGAGGTCGCCCGGCGTGCTCGACGGATCGACCGTCACCCGGATCGTCTTCGCGCGGTCGGCCGCGCTGATTCCGGTGGTCACGCCGAAGCGGGCGGCCGCGTCCACGCTCACGGTGAAGGCGGTGCGCTGCTCCTCGGTGTTCACCTCGCTCATGGGCGCGAGCCCGAGCTGGTCGCACCGTTCCGGGGTGAGCGCCAGGCAGATCAGCCCGCCCGCGCGCTTGATCATGAAGTTCACGAGCTCGGGCGTGACCAGCTGCGCCGCGGCGATGAGGTCGCCCTCGTTCTCGCGATCTTCGTCGTCGGCGACGAGCACCAGCCGCCCGGCGCGCACGTCCTCGATGGCCTGCTCTATGGTTCCGAAGGGCATGTCAGCTCGCTTCCGATCCGTACGGCGCCACCAGCCGCTGGACGTACTTGCCGATGACGTCCGCCTCGATGTGCACGCGGTCGCCCGGCCGCAGCTCCGCCAGCGTGGTGTGTCGCAGCGTGTATTCGACGAGCGAGATCTGCACCACGTCGGCCGCCGGCAGGGCGTTGACGGTGAGGCTCACGCCGTCCACGCAGAGCGAGCCGTGCTTCACCATGAGCTCGGCCAGCTCGGTGCCTAAGGAGATGTCCACCAGTAGCGCGTCACCCGCCCGCGCGACGGCGGCCACGATGCCCACGCCGTCCACGTGCCCCTGCACGATGTGGCCGCCCAGCCGGTCGCCGAGCCGGAGGGCGCGCTCGAGGTTGACCCGTTGTGCCTCCCGCCAGTCGCCGATGGTCGTGCGGCCGAGCGTGGTCTCGACGGCGGCGGTAGTGAACCATCCGGGTCCGCACTCGCGAATCGTCAGGCAGGCGCCGTTCAGCGCGATGCTCTCTCCCGCCACCAGGTCGTCGTAGCGGCATCGCACGCGCAGCTCGCGCCCCGCCACGGTGGCGGCGACGCGCTCGATGGATCCGACGTCGTCGATCAATCCGGTGAACATGTGAGATCTCGCATGGCGTACACCGTCATCAGGTCCTCCCCGAGCCGCCGTCGCTGGAGCACGGGGAAGCGCGAAGCGTCGGACAGCTCCGTGCGGGGGGCAAAATCGAAGGCGCCGAGCGCCCCCTCGCCGAGGAGAACCGGTGCCTGAAAGATAATCAAACGGTCCACCCGCGCCTCACGAAGAAAGCTGCCCGCGAGCCGTGCACCCCCCTCGAGGAGGAGGGAACGCACTCCACGCGCCCTCAAGGCCAGGAGTGCGAAGTCGAGGGTGGATGCTTCCAGCACCTCGATCCCGGCCTGGCGAAGCTGCTTCGAGCGCTGGCTGTCGGCGTCCTCGGCGACCACTACGGTTCGAGTCTCCCCCGCGGTGCGCGCCAGGGCGGAAGCGAGCGGGAGGCGGGATTGTCTGTCGAAGACGACGCGAAGGGGGGACACGCGCGGCGCGCGCGCGTGGCGGACCGTGAGGATGGGATCGTCCGAGAGCACGGTACCGATCCCCACGGCGATGGCGTCGCTGTCCGCGCGCAGCCGGTGGGCGGCGGCGCGCGCGCTGGCGCCGGTGATCCAGCGCGAGTGGCCGCCTGCGTCGGCGATGGCGCCGTCGATCGAGAGCGCGAGCTTGAGGCGAACCCACGGACGCTCGGCGGAGAAGGAGTGGAAGAAGGCCGCGTTGAGCTCGCGCGCGTCCTCGGCGGCCACGCCCACGTCGACGGTCACCCCGGCGCGGCGCAGCTTCTCCACACCCCCGCGCGCCACCGGATTCGGGTCGCGCGTCGCGATCACGACGCGCCGCAGGCCGGCCTTGATGAGCGCGGTCACGCACGGCGGCGTCTTCCCCTGATGCACGCAGGGCTCGAGGGTGATGTACGCCGTCGCGCCGCGCGCGCGAGCGCCGGCTTCCGCCAGCGCGGCGATCTCGGCGTGTGCTTCACCGTAGCGCGCGTGGTGTCCGGAGCCGACGATGCGCTCGCCGCGTACGATCACGGCGCCGACCATCGGGTTCGGCGCCGTCCACCCCCACCCTCGGCGTGCCAGCGCCAGCGCGCGTCGCATGTAGGCGAGGTCGCGTGCGGCGGCGCGGCCGGCGGTGGGTGCCATGGTCAGGGGGAAACGCGAACGCCTAACGAGCCATACCAGCGTGCCGCGTCGGCCTCGGTGGCGAAGCGGTTGTAGGTGTCGACGTCGCCTCCGGACACGCGGCCGACTTCGCCCACCATCTGGATCAGCGGGAGGTTGAGGGAGACGTTCCCGAAGGCGTTGAGCCGCCTCACGCGCTCGCTCACGCCGACGCTCGCCGCGCCGGCGCCGGCACGCAGCCGGTAGAAGAGCTCGCCCCGCGCCCGGTACTCGTCGCGTCCGATCCCCGCGGCCAGCCCGAAGCTCAGAAAGCTCTTGCTGGCCACCACGCGCCACCCGGTGGAGCGCACGCGCAGCTCGTGCACGCCCACGGAATCCTGGGCCGAGGTTCGCCCGGAGAGCTCGATGTCCGGCGTCTCACGGCGCATCCAGGTGAGCACCAACGCCGGCGTGAAGAGGCTCTCCTGGATGATCCCGACGCGCGCGCCATACCCCAGCCGAAAGCGAGATCCACTGGCGTCGAGTCTCACGCCACGGTGCCGCACGTCGGGGACGATGAACGCCGTGCCGAGTGCCTCGATGCTGGCGACGCGGGCGAGTCCGAGCGGAATGCCCTCGAAGAGCCCGACGGCCAAGTCCGCCGAGGGGAGCGCCGCCCACTTGGACTTCACCTCGTAGCTGCTCTGCACCGCGGGGCCGATGGCGACGCCCGGGCCGTCGAGCTCAGGCACGCTGGCACGCAGTCCCGTCACGCGGAGGCCGGCGGCGATGCGCGCGAAGCGGAGCGTGCCGCCGTGACCCACGGTGGCGTTCCCGCCCTGCACCAGCGTTCCCACCTGCGGATTGAAGTAGCGAAAGAGATCGATCGCTTTCTGGCAGGCGTCGCCGCCGATCAGTCCGACGCCGACCACCGCCGGATCGGTGCACTGCGGGTCCGGCTGCTGCGCCGTCGCCGGCATCCCGACCAGCATCAGCACGACACTCGTCAGGCAGAGGCGCGCCTTCACGCGGACGGCTCCGCCATCACCACGCGACCACTCCCCGACGCCACGCGACCGAGGCGCCAGGCACCGACACCCGCCGTCCCGGCGGCGGCGAGCACGCGCGCCAGCGCGTCCTCGGGCGCGATCACCACCATGCCCACGCCCATGTTGAAGGTCCGAAACATCTCCTCGCGCGGGATCTCCCCACCCTGCTCCAGCGCCAGAAAATCGTCGGGGATCGCCCAGCTGCCGAGATCGACGATCGCGTCGAGCGAGGCGGGAAGCGCGCGCACGACGTTCCCGGGAATGCCGCCGCCGGTGATGTGCGCCATGGCGTGCACCTCGCCGAGCACCGGCGCCAGCGCGCTCAGGTACGAGCGATGAACCTTGAGCAGCACGTCGGCCACTGTGCCGCCACCGCCCGGAAAGGGGTTGTCGACCGTGAGCCCCAGTCGCTCGAAGATGATCTGGCGCGCGAGAGAGTAGCCGTTGGTGTGGAGCCCGGTGCTGGCCAGGCCGATGAGCGCGTCGCCCTCGCGCACGCGATCGGCGCCCAGCACTTCGTCCTCCTCGACGGAGCCCACGATGAAGCCCGCCAGATCGTAGTCGGGGGGCGTGTACACGCCGGGCATCTCGGCGGTCTCCCCGCCGATGAGCACGCACCCATTCTCGCGGCATCCGGCGGCGACACCGGACACGACCTGCTCCACGATCTCCGGCACCAGCTCGCCGAAGGCGACGTAATCCAGAAAGAACAGCGGGCGCGCGCCCTGGACCAGGATGTCGTTCACGCAGTGGTTGACGAGGTCGTGCCCCACCGTGTCGTGGCGGCCGGCGGCGATGGCCACCTTCAGCTTGGTGCCGACGCCGTCGGCGCTGGAGACGAGGAGCGGCGACCGAGCGCCCTCGGGCATCCGGAACATCCCGCCGAACCCGCCGAAGCGCCCACGCGTGCCTTCGGTGAACGTGGATTCGACGTGCGCCCTGATGCGCGCCTTGGCGTCATCGGCGGCGTCGATGTCGACGCCGGCGGAGCGATAATCCAGCGACTCGCGCTCGCCGTTCACTCGACGACCAGATCCTGGTCGAAGGCCACCAAGCGATGGAAGTCGCGTACCCGCGACGCGATCTCCCTCGGACCGATCTCGAGGAAGCGCTGAATGGAGAAGCGCTCCACGGCGAAGGAGCCCATGGCCGAGCCGTAGACGACGGCCCGCTTGAGGTTTGGCTCGGAGAGATCGCCGGTGCGGGCCAGATAGCCGATGAAGCCGCCGGCAAAGGCATCTCCCGCGCCGGTGGGATCGAATACCTCTTCGAGCGGAAACGCCGGCGCGAAGAACACCGTGGTCCTCGTGAACATGAACGCCCCGTGCTCTCCCTTCTTGATGATGACGTGCTGCGGTCCGCGATCCATGATCCAGCGCGCGGCGCGGATCAGGTTGTACTCGTCGGTGAGCTGCCGCGCCTCGGCGTCGTTGAGCGTGATCAGATCGACGTGCTCGAGCAGCGCGAGCAGATCCGGGCGACGGCTCTCGATCCAGAAATTCATCGTGTCGCAAGCCACGAGCCGCGGCCTCTCCACCTGCTGAAGAACGTCGAGTTGGAGGCGCGGGTCGATGTTGCCGAGGAAAACGAACGGCGCACGGCGGAACTGCGCGGGGATCTTGGGACGAAAGTGCGAGAAGACGCCGAGGCGCGTTTCCAGCGTCTCCGCGCTGTTGAGATCGTGACGGTAGCGCCCGCGCCAGCGAAAGGATTCGCCGTCCGCGCGCTCGAGGCCCGCGAGGTCGACCCCGCGAGCGCTCAGCGCCTCCAGTTGTTCCATGGGGTAGTCGTTCCCGACCACGCCCACGAGCTGCACCGGGCAGAGCAGGCTGGCGGACGCCGCGAAAAAGGTGGCCGACCCGCCGAGGGCGTCATCGGCCTTGCCGAAGGGAGTTTCGACGGAGTCGAGCGCGACGGAGCCGACGACGAGGACGGACATGTCGGGAGGATGGGGAGAAGTTTTTGTTGAATGAGATGCGGCACCAGGCATGGCCCTGCGGTTCATCACATCCGGTCCGGCGCGGTGATCCCGAGAATCCCGAGCCCGTTCCGCAACACGATCTGGGTGGCGCGCGCCAGCACCAGCCGCGCCGATCGGATCTCGTCAGGCTCGTTGAGCACGTACCACTTGTGGTACCAGGCGTGGGCGAGACCGGCGGTGTCGTGGAGATACGAAGCTACGCGATGCGGCTCGAGCGATTCCGCCGCGCCCGACACCACCCCCGGATAGTCGAGCAGCGCCTTGATGAGCCCCTGCTCTTCGGGCTTGTCCAGCACGTCGAAGTTCACCCCGGCGGCCGAGACCGTGCCCGGATCGATCTCGCCCACGCGGAAGATCCCCGACATGCGCGCGTGCGCCATCTGGATGTAGTACACCGGATTCTCCAGCGACTGCTTCTTCGCCAGCTCGATGTCGAACACGAGCGGCGAGTCCCCTTTTCGCATGAGGAAGAAGTAGCGCATCGCATCGCGCCCCACCTCGTCCACCAGCTCGCGCACGGTGACGATCGTGCCCGAGCGCTTGGAGAACTTCACCTCCTCGCCGCCCCGCATCAGCGTCACCATCTGGTGCAGCACGTACTCGGGGTAGCCCGCCGGCACGTTCATGTCGAGCGCCTGCAGCCCGGCACGCACCCGGACCACGGTGCTGTGATGGTCGGAGCCCTGCACGTTGATCGCGCGCTGGAAGCCGCGCTCCCATTTGGACACGTGGTAGGCGACGTCGGGGAGAAAATACGTGTACGTGCCGTCGCTCTTCCGCATCACGCGGTCCTTGTCGTCACCGTACTCGGTAGTCCGAAGCCAGAGCGCGCCGTCCTTCTCGTAGGCGTGACCGGCCGCCAGGAGCGCGCGAACGGTGTCGTCCACCTTGCCCGTGGTGTAGAGCGAGGACTCCAGGAAGTACGTGTCGAAGCGCACGCCGAACGCCTGGAGATCGAGGTCCTGCTCCCTGCGGAGCTCGCGCACGGCGAAAGTCGTCACGCGATCGAGGTCGCGTCCCTCACGGTCGTCCGGGTGCTCGGCGGCGTATCGCTCGGCGATCTCCTTCACGTACTCACCGTGATAGCCTCCTTCCGGAATGGTCGCGTCGCGTCCCGCCATTCGCGCCAGCCGCGCCTGCACGCTCAGACCGAGATTGGCGATCTGCGCGCCGGCGTCGTTGTAGTAGTACTCGCGCGACACTCGCCATCCCGTGGCCTCGAGCAGCGAGGCGATCGCGTCGCCGATCGCCGCCTGACGACCATGACCCACGTGCAGCGGACCCGTGGGATTGGCCGACACGAACTCGACGTTGACCTGCCGAGCGTTCCCGCTGGTGGTTCGCCCGTAGGCGGCGCCGGCGGCCAGGACGCCCTCCAGCGCGCGCGCGCTGGCGCCCGCGGCGATGCGGAAATTGATGAACCCCGGTCCGGCGATCTCGACGGCGGTGACCACGCGCGCATCGTATCGCATGGCGGACACCAGTGCCCGGGCGATGTCGCGCGGCTTCTTCCGAAGCGGGCGCGCCAGCACGAGCGCGAGGTTCGTCGCCCATTCGCCGTGCGTCGGGTCGCGCGGGCGCTCGAGGAGCGGATCGACCGGCTCCGGCGCACCCAGCTCCCGCGCCGCCCGAATGAGCTCGGCGCGGATGAGGTCGGGCACCGTCGTCATTCCTTGGAGGGGGATTTCTTTTCGGGTGTGGTCGATGGCGCCGCCGGCGTGCTCTCGCTCTTCCCCTCGGTGGGCTTCGCGCCGTCCGACGCGCCGGCGGACTCAGCGGGTTTCTTCCCGCCCTTGCCGTAGTCGGTGATGTAGAAGCCCGAACCCTTGAACAGAAGTCCCGCTCCGCCCGAAATGAGTCGCCGCGCCGGAGCGCCGCATTCCGGACAGGGGAGCTCCGGCTCGGCCGCGGCGATCTTCCGGTAGAACTTGTCGAATCGGTGACCGTTCGTGCACTCGAATTCGTAAGTTGGCATCGCGTGGGTACTTAGGGATATCGGCAAGACTCCCAATTTACCGCGCGACATCTCCTGCTACAAGGACGCACGCGCTCAGACGCGCGCTCTGTGCCGCCCCCAACGTTCGGCCAGCGCGTCGCTGATCTCCCCGACCGAGGCGCGGGCGCGCACCGCGTCGATGATCGACGGCACCAGCGGTGGCCGCTCCGACGGGCGCGCCTCGGTGGCGTAGCTCGGCGCCACCGCGCGGAGCGCGTCGAGCGCACGACGAACCTCGGCGTCGTTGCGCCGGTCGCGCACCCGAGCGAGTCGGGCCACCTGATCGCGCTCGAGCGCGGTGAAGTCGGGCTGGGGGATGATCGGCGGCTCGCGTCCGTCGTCGAACCTGTTGACGCCCACGATGACGCGCTCCCCTCGCTCCACGGCCATCTGGTGCTCGTACGCGCTGCGGGCGATCTCCTCCTGAAAGAACCCCGCGTCGATCGCCCGCGCCGCGCCGCCCAGCTCATCCACGCGGCCGATGAGCGCCGTGGCCCGCGTCTCCAGCTCACTCGTCAGGCGCTCCACGTAGTAGCTCCCACCGAGTGGGTCGACGGTGGCGGTCACTCCGGTCTCGTGGGCGACCACCTGCTGCGTACGGAGCGCCAGCATGGCGGCATCCGCCGTGGGGAGCGCCAAAGCCTCGTCGTAGCCGTTGGTGTGCAGCGATTGCGTACCGCCGAGCACCGCCGCCAGCGTCTGCACCGCGACGCGCACCACGTTGTTCAACGGCTGCTGCGCGGTGAGGGTCACGCCGCCGGTCTGCGTGTGGAAGCGGAGACGCGCGCTCGCATCCGACGCGCCAAACCGATCGCGCATGAGCCGCGCGTAGATCCGCCGCGCGGCCCGAAACTTGGCCACCTCCTCGAACAGGTCGCTGTGCGCGGCGAAAAAGAACGACAGACGCGGCGCGAACGAGTCCACCGGGAGGCCGGTGGCGATGGCGCGGGAGACGTACTCGATGGTGTTGGCGAAGGTGAACGCCAGCTCCTGCACCGCCGTCGCGCCGGCCTCGCGGATGTGATAGCCGGAGATGGAGATCGGATTCCACTGGGGCACCTCGGCGGCCGCGAAACGGAAGAGGTCGGCGATGAGCGCGAGGCTGGGGCCGGGCGGATAGATGTACGTTCCGCGGGCGATGTACTCCTTGAGAATGTCGTTCTGAATGGTGCCGCTCAGCTTGGCACGAGCGATCCCGCGCTCCTCGGCCACCACGATGTACATCGCCAGCAGCACGGCCGCCGTGGCGTTGATCGTCATGGACGTCGACACGCGGTCGAGCGGAATGCCATCGAGCAGGGCGTGCATGTCCTCCACGGTGTCGATGGCCACGCCGACGCGACCCACCTCGCCGTGCGCGCGGGGCGAGTCGGAGTCGATCCCCATCTGCGTCGGCAGGTCGAACGCCACCGAGAGCCCCGTCTGTCCGGCGTCGAGGAGCAGCCTGAAGCGCGCGTTGGTCTCGGCGGCGGTGCCAAAGCCGGCATACTGGCGCATCGTCCAGAGCCGCGTCGTGTACATCGTCGGCTGGACGCCGCGCGTGAAGGGGAAGTGCCCCGGATCGTTCAGGTCGCGCGCGTAGTCCACCGCCCCATCCTCGGGGCGGTGGACGATGGCGATGGGGATGCCGGAAGGAGTCTGCCGCGGAAGGTCGCCGGCCGTCACGCCCCCACGCCGGTGAGTACGCCGCCGAGCGTCGACCGCGCCAGGTCGACCTCGGACTTGCTGCCGATGTAGAGCGGCGTGCGCTGGTGCAGCTCGGTAGGATTGATGTCCATGATGCGGTTGACGCCGTCGGTGGCCGCCCCGCCCGCCTGCTCCACCACGAACGCCAGCGGACTCGCCTCGTACAGCAGCCGCAGCTTCCCACGCGGGCTCTGCGTGTTCGCGGGATAGGCGAAGACGCCGCCGCCGAGCAGATTGCGATGGAAGTCGGCCACCAGGGAGCCGACGTAGCGGACGTTGAGCGCCTTGCGATCCCCCTCCAGTCCGCGATACCGCCGCATGAGCAGCTTGACGGTGTCGTCCCAATGCTGCTCGTAGGAATCGTTCACCGAGAGATAGCGCCCGCGATCGGGGATGCGGATGTTGGGATGCGAGAGCAGGAACTCACCGATCGAGGGATCGAGCGTGAAGCCGTGCGCGCCCTGTCCCGTGGTGTACACCAGCATGGTGCTCGAGCCATAGATCACATAGCCGGCGGCGACCTGCCGGCGTCCGGGTTGGAGGAGATCCTCCATCTCGGCGCGCCGACCGGTGGAGATCTTCTTGGCGACCGAGAAGATCGTCCCCACCGGCACGTTGACGTCGATGTTCGACGAGCCGTCGAGCGGGTCGAACAGCAGCACGTACTTGCCGCAACGGAACCCCTCGGGGATGTGGATGATGTCGGGCTCTTCCTCCGACGCCATCCCGCACAAGCGCCCGCCGTGGTCCATCGCCTTGATGATGACCTCGTTGGCCAGCACGTCGAGCTTCTGCTGCACCTCCCCCTGAACGTTCTCCGTGTGAGTGGCGCCCAGGATGTCGGCGAGCCCGGCGCTACGCACCTTGTTGGCGATCATCTTCGCGGCCAGCGCCAGATCGTAGAGGATGCCCGAAAGCTCGCCCGTGGCTTCCGGATGGAGGCGCTCCTGCTCGATGATGAAGCGCTCGATCGTGACGACCGACGTCGGAGTGTGCTGTACCACTAGGCCTGTCCTCGCATGGAGTCGGGTGCGGAACGCGCGGCGAGCCGCGACGCGGCAAAGTCGCGCGCATCGGCCTCGAAACGGTTTCGGTGATAACCGTGGCGAACGCTCTCCCAGAGATACTGGAGCGGGAAGGTCGCGCTGGTCTGAAACTGGTGCACGTGCCGCAATTCGTGCAAGAGCAGCGCGGCATCGAGCGACACGCGATTGGCGACGAAAACCGTGCGCCACAACGTGATCGCCGCCACGCTGGAGCGGCCCAGCGCCCACCCGCCGACGCAGAGCGGCAGCCCGCCGCGACGGAGCCGCATGTCCGCCAGCTCCGGATGCTGGCGCAGGAGCCACTCCGGCAGCGCCTGCTCCCGTCCGAAGAAGAGGTCCATCAAGGCGTCGAGAGTGCCCACGAGTCTCCGTCGGCGTGAATGATGATGCGCCGTCCGTCCGTCGCGACGACAACGCTGCCGAGCTGATCGCTGCGCAAGACTTCCGTGCCCATCTCCGCCAGCGCCGACATCACCCGCGGGCTCGGATGTCCATACCCGTTGCCGGCGCCCACCGACACGAGCGCCGCGCGAGGGCGCACCGCCGCCAGAAATGTGTCGGTGCTGCTGGTGATGCTCCCATGGTGCCCGACCTTGAGGACGTCGGCCCGAAGCGGGACGGGCGCGTTGGCCAGCAGCCAGCGCTCCTCGTCGCGCTCGGCGTCGCCCATGAGCAGAAAGCGGACCTCTCCGTACTCGATCATCACCACCACGCTCGCATCGTTGGGGTCATCGAGCGTCGTCATCCACGCGGAGTCGGGCGCCAGCATGCGAAGACGCACGCCATCGACCACCGTGCTCTCTCCCACGCGCACGCGCCGCCATCGGATCCCTCCCGCCAACGCCGCGCTCAGCGACTCCCGATACGGCTCGCTCCCCCCAATGTACGCCCCATCCCAGTAGGAGGGAGGACGAAGTGCTCGCAACACGCTCTCCACGCCGCCGACGTGATCGGCGTGCGGATGCGAGAGGACGAACGCCACCAGCTCGCCGCCGCGGCGGCGAAGATACGGAATCACCGTCGAGCGGCCGGCATCTCCGCCGCGCCAGGCGCGCCCGGCGTCGAAGAGGACCCACCGCCCTCGCGGCGTGCGGAGCGCGATGGCGTCTCCCTGCCCCACGTCGATCATGTGCAGCTCGGCCTCGCGCGACCGCGAGGGCACCAGCGGAATCCAGGCGGCCATGGCGGCGGCGGCGAGCGAGACGGCCAGCGGACGCGCGGGGAAGTGGGCGAGGCAGGCCCACAGCAGCGCGCCGGTGGCGATGGCCGCGAGCGACGCGCCCGTGAACGTCGGCGCCACGGTGAGCGAAGCATGCGGAACCGAGGCGCCGATGAAGGCGACGGTGGAGAACGCGGAGAAGAGCGGGTGCACGGCGTCGGCGAGGAACGACGCAATGCCCCGTAGCGGCGCCAGCACCAGCACCAGAAAGAGCGCCGGCTGCAACACCCCGACGATCGGGCCCGCCGCCAGATTGGTGAGCGGCGCGATGAGACTCACCCGGCCGAAGCTCCAGGCCACCAGCGGCGCGGTGGCGATGCTGGCGACGGTGGATGCCAGCAGCACCTTGGCGACCGACGCCCGCCAACCATCCAGATGCGGCGTGATCCATCGTCTGGTGAGCGCACCGCTGGCAATCAGGCCGGCGATCCCCACCACGCTGAGCTGATAGCCGAGGTCGGTGGCCATCCGTGGGTCGCCGAGCGGGACGGCGGCGCCGAGCGCCAGCGCGGCCCACGGAGAGGTCGGCCGTTGCGCCATACGTGAGAGGAGCGCGACGCCGAGCATCACGCCGGAGCGCACCGCCGGCGCCGGAGCGCCAATGATGAGCACGTAGACGCCCGTGACGGTGACCGTCCCCATCGATGCCGCGGCACGCGGCAGCCGCATGGCCTGAAACACGAGCTGCACCGCGAGGGCGATGATCCCCACGTGCAGCCCCGAGATCGAGAGCATGTGTACGATCCCAGACTCGGCGAAGCGATCGCGAATGGTCGGATCGATGCCGCGCGTGTCGGCGACCAGGAGCGCGCGGGCCATGGGCGCGTTCACGCCGAAGAGCGAGTCGATGGTGCTCGCCGCGCGCGAGCGGAGGGCGCGGGCGAGCGACACATCGGACGGTCGGCCGAGCCGGGCCCGCTTGATGGTCAGTCCGCGCCTGGTAGTGAAGGCCGAGCCCTCGGCGCGAACGACGTCGCCGCCGTCGGCGCGTCCGCGCGTGACGGCCAGGGAGGCCGCCACTCGGCAGCGGCCGTCGCGGATCTGCCCGCGCACGAAGGCGCCGGGCGCGGCCG
>DATFFZ010000138.1:0-10599 GCA_035249845.1 Gemmatimonadaceae bacterium
CTCATGCATCGGAGCGCCCGGGGAGTGAACCCCCGCGGCGGTGGCGGCTCCTCACCTCGACCAACGGAGACCGCGCGCATGCCGCACATTCTGCTGATCGAGGATAACCGCAACCTGGCGGTCGGGCTGCGGAACAACCTCGAGATCGAGGGACACCGCGTCGAGCTGGCGGCCGATGGGCCGCGGGGGCTGGCGCTGGCGCGGGCCTGGAACCCCGAGCTGATCATCCTCGACCTCATGCTCCCGGGGCTCGACGGCTATCGCGTGCTCCGCACCCTCCGCGACGAGGGATGCACCGTGCCGGTGCTGGTCCTCACCGCCCGCGGCGAGGAGTCGGACAAGGTGCTCGGATTCCGCCACGGCGCCGACGACTACGTCACCAAGCCCTTCGGACTCCTCGAGCTGATCGCCCGCGTGGAGGCGCTCATGCGCCGCGCCCGTCCGGCGCCGCGCTCGCCGGCGCTCCTCGCGTTCGGCGAGATCGAGGTCGACTCCGGTCGCCACTCGGTGCGGCGCAGCGGCGTGGACGTCCCCCTCCGCCCCAAGGAATTCGACCTCCTCATCGCGCTCTGCCAGCGCGCGGACGAGGTGGTGACGCGCAACGAGCTGCTACGCCAGGTATGGGGCTACGACCCCAGCGTGGTGAGCCGGACGGTCGACACGCACATCCTCGAGCTGCGCCGCAAGCTCGAGCGCGACCCCGCCCGCCCCCAGCACATCCTCACCGTCCGCAAGACGGGCTACCGACTGGCCCGCTGAGCGACGGGGGGAAATTCGTAAGCTATCACTTACCATTGACAGGTAAGTAATCGCTTACGTATAATGGGCCATGCGACCCACCCCTCGCCGCCGGATCGCCCGCCGCGTGGACGTCTACGACGCCATCGCCGACCCCACCCGGCGCCGCATCATCGACCTGCTCCGCGACCGCGAGCTCCCCGTCAACACGCTGGCGGAGTCCTTCCGCGTCTCCCGACCCGCCATCTCGCAGCACCTCGGCGTGCTGCGGCGCGCCCGGCTGGTGCGCGAGCGACGCGTCGGGCGCGAGCGACGCTACCGGCTCGACGCCCTCGCCCTGCGCGAAGTCGCCACCTGGCTCGGGCGCTACGAGCGCTTCTGGACCACCGGCCTGCGCAAGCTCGGCCAATATCTCGAGTCGGAGGAATAGCCCATGGCCCAGATCGTCGTGGAGATGGAGTACCCGCACTCGCCGGCGCGCGTCTGGCGCGCGCTCACCGATCCGCGCGCCATCGCCGCCTGGCTCATGGACAACGACTTCGCCCCGCACGTCGGCCACCGCTTCACCTTCCGCACCACCCGCGCGCCGGGCTTCGACGGCATCGTCCGCTGCGAGGTCCTCGAGGTCGACGAGCCACGCCGCCTGGTCTACCGCTGGGCCGGCGGCGGCATCGACACCACGGTCACCTGGACGCTCACCCCCTCCCCCGATGGCACCCATCTCCGCCTCGTCCACGACGGCTTCCGCGGCCTGAAAGGCCGCATGATCAAGCGCATACTCGAGAAGGGATGGCGGTCGAAGATCCTGGTGAGCAGTCTCCCGAGAGTCCTGAGCGAGCTGGAGCCGGTGACGAGAACAGCGGGGAGCGGGTGGGAAGCGGGGAGCGCCTAGCACACCAGATGACTACCGTCTCCGCTCGCGCTCCCCGCTTCCCACTCCCCGCTCCCCGCTGTTCTCGTTGCAAGCGTCTCGTCAGGACCCCCCACTCCGCTTGCCCACTTCTCCGGTCCCCTTGTAGTCTGATTCCATGCCCTTCCTGAGCCTGCCGCGCGTTCGACAACCCCGGCTCGTCCTGCTCGTCGCGCTGCTCATCCTGAGCTTCGTCGCCACCGTCATCCTCGCCTACCAGGCGCAAGATGCCGCACGCTCCCATCGCGCCGCCGCCGAACGGGCGCTGCGCGACTACGCCGACTTCGCGGCCATGAACTTCGCCGCGCACAGCAAGGAAGGACTCTACAACTCCATCGCCAGCGTTCTCTACCAACCGGGCGACATGGGGCTCGGCGCGCCCACGGCCTACATGCTCCCCAAGGCCCTCAAGCGCTCGCACGGCCACAAGATCTTCTGCAACGGCAAGCTCGTCGACTCGACGCTCTACTTCTTCCGCCTCGAGGTCCACGAAGACCGCATCTCCCGCGAGCGCGGATGCCTGAGCGACGAGGTGCGCGCCTGGCTCATCGACACGGTCGACACGCACGCGCACAAGAGCTACAAGCGCGCGCAGGAGTACGCCACGCTGGTCGGCGCCGTGAACGACGTCCCTTACCTCGTCACCTACGTACTCAAGCGCGACACCAGCGGCTCGCCCAGCACCGCCTTCGGCTTCGTCACCCCCTTCATCCCGTTCGCCAAGCTGACGTTCAAGGAAGTGGCCAACTTCTGGCTCCTTCCACCATCGCTCACCGGCGACGTCAAGAACGATTCGGTGCTCTCGGTGCGCGTCACCGATCAGTCGGGCCGGCTCCTCTACGCCTCGGCGGTGCAGTATCCGCCGACGTTCACCGGCGAGATGCCCTTCCCCGGCGCCTTCGGTGGCATGCACTTCAGCGTGGCCCTCCGCCCCGAAGCGGCGAGCAAGCTGGTGATCGGCGGGCTCCCGCGCTCACGTCTCCCCGTCCTGTTAGGCCTGCTGGCGGTGTGCGGCACGCTCGTCATCGTGGCGCTCCTCCAGCTCCGGCGCGAGTACGAGCTGGCACGCCTCCGGTCGGACTTCATCTCCAGCATCTCGCACGAGCTGCGCACGCCGCTGGCCCAGGTTCGCATGTTCGCCGAGACGCTCCTCCTGGGCCGCGTCCGCTCCGAGCAGGAGGCGCGTCGCTCCCTCGAGATCATCGATCAGGAAGCGCGACGCCTCACGCATCTGGTCGAGAACGTCCTCCAGTTCTCGCGCGCCGAGCGCAACCTGTCGCGCCTGACGCCGGAGCCCACCGACATCGCCGCGCACGTGCGCGAGACGGTCGAGTCCTTCGCGCCCATCGCCGCCGCCCGGCAGGCACAGGTGCGCCTCGACCTCGGCGATTCGGTCACCGCCACCGTGGACCGCGGCGCGCTCCGCCAGACGGTGCTCAACCTCCTCGACAACGCGGTGAAGTACGGACCACCGGGTCAGTCGATCACCGTCGGCGTCTCGCGCGTGGCCGACGCGGTGCGCGTCTGGGTGGAGGACATGGGACCGGGCATCACCGAGAAAGAGCGTCATCGCATCTGGGAGCCCTTCTATCGTCTGCATCGGGACGCCAACTCGGCGGTGGCTGGAAGCGGCATCGGCCTGGCGGTCGTGCGCGGTCTCATCCGCCAGCACGGAGGAAGCGTGTGGGTGGAAGACGCGGTGGCCGGCGGCGCCCGCTTCGTGGTCGAGCTCCCCGGCGCCGGCAGCCGTAGCGTGGCGGACGCCGGCAGCGCACCTTCCACCGGCGTGCCGGCGATGTCGAACGACGTTGCCGGCGTCGCCGCACGCACCGAGCAGACGAGTGGCGCGAGGCACGCGCCATGATCCACTTCGCCAATTCAGGGTCGGACATGAGCCGCATTCTCGTGGTCGAGGACAACCCGGACCTCGCCTTCGGACTGCGAAACAATCTCGAGATCGAGGGCTACGACGTCGTGCTCGCCGAGGACGGTCCCTCGGGGTTGTCGGCGGCACGGAGCGCCAGCCCGGATCTCATCATTCTCGACCTCATGCTCCCGGGCCTCGACGGCTATCGCGTGCTGCGCGCGATCCGCGAGGAAGGGCGACAGACGCCGGTGCTCATCCTCACCGCCCGCGGCGAAGAGGCCGACAAGGTACGCGGCTTCCGACTCGGCGCCGACGACTACGTCACCAAGCCCTTCGGCGTGCTCGAGCTGCTGGCCCGCGTACAGGCGCTGCTGCGCCGCGCGTCGCTCGGCACCATCGGCGCGGAGGCGCTGGGTGAGCGCGAGCGCTTCGGCGAGATCGAGGTGGACCGCGCCGCGCGCTGTGTGACACGCCGCGGTGACAACGTTGACCTCACGCCGATGGAGTTCGACCTGCTGGTGGCGCTGCTCAAGCGCCGCGGCGCCGTGGCCACGCGTCACGAGCTGTTGCGCGAAGTCTGGGGCTACCACGCCGCGGTGGTGAGTCGCACGGTGGACACCCACGTGGCGGAGCTGCGTCGCAAGTTGGAGGACAACCCCGCCTTCCCCCGTTACATCCTCACCGTCAGGAAAGCCGGCTACCGGTTGCAGTCCTGACGGCGCACGTACGCACCACATCGTGCGCACGTTTCCCTGACAACACGCTTTCGCTGCCACCACCTGCGCCGAGCCCGGCGCCGGTAGCTTCGCGTCCGATGTCCCGCACTGCGTGTCTCGCGGCCCACACCGGAGTGAAGCATGCGCCCAGCCTTCGTTCGTCGCGCCACGTGGTCTCTGGCGCTGTTCCTACTCGCGGCGGCGTCACCTGCTCGAGCGCAGAACGGGCGCGACCGGCACCTGGCGGAGCGCATGGTCCTCACCGCCTCACGAGCCGCCGGCTCGATCACGCTCGACGGCAGGCTCGACGAGGAGAGCTGGTCGCGCGCGGCCGTGGCGCGTGACTTCGTGCAGCAGCGCCCCAACACCGGCGCCCCCGCCACCCAGCGTACCGAGGCGCGCGTGCTCTTCGATGGCGATGCCATGTACGTGGGGATGCGCATGTACGACAGCGCTCCCGACTCGATCGTCGCCAGACTCGGGCGTCGCGACTACGACGGCTTCACCGACTGGGCGCAGGTGATCGTGGACAGCTATCACGACCGCCAGACGGCCTTCCGCTTCGCGGTGAATCCGTCGGGCGTGAAGAAGGACGTCTTCCACTTCGATGACGTGCGCGAGGACCCGGGGTGGGATGCCGTCTGGGACGCCGCCACCGCGATCGACGCGGAGGGATGGACCGCCGAGCTACGCATCCCGCTCTCCCAGCTCCGGTACAGCGGCTCCACCGGTGATCCGATCTGGGGGATCAACTTTCTCCGCGATCTCGCCCGCCGGAACGAGCGCTCCTACTGGAAGGAGATGCCGACCGACGTCACCGGCTTCGTCTCCCAGCTGGGCGAGCTGGATGGCATCGGCCGTCTGCCGTCGCCCCGGCGGCTGGAGGTGGTTCCCTACTCGTTAGGCAGGCTCACCCGCGAGCCCGGCGAGCTGGCCGACCCGTTCTACGAGCGCAACGCCCTCTTCGGCACCGTCGGCGCCGACGTGAAGTACGGCGTCACGTCGAACCTCACGCTCACCGCGGCGATCAACCCCGACTTCGGCCAGGTGGAGGCCGACCCATCCCAGGTGAACCTCTCGGCGTTCGAGTCCTTCTTTGCCGAGAAGCGCCCGTTCTTCCTGGAAGGCGCCGACATCTTCCGCGTGGAGACCAGCTTTCCCTTCGGCATCAAGGGGATCAATTTCACCCAGAACGCGATGTTCTACTCGCGCCGGGTCGGGCGCGCGCCACAGCGTGACCTCCCGTCGGGAACGCAGTACGACGACACGCCCGACGCGACCACCATCCTGGCCGCCGCCAAGCTCACGGGAAAGACGAGGAGCGGCTGGTCGATCGGCGTGCTCGATGCCCTGACCTCGGAGGAGCGCTCGCGCCTGGTGACCGCCGATGGTCTGCGCGTCGAGCAGCCGGTGGAGCCGCTCACCAACTACGCCATCTTCCGCGCGATCAAGGATTTCCGGAATGGCGAGAGCGCCGTGGGCGGGATCTTCACCGCCACCAACCGTCGCCTCGACGATGACTCGCTCGACTTCCTCCGGCGGAGCGCCTACACCTTCGGCATCGATGCGCGGCATCGCTGGCGGAACGGGATGTACTCGCTGCGCGGCGCCGTGGTGGGGAGCTACGTGCAGGGGGAGGACAGCGCCATCGCGCGCACGCAGCGCTCGTCGACGCATTACTTCCAGCGCCCCGACGCGGCGCATCTCGACTACGATCCCTCGCGTGGCGCGCTGGCGGGCGTGCTCGCCGACCTGCGCTTGCAGAAGATCTCCGGAAACTGGCGCTGGGCGCTGTTCAACCAGGCCATCTCCCCCGGCTACGAGGCGAACGACATCGGATTCCAGCGCAGTACCGACTGGCTGCTCACCGGCGGCTGGCTCGGCTATCGCTCGTTCACGCCCGGCAGGATCTTCCGCAACTACAGCATCTTCACCAACCCGCGCGCGGGAATGACCTTCGGCGGGGAGCGCGTGTCCACCGCCACCGACCTGAACCTGTGGGGGGAGTTCCTGAACTACTGGACCGCCTGGGGGGGGTGGTACGTTGACCTCCCCGCGTTAGGCACCAACACCCTGCGCGGCGGACCGGCGATCAAGCACGACCTCACCTACAGCCACTGGTTCGGCGTCAGCTCCGACGTGCGCAAGCGCGTGAGCTTCGAGCTGTGGGGCGACCGCTGGCGGGAGCCGAGCACCGGCGGCGGCGGCTTCGGCGTCGGATCGGTGATCCGGGTGCGTCCCTCGGCGAGCGCCGAGCTCTCGCTGGAGCCGACGATGTTCCGCAACGGCGACACGTGGCAGTACGTCACCACCGCCACCGGCGACGACGGACCACATTACCTGTTCGCGCGCATCCGGCAGACCACCACGTTCCTGACGATGCGGGGCAGCTACACCTTCACGCCGAACCTCTCCCTGCAGCTCTACGCCCAGCCCTTCCTGAGCGCGGGACGCTACCGGGAGTTCAAGGAGGTCGCCGATCCGCGCGCGGAGAAGTTCACCGACCGGCTCCGGACCTTCGTCGCGGCGGAGCTGCTGCACGACCCCGACAACGACAGCTACTCCGTGCTCGACGCCGGCGGACAGACCCGCTTCTCCTTCGAGGATCCCGACTTCAACGTGCGCGAGCTGCGCTCCAACGCCATCCTGCGTTGGGAGTATCGTCCCGGCTCCACGCTGTACGTGGTGTGGGGACAGGGACGCGCGGAGGAAGGGAGCGACGGTCGCTTCCGCTTGCGGCGCGAGGCTCGGCGTCTGTTCAGCACCGATGCGACGAACGTCCTGCTGGTGAAGCTCAGCTACTGGATGAGTCTCTGAATCGTGAGGGTCCGATGAAGTACATGCTCGGGTTCGCCGCGCTGGCGGCGGTGGGAGTGCTCTTCGACGCGCCCGATGTCGGCGTGTCGAGATCGAGGGCCGGCGTCGAGCTCTCCGCGGACCGCGACCGCGCCGAGGTGGAGCGCGCCGTCGGCCATTACATGGACGGGTGGATGACCGGGAACGTGGAGAGCCTCCGCAAGGCGTTCCACCCCGACGCGAAGCTCTTCTCGGTGCGGAACGACTCGCTCATCCAGCTCTCCCAGGCGGACTGGTACGCGCGTTTCCCCGCCACGCCCAATCAAGCCTCGGACGGGCGTCAGATCAGGATCGTGTCCACCGAGCTGGCCACCACGGTGGCGCAGGTGAAGGTGACGTCGTCCACGCCGCGCGGCGCATTCACCGACTACCTCTCGTTGGCGCGCTTCGGCGGCGAGTGGAAGATCGTCAACAAGACCTTCCACTTCGAGCCGAAGCGGTAACCTTCGGAGCAGTGCCCTCGTAGCAGATGGGAGAGGGGTGACCTCGCGGTTGCTTCTCTCCCATTTGCGTGCAGATTCCTTCCCGAATCTCACCACACCCGAGGGTCGCTCCATGCAGCGCAACTTCACGTTCCCCAAGCGAGTACGGCTCCTCCCCGCCCTCCTCGCCGGCTCGCTTGCGATCGTCGCCGCCTGCGCGGGTGGCGACCAACCCCAGACCGACACCACCGCTGCCGGCACGGGTTCGGCGGCCGGAACCGCCACCGCGCCCGCACGCCGCGTGGCGGGCGACAGCGGCTTCAGCACCCCTGAGTCGGTGCTCTGGGACTCGGCCGGGAGCGCCTGGTTCGTGTCCAACATCGACGGCGATCCGACGGGGAAGGACAACAACGGCTTCATCAGCCGGCTGCGCTCCGACGGCACGGTGGACTCGCTCCGCTTCATCGCCGGCGGACGCGGTGGCGCGCCGCTGCACGCGCCCAAGGGGATGGCCGCGCGCGGCAACGAGCTCTGGGTGTCGGACATCGACGCGGTGCACGTCTTCAACAAGACGACGGGCGCGCACATGGCGCACTACGATCTCAAGCCGCGTGGCGCGGTCTTCCTGAACGACGTGGCCGCCGGTCCGGATGGCACGATCTACATCACGGACTCGGCATTCGGCTTCGGTGCCTCCGGCCCGACGCGGGCGGGGCCGGACCGCATCTTCCGCATCGACCCCGCCTCGCGCGCGGTCAGCATCGCCTTCCAGGCGGACTCGGCGCTCGGCTACGCGAACGGGATCACGTGGGACGCGACGGGCAACCGGTTCATCATCGGGTCCTTCGGCACCGGCAACATTTTCGCCTGGAAGCCGGGTGACTCGACGGCCACGGTGCTCGCCACCGGCCCGGGTCAGTTCGACGGCGTGGAGGTGACGCGCGACGGTCGCATCCTGGTGTCGAGCTGGACGGATTCGACGGTGTCGATGGTGAGCGGGAGCGGCGTCACGAAGGTGATCACGGGCGTGCCGACGCCGGCGGACATCGGACTGGATCGCCAGACGAACCGCGTGGCGGTGCCGATCTTCACGCTCGGGCGCGTCGAGATCTGGGAGCTGGGCTCGCGCTGACCCGGAGCCGAGTAGACGCCGGACACGGCTGCCGTGACACCGAAGCGGTGGATCATCGCGATCGTCTCGTTCGCGCTGGCCATCGGCGTGTCCGTCTACATCGTGTTGTCCACCTGGCCGGAGGAGGGGGGCGGACGCGCGCTCTTGCCTCCGCTCGCCCACCTCCTCGCGTTAGGCGCCGTCTCCTTCGAGATCATCACGCGCACGCTCAAGATTCAGCTGAGCGCGGCGTCGCTCCGCATTCCGCTCTCGTTCAGCGCGGCCATGCGCGTGGTGCTGGGCGGCGACTTCGGCGCGGCGATCACGCCCTCGCGCACCGGCGCCGAGCCGGCGCGCTTTCTGGTGCTGGCCGAAGCGCAGGTGCCGGTGCCGGGGATCATCCTGATCCTCTGGGCGGAGCTCTTTCTCGAGATGCTCTCGCTCTGGGTGGTGTGCGCGATTCTCGGGCTCCTGCTCGATGGCTATCGCGAGATTCTCTGGGGCGTGTCGGCCGGTTACGCGCTGCTGGTGTTCGGGCTGGGCGCCATCGGCGCGCTCCTGTCGCGGGGGAGGACGGCGGGGACCGCGCCGGAATGGGCGAAGCGCATCGGGCTCGGTGGCGCCCGGTGGAGGGGGATTCAGCGCTCCTTCCGTCACCTGCGGAGCAGCATCCAGGCGCTGCGTCACGCGCACGCGGGGTGGGCGACGCTCTCGCTCCTCTCCTCGGTGGTGCACGTCGCCTTCCGGCTCTCGATCCTTCCGCTGATCGTGTGGGCGCTGGGCGCAGAGGTCCCGCTGGCGCCGCTGGTGATGAAGCCGCTGGCGATCTTCTACGGAGGCGTGATCTTCCCCGCCCCCGGTGGCGGCGGTCTCATGGAGGTCGCCTTCAAGCTCTCGTTAGGCGACGTCATCCCCGCCGCCATCTTCCCGGCCGCGCTCATCTGGTGGCGGTTCTACACGTTCTACTTGTACGTGATTCTCGGCGCGCTGGCCACGGGGAGAACGGTGATGCGGGCGCTCGTGGGAAATGGCGAGCGAAGGGACGAGGAGGAGCGGGACCCGGCCATCGGGACGCCGGAGCCGGCCGTGGCAACCGAGTCTCCGACTCCAAAGCCGAGTCGCTAGTGCCGATGGCCGGGTCGGGGCCTATCGGCGCTCGATTCTCCTTCGCACATCCTCCAGCTCCGTCACCGTCACCGCGCCCGCGAGCGTGAACTCGGTGCCGTCGGTGGAGGTCCAGAAGATCGTGTTGATCTGCTGGGGCGCTTCCTCGGCGGAGCGGCGGCTCCGCTCGAGACGGCGACGCTCGTCGGCCGCGGCGCGACGGGGCTGCGTCATCCCCTGGGGTGACGTGGTGGCGGGGGCGCCGCTCTCGTCGGCGCGCGCGCGGCGCTCCACCAGCGTGATGGTGACGCCGGGCCTGAGCTGGTAGAGCGAGCGGCGCACCGGGCGGCCGCTCTCCAGCGACTCCGAGGTGTTGAGCAGCGTCAATCCGGCGATCTCTCGCTCGGCGACGGTGTCGGCCAGGACCTTCGTCGCCGCGCCGCTGGTCACCACCTCGCTGAGCTGCATCGCCGTTGCGCCGAGCGCGAGGTTTACCGATACGGTGTCGCCGGGCGCGGCCTCGACCTTCTTCTGTTCGGTGGCGTAGCCCAGCTGCCTCGCCTCCACCGTCTGCGTGCCGGCGGGGACGTTGGCGATCCGGAAGGAGCCGTCCTGGTCGGTGAGCGCGGCCGAGTTGGTGCCGGCGACCGTCACCTGCGCCGACGGAATCGGCGCGCCTGAAGAGTCGGTCACCCGTCCGGTGATCTGCGCCAGCTGTGCGCGCGAGTCCATCTCCACGCCCTTCATCCGCGCCGCTCCGCGGCCCACGATCATGGAGCTCGGCGCGCTCGGAGGGGGCGCGGCGAATGCCCGACCAACGCTGTCGCTCGGTGCGCGCACCTGCTCGGGCGCGGCATCGACGGCCGCGGTCCGGT
>DATFFZ010000139.1:0-34987 GCA_035249845.1 Gemmatimonadaceae bacterium
CTCGGCCGGTCGCCGAGCGCCGAGTCCCTGGTGCCGATGACCGAGCCTTGATGTCGATCACCGGGGTGACGAGCACCGCGCACGAAGAGCCGCGCAGCAGCTGCGCCGACACTGTGCCGAAGAGCAGGCGGTCCACCGCGCCGTGCCGCTGCGCGCCGACGGCGATCAGGTCGGCGCCCACACGCTTGGCGTAGCGAAGCAGCTCCTCCGATGGCCGGCCGGAGAGACGAACCGTGCGAAACTCGGCGCCCGGATACCGCTCGCCCAGCTCCGCCGCGAAGTCCGCCAGTCGCTTCTCTACGCCCGCCTGATAGAGCTCCAGCCAATCCGGTGATTCGAGCTCGGCCAGCCGTACGAGCTCCAGTCCGACGTGCGTGAGATGAACCGTGGCGTCGCGCGCCGCGATTCGCATGGCGGCTTCCACGGCGCGCATGCTCGACCGGCTGAGGTCGACGGCCGCCACGACGTGCCGTGGAAGAGCGGTAGCCGCGGCCGGCACCGCCAGCACCGGCACTCTTGCGAGTCGCGCCACGCGCACCGCCGTCTCGCTACCGAGGAAGCGATCCACCGGACGGTGTCGCCCGATCCCCATCACGATGAGCTGCGCGCGCACGCTCCTCGCCCGCCGTCCGATCGTCTCGTCCGGCCACCCTGACAGCACCGTCACCGGCCAGTTGGCTCCGGGAACGCGCGCCTGCTGATCGCGCACCGCCTGGAGCAGCCACTCACGCCGCTCGGCTTCCACCGGCTGGAAGGACGGCAGCATCGCCAGATTGCCGACGTCGGCAACGTACGGCGTGAGTGGCTGAAGGACGGCCAGTCCGGTGATCTCCGCTCCGCGCCGGCGGAGCGCCGCCGCGATTCGGAGCGCGGCATCCGCGCCCGGAGCGCCGTCGGTCGCCACCAGAACACGGCGAATCGGCTCGGCGGCGCGGGCGCGTGAGCGGGCGCGTGAGCGTGCACCGCGCTTTCCGTTGGTCGATGGCTTTCTCACTGAGACCTCCTCCGACTCTCGCGAATGCCACTCCGCGCGATCCGTGCCGATCGCGCCTTCAGCTCGAAGGTCGAGTGCCGGGGTGCGTCACGCTGTCGGAGTATGGCGGAGAGTTGTAGGGGAATGCCGCACCGCGAAGGTGTCGCCGGTCAGCGGAGGATCAGATCCGACCGGCCGGTGAGCTGCGCCACCAGATTCCGCAGCGATACCTGCCACGCCAACGGCTTCCCCGCCAGCTCGTCGCGCCGCGCCGTCCGCAGGCGCTCGACGTCTTCATCGCCCAACAACTCCTGTCCGCGGGCGGCGCTGATCAGCAGTCGCGTTCGGCGCGCGTATAAACCTTCGGCGCCGATCCGGATCGCCTTCCCGTCCGCGCCCACCAGCGCGCCGGTCAGCTGCAATACCGTCACCGGCGTCTCCAGCGACGTCACCCACGGGAAATCCACGGTGTAGCCCGTGCCCAGCTCCACTTCCTTGTGGCCGGCCAGCCCGCGCTGCCGCAGAAAGTAGTCGCCGACCTCCAGCGTGATCAGCAGCGCGCGCGTCACGCCGGCGCTGTCCATCGCGCCGCGCGCGGCCGCTATCCACTCCGCCGAGGGGCGCCCCACCTCGAGCTTGAGCGGCCCGGTGTCTCCCAGAGCGCCACCCTCGCGCTCGAGACAGTCGCCGGCGATGTCCAGCTCGCATCCGAAGCGCACGTCCGGGGGCGTGCCGGCGGAGGCGGCGGCCACGCGGGTGGTGACACCTAACGAGTCCAGATACGCGTTCATCTCGGCGACCAGGGCCGCCATCGGCGTCCCTCGACCGCCTTCCGGCTCGAAGATCGGAGCCTGCGTGCTCCCGCGCTGGTACGCGAGCGGGAAATGACCGATTCTCCCGCCGTCGGCCGTGACCGCGCTCCCGGCATAGTACGGCGGATGCTCGACCAGCTTGTCGCCCACGCCGCTCTGGTACGTGGAGCCGGCGGTGGCGCACGCCGCCGCTCCGCAACTGACGAGCAGCATCGCCGCCGCCCGCATTCTGTTCGACTGTCTCATTGAAGTAGCTTCGGAATCTCGGTGAAGAGCACCCACCCGCCCATGGCCGCCATGCTCAGCATGACGACGACACCGGAGAGGGTGAGCCACAGTGGATGTCGATACTCGCCGACGATCGACCGGCGATGCGCCGCCGCGAGCGCGACGGCCATGGAAAGCGGCAGGACCAGCGCGTTCAACGCCCCCACCAGGATGAGGATCGCCACCGGCCGTCCGACCAGCAGAAAGATAATCGTCGACACCAGGATGAAGGCGATGATCACCCGGTTCCACCCACGCTCCTCCAGCCTGGCAAACCCCCGCAGGAACGACACCGAGGTGTACGCCGATCCGATCACCGACGTCATCGCCGCCGCCCACATCACGACCCCGAACACCCGGTAGCCGGCCTCGCCGGTGGCGAGCCGAAAGACCGAGGCGGGAGGATTGGCCGGGTCCAGCACCAGCCCGCGGGCCACGATCCCGAGCGCAGCCAGGAAGAGCATCACCCGCATCACCGACGCGATCACGATCGCCGTGATGGCCGACCGCGTGACCTCGCCTAACTGCTCGCGTCCCTTCACGCCGGCGTCGAGCAGCCGGTGCGCCCCGGCGAAAGTGATGTAGCCGCCCACGGTGCCACCGACCAGCGTCACGATGGCGAGCATGTCGATCCGCTCCGGCGCCACCGCGCGCACCAGCGCTTCCCCCGCCGGCGGACTGGACGCGAACGCCACGTACCCCGTGAGCACGATCATCACGAATCCCATTGCCAGCGCGAAGCGGTCCATGGCCCGCCCGGCCTCGCGCACCAGGAAGATCCCGATGGCGAGCGCCGCGCTGAGCGCCGCGCCCAGGCCCACGGGTAGCCCGACCAGCACGTTGACGCCGAGTCCGGCGCCGGCCACGTTGCCGATGTTGAACGCCAGCCCGCCGAGGCAGACCAGGGTCGCCAGCACCACGCCGAGACCGGGAACGACGGCGTTGGCGAGGTCGCTCGCGCGCCGCTCCGACACGGCGATCACCCGCCAGATGTTGAGCTGCGCCCCGATGTCGAAGAGCACCGACATCAGGATGGCGAACGCGAAGCTCGTCCCGAGCCGTTGGGTGAAGACCGCGGTCTGGGTGAGGAACCCCGGGCCGATGGCCGACGTTGCCATCAGGAACGCGGCGCCGAGCAGGATCTCCTTGGTGCGGCGCGAGGCGGCCATGGGCACCGAATCTCCACCACGGCCGGAAAAACGCCAGGACCGGTGCTATCCTATCGGTGTCGATCAGACGGAGCGGATCATGGGCCAATTACACGGCATCCATCACATCACCGCCATCGCGGGCAATGCGCAGGAGAACCTCGACTTCTACGCCGGGGTGCTCGGGATGCGCCTCGTCAAGCGCAGCGTGAACCAGGACTCGCCCGGCACCTACCACCTCTTCTATGCCGACGCCGAAGGGCATCCGGGCACGGACCTCACCTTCTTCCCCTGGCCCGATCTGCCACCGGCGCGCCGCGGCGTCGGACTCGGCGCCGAGATCTCGTTGGCCGTGCCCCCCGACTCGCTCGCCTTCTGGCGCGAGCGGCTCGAGCGCTACGGCGTCACCCTCGGCGAGCCGGAATCACGGCGCGGCGAGCGGGTGCAGCCGCTCACCGATCCGCACGGTCTGCCGTTGGCGTTGGTGGAGACGCGAGACGCGAGAGAGTTCACCCCGTGGGAGCGGTCTCCGGTTCCCGAGTCTCGGCAGATCCTCGGCCTGCACGCGCTGCGCGTGGTCGAGCGCGATCTCGCCGCTACGGCCGACTTCCTCACCGACGTGCTCGGCTTCCGCGCGCTCGGCCAGGAGGGCGAATGGCACCGCTACGGTCTGGACCACGGCGGGTCGGGCGCGCACATCGAGGTGCGGGAGCAGCCCGAGGGACGACGCGGCTCCTGGGGGACGGGCTCGATGCACCACGTCGCCTGGCGGGTGCCTGACGAGCGAGCGCAGCTCGAGGTGCGCGATCGCGTGCAGCGCGCCTCACGCCGCCCCACGGAAGTCATCGATCGCTTCTGGTTCAAGTCGGTGTACTTCATCGAGCCCGGCGGCGTTCTCTTCGAGCTGGCCACCGATGGACCCGGCTTCACCGTCGACGAGCAACTCGAGTCGCTGGGCGAGCAGCTGGTGCTGCCACCCTGGCTCGAGCCGCACCGCGGAGAGATCGAAGCCCGTCTCCCGGTGCTGAGAGCGGTCGACCCCGCGTCGGCGAACCTCGCCCGGGAGTAACGACCAGATCTAGGTCCCGGGGAGCCTGGGCAAGCCGAGCACTCCGCCACTCAGCGACTTGAGGCGCTCGTCGAGCACGCGCTGTTGCTCATCGAGCTTCACGCGCGCGTCGCCGATGCGCGATTCGACGTCGGCGCGGAACGCCACCACCTGCGCCTTCACCGGCTCCGCCCGCTCGCGCGCGATACTGTCCACCGCCGCGCGCACGCGCAGCTCCGCCTTCGCCACCTCCTCCCCGAACACGCTGCGGAGCCTCGACGCGATCGCCTCGTCGATGTTCGAGCGCACTGACAGCTTCGGCGCCTTCATGGTCCCGGAGACGTCGGCCTCGATCTCGAGATCGTTCAATCCGGCGAGCACGCGGTGGACGAGCGCCTCCAGCCGGTTGGCATTCCGCGCCCTGGCGGAATCGAGCAGCCACCGCACATCGCCGGCGCGCACACGCCACCGGCCGGCGAATCCTTGTCCGTCGCGCACGAAGGTGAGCGACGACTGCCCACGACCCGGCTCGAGCCGGAACGGGACCCCCGGGACATCGAAGGCCGGCAGCGGGATTCCCCCGCCCACCACCTGCACCGAGTCGCGTAGACGTCCGCCCGCGCGATCGAGGAGACCGGCGGCGCGGAGCGTCACGCCGGACTCCCCTCCACTCCGGCGAACGGCGAAGGTCACCGGCGCTCCCACCAGCGCCGGCGCCGAGGTGAGATTGGCCACCGACAGATCGTAGCTCCCGCTCAGCAGCGCGCCACCATTGGATAGCACGAAGTCGGCGTCGCCGCGGCGGAGGTGGAAGCTGGGATAGGTGCGGGGCCTGACGAACTGCACCGTCGTCCCCGATGCGCGGAGCCGGGTGGGTCCCGGCGCCTGACGAGGACGGAGCCCGGGCGGCAGATACTGTTGCGCCAGCTCCGTCCAGTACATCGCCTGCTGGAATCGCTCGATGGTGACGTCGCCCAGCATCGCATCGGCGAAGTTGGGCGCGTCGAGCTTGGGGAGCGCCAGCAGGCCGCGCGCGAAGGCGTAGTCGGCGCGGCGGGCGTCGTCCACGGCGCGAACGCCGGCGCCGAGGGTGTCGAGCGCGCGGCGAGCGCTCTGCTCCAGCGCCGTCACGCGCGCCTTTGCGCTCTTGATGGACTCGATCGTACCGCGGATGTCGCTCACCGCCTGACGAGCGCCGGCCAGCCCCAACGATCGCGGGCTCTCTCCCTCCAGGCGCCGCGCCAGCGCGGCGGCGGAGTCGAGCGTCTCACGAAGGCGCAGCCCCTCGTAGCCGGAGCGCACCGCGTTCTGCACCGAGTCGGCGCGCGTGCGCAGCTCCAGCGCCCGCTTCACGGTAGCGAGCTGCGCCGGGTCGAGGACGATCGCCTTGATCGTGTCGATGGGGGTGAGCTTGATCAGCGGAACGTCGAACTGCCGCTTCCAGTCGCGCACGGCGCGGAGCGCGGCGGGAGCGAAGCCGTCGCCCGACACCGGGCGTGCCGCCCTGGCGCGCCGCGTGCCCACGCGGACGTCACGGATGGCGAGCTGGCGGATCACCAGCTTCTTCTGAAAGAGCGGATCGGGCTCGAGATCGACGCGGATCGCGCCGGCCTCGATCAGATTTCGCATCGGGTCGAAGGGATCGGCGATGGCGATGGAGCGGATGTCGAGCGCGGTCTCGCGCTCGAGGATGTGCATCGCACCCACGTCGACCTGCGTGCCGAGCAGCTTGGTGGCCGCTTCGCTGGTGGTGTCGCGCGCGATCGGATCGGCGAAGAGCAGGTAGCCGACGGCGAGGACGCCCAGGATGAGCGCCAGCGGGATCAGCCCGCGCCAGCGGATCACGCCGGCACGCTTTCGCGCGCCGTCAGGCTTCGAACCAGCGGTAGACATTGTACAGTTTGCTGGCGGTCACGACCTGATAGAAGCGCGTTCGACGGAATCGCTCGCCGTACGTTCGCCGATAGAGCAGCACGAGGTGGCGAGCCAGGAAGTAGATGGGGACCGCCAGCACCAGCCACGACACGAGGCTGCCGAGCACGACGGTGTTGTTGAAGTTGGTGAAGGGGATGAACCTCGTATTGTCCCACGCCGTCCACAGCGGCGTGAGCGCCGGGGTGTCGAGCAGGAGCAGCCGCCCCACGCGATCGAACAGTGGATCGAGCAGGAACCCGAGCGGAGCGAACACCAGCCAGCCGAGCATCCCCGCGCCGAAGGAGACGTTGAGGACGCAGAGGAGCGCGATGATCACCACGTTGTGCACGTTGGCGATCGGCGTGAGTCCGAGAGCCGCGCCCAGCGCCACGCCGGCGGCGATCTGCCCCGGTGTGCCGTCGGAGTGCAGCGTCTTGACGAGAGACTGGAGGAGCTTGAGGAGGGTGAGCACTTACCCTTTCATGTTCCGGATGGCGTTCATCGCGGCATCATGCCGGGCCTTCGACGCGTTGGACAACGTCTGAAAGCGGCGGCTCTCTGTTTGCACCGCCTTCCGCAGGGCGGCCAGCTGGGCGTTCATCTGCTCCATCCGCTCGACCAACGAAGCGTTGGCCGGCGCGCCCGCCTTCGCCTGCTCGGCCGCGCGCACGGCCTCCCGAAGCTCCGCGTGCCGCGCGGTGATGCGCGCTCGCACGTCGATCAACCATTGATAGTGCGCTTTGTCGTCGGCGGAAACCACCGAGCTCGAGCTCGCCATCGCCCTGTCGAGCGACAGGAGCCCCAGCTCCACCGACCGCAGCTGCGCATTGGACTTCGTCATCGTGCTGCGGAGCTTCTTCTCGGATTTCGACTGGGGCTGGACGGTCGCCGGGGCCATCGCGGCGAGCAAGAGGAGGAAGGGGAGTACGCGTGAGAACATTCCAGATCTCCGGAAGGGGACGGGCGTCCGGCCTCGCATCCACTGATGGCCGGGCTTCCTCTTTCGACGGAGTACTCTGGCTGGCGTAACGCCGAGCTATCGATACTCGCGCTGCAGCTCCTCCAGCGCCGCGCTGCCGGGGCAGAGCTGCTCGAAGGGGAGGCGGGTCAGGGGGACGTCGGTGGTGCCGTTCAACTCGTGCATGTCGAGAGCGCTCTCGTCGATGAACAGCAGACCGGTGGGGACTTCCCCTCGGGCCTGGAGCCTCCGGACGTGCGCGTAGGCCGCGTCGCGATCCTTGGGGTCGTAGTCCTCCCCCACCTTCCGGAAGCGGAGCACGCTGCCGTCGTGCATCGTCACCGCCATGGCGCCGCTCTCGTCAGGCGATGCGCTGATCTCCCGGCGCATCGGCACGAAGTCCACCGCCGCCAGCTCGTGCTGGTGCGCGCGAGTGTGGCGATAGCTCTTGGTCGAGCCCTCGTGGTCGTTGAAGGTGACGCACGGCGAGATCACGTCCACCAGCGCGAAGCCACGGTGCGACAGGCCGGCCTTGAGGATGGGCACCAGCTGCGCCTTGTCTCCCGAGAAGGTGCGCGCCACGAACGTCGCGCCCAGCGTCATCGCCAGCAGGACCGGGTCGATCGGCGGTTGCGCGTTGGGCTCGCCCCGCTTCGACTTGGAGCCCACGTCGGCGGACGCCGAGAACTGCCCCTTGGTGAGCCCGTACACGCCGTTGTTCTCCAGTACGTAGAGCATGCTCACGTTCCGGCGGATGGCGTGACAGAGCTGACCGAGTCCGATCGACAGCGAGTCGCCATCCCCCGATATGCCGATGCACGTGAGCTGGCGGTTGGCCGCGCTCGCCCCCGAAGCGATCGCCGGCATGCGCCCGTGCACGGCGTTGAAGCCGTGCGCCTCGCGCATGAAGTAGGCGGTCGTTTTCGACGAGCAGCCGATCCCGCTCAGCTTCGCCGTCATCTCCGGCTTGAGCTCCAGCTCCCACACCGCCTGCACCAGCGCGGCGGTCACCGAGTCGTGGCCGCACCCGGCGCACAGCGTGGACATCGCGCCCTCGTAGTCGCGAACGGTGAGCCCCAGCGAATTGCGCCGGAGACCGGGGTGCTTGACGGGCGGCTTGGCGATCGACGTCATGCGGTCACTCCCTCGTGCTGGCTCACGGCGTCGACGATCGGCTGCGCGCTGAGCGGTACCCCACCGTAGTCGAGGATCGAGATCATCTGGTCGCGCGGTGTCCCCGTCTCCAGGGTGAGGAGCGAGCGGAGCTGCGCGTCGCGGTTCTGCTCCACCACGAACGAGCGTGAATGCGCGCCCAGGAACTCCGACACGGTGTCGCTGAACGGGAATCCTCTCACGCGCATGTAGTCGAGAGCGACCCCCTCGGCGCGCAGTCGGTCCACCGCCTCCATCGCCGCGGCATGGCAGCTCCCCATGGCGATGAGACCGAGCCCGGCGCCGCCACCCGGATGTCGGTGGATCTCCGGCGCCGGCACCGAGGCCGCCGCTCCGTTGATCTTTCGCGCGATCCTGTCCATCACCTCGGCGTAGGCGGCTGCCTCTTCCGTGTACGCGCCCTGCGCGTCGTGCCCCGAGCCGCGCGTGAAGTAGGCCCCTTTGGGGTGCACCCCGGGGAGCGTGCGCGCGGCGATCCCATCGCCGTCACGGTCGAGGTAGCGCGAGAAGCGCGTGATCCGATCCAGCTCGTCGGCGGCGAGCACCTTGCCACGATCGGGACGGTAGCCGTCGTCCCACGTCAGGCGACGGCACATCCAGTCGTTCATCCCGATGTCGAGATCCGACGCCACGAACACCGGCGTCTGAAATCGCTCGGCCAGATCGAACGCGCGCACCGCGAAGTCGAAGCACTCTTCGGGATTGGCGGGGAAGAGGGCGATGTGCTTGGTGTCACCATGTGACGCGTAGGCGATCGACAGCAGGTCCGCCTGCTGCGTGCGGGTCGGCATGCCGGTGGAAGGACCCGCGCGCTGCACGTCGAAGAAGACCGCCGGCACCTCGGCGTAGTAGGCCAGCCCGATGAACTCCTGCATGAGCGAGATGCCGGGTCCGGCGGTGGGGGTGAAGGCGCGCGCTCCCGCCCAGCTGGCACCCACCACCATGCCGGCGGCGGCCAGCTCATCCTCCGCCTGGAGAATGGCGAAGCGCTTTTTCTTCGTCTCGGGATCGATGCGATACCGATCGCAGAAGCCGCGAAACGCCTCCATGAGCGACGTCGCCGGCGTGATCGGGTACCAGGCGCCGACCGTCGCGCCGGCGTAGAGACAGCCGAGCGCCGCGGCGGTATTGCCGTCGATCATGATGAAATCGCGCGTCGCGTCCAGGCGCTGCAGGCGCATCGGCAGCGGACACGCGAAGTGCTCCCTGGCGAAATCGTGTCCGAGCTCGAGCGCGCGGAAGTTCGATTCGAGGAGCGACTTCTTCCGCGCGAACTGCTCGCGGATCATCTCGTCCACCACACCCATCTCGATGTCGAGGAGGGCCACCAGCGCGCCGGCGTAGGCGATGTTCCGCATGAGCGTGCGCTCGCGGTCCCCCGTGAACGCCTCGCCGCACATACGCCCGAACGGGATGCCGAGGATGTGGACATCCTCGCGCCGGAGCGCCGGGTCGAGCGGCCACGAGGAGTCGTACACCAGGTACCCGCCGCTCCGAATCTCGGCCACGTCCTTGGCGTAGGTGGACGGGTTGAGCGCCACCATGAGGTCGAAGCTCGGCACACGCGCCGTGTATCCGTCCTTGTTGACCCGGATCTCGTACCAGGTGGGGAGCCCCTGGATGTTGGATGGAAAGACGTTCTTCCCCGAGATCGGAATCCCCATCCGGAAGATCGCCTGCATGAGGAGCCCGTTGGCACTGGCCGAGCCGGTGCCGTTCACGGTGGCGATCTTGAAGGCGAAGTCGTTGATCATGAAGCCGGTTAGCGGGCGGCGGGGAGCGGGGAGGGCCGGCGGAGACGGTGCTCATCCGGTGTGCCGGCGCTCCCCGCTCCCCGCTCCCCCATTCCCGCGTAGTTGAGCAATAGGTCGAACTCTCTCATGTCCCACGCCGCCGTCGGGCAGCGCTCGGCGCACAGGCCGCAGTGCAGGCAGATGTCTTCATCCTTGAGCATCAGGCGGCGTGTCTGCGGGAGCGGCGCGGACGCGTACAGGGCCTGCGACGGATTCGTCGCCGGGGCGGAGAGACGCGCCCGAACGTCCGGCTCGTCGCCGTCGGGTGCGATCGTCAGGCAGTTCACCGGGCACACGTCCACGCAGGCATCGCACTCGATGCACAGCTCGGCGGTGAAGTGGGTCTGGATGTCGCAGTTGAGGCAGCGCTCCACCTCGCGCGCGGTCTGCTCGGGCGAGAACCCCAGCTCCACCTCGATGGCCAGCTCGCGGAAGCGCTGCTCCAGGTCCACGTGCACCATCCTGGCGCGCGTCGCGGGCTCGTAATCGTTGCTGTAGCTCCAGGAGTGCATGCCGACCTTGGAGCTCACCAGCGTCATTCCCTGAGGCGGACGCTCGGTGACCGGGACACCGGAGCAATGGTTGTGAATCGAGATCGCGGCCTGGTGCCCATGCTCCACGGCCCAGATGATGTTCTCCGGTCCCCACGCCGCATCGCCGCCGAAGAACACGCCCGGACGCGTGCTCTGCATCGTCAGGCGGTCCACCACCGGCATCTGCCACTCGTCGAAGGCGAGGCCGATGTCGCGCTCGATCCAGGGAAATGCGTTCTCCTGTCCGATCGCCAGAATGACGTCGTCGCAGGGGAACAGCACGCTGTCGACCACCTCGCTCCGCTGTTTCCCATTCGACTCGCTCCAGCGGAGCCGCTCGAACTCCATCCCCACCAGGCGCCCGCCATCGACCATGAAGCGCTTGGGCGCGTGGTTCTCCACGATGTGGACGCCCTCCTCTTCGGCATCCTCGAGCTCCCACGGTGAGGCCTTGAAGTATTGGCGTGAGCGGCGCGCCATCACCTTGATGTCCTTGCCGCCGAGCCGACGCGACGAGCGGCAGCAGTCCATGGCGGTGTTGCCGACGCCGATGATCAGCACGCGCTCGCCGATCGACTCCACGTGTCCGAAGTGCACCGCCTCCAGCCACTCAATCCCGATCTGGACGCGATCGGTGTCGTGCCGACCGGGGATGTCCAGCTCCTTCCCCTTCGGCGCGCCGCTGCCGACGAACACGGCGTCGAACCCCTGCTCGAGCAGCCACCGCATGCTCTTCACCGGCGTGCCATAGCGGATGTCGACGCCCATGTCGAGGATCATCGCCACTTCCTCGTCCAGCACCGTGCCCGGGAGACGGAAGGCCGGGATGTTGGTGCGCATCAGTCCGCCCGGGCGATCGAGCTGCTCGAAGATCACGCACTCGTAGCCGAGCGGCATGAGGTCGTTGCACACCGTGAGCGACGCCGGCCCGGCCCCGACGAGCGCGATGCGCCTGCCGTTCTTGGTGTTCGGCGCCTTCGGCAGAAACTCGCTGATGTCACCGCGCCGGTCCGACGCCACGCGCTTGAGCCGGCAGATGGCCACCGGCTTTCCATCCACGCGCGCTCTCCGGCAGGCGGGCTCGCAGGGGCGATCGCAGGTGCGGCCGAGGATCCCCGGGAAGACGTTGGACTCCCGGTTGAGGAGATAGGACTCGGTGTAGCGACCCTGCGCGATGAGGCGGATGTACTCGGGGACGTTCGTGTGCGCGGGACACGCCCACTGGCAGTCCACTACCTTGTGGTAGTAGCGAGGATCGCTGACGTCGCTCGGCTGCATCGGCTGGGCCCTCCGGGGCTCCGCTCCTGAAGATACTTGCGGACGGGGGTGGGCGCGTGCAAGGGCCGCCACTCGCACCAGCCCAGTGCGGTTCGTAACGCCGGGCCGCAACTGGAATCACCACGCCTTCCGCACCCGCGTCCACGCCTTACACTGCGGATGACCTGGACCACAAACACGATGCCGAACATGAGATCACTGATCCTGCTATTCGTTGCGGCGGGCGCGCTTATGGGCGCCGCCGAGCCGTTGCGCGACGGTCGCGCCGCCGGTCCCGCGGCCCCCATCCAGCTGGTGGTCGCCCCCACCGGCAACCAAGTCCGCTACCGCGTGCGCGAGCAGTTGGCCGGCTTCGATTTCCCTAACGACGCGGTCGGGAAGTCCGCCGCCATCACCGGCGCCCTGTCGCTCGACGAGTCGGGCCGCGTCATCCCGGACGAATCGAAGTTCACGGTGGCCGCCGCGACCTTCACCAGCGACCGCGACCGCCGCGACAACTACGTGCGCGGGCGACTCCTCGAAGCCGATCAGCACCAGAGCATCGTGCTCGTCCCCACCGAGGTGCGCGGGCTGACGCTGCCGCTCCCGTCGTCGGGCGCCGGCGATCTCGAGCTGCGGGCCAATCTCACGGTGCGCGGCGTGACGCGCCCAACGCTCTGGCGGGTGAGCGCGCGCTTCCACGACGGCCGGGTGAGCGGAACGGCGCTCACCTCGTTCACCTTCGAGGACTTCCAGATGGAGAAGCCGCGCGTGCGCAGCGTGCTGAGCGTGGCCGATACGATCACGCTGGAGTACGACTTCAACCTCCTCGCCCGACCGGTCTCGAGCTCGTGAGGTCGCTCTCGTGGATGTGCTGCGCGGCGGCGCTGGTCGCGTCGTCGCATCCGGCGCTCGCCCAGGAGTTGCTCGACTCGAGCCTGGAGAAGGCCATCACCGAGGAGATGCGCGCCACCAGCGCGCCCGGCGCGTCCATCGCCATCGTTCGCGAGGGACGCGTGGTCTACATGAAGGCGTTCGGCGCCACCAGCGCCGAGGGCGGTCAGCCGGTGACGCCCGCCACGCTCTTCCGCATCGGATCCATCACCAAGGCGCTCACCGGGATCGCCGCGCTCCAGCTTCGCGACGCCGGTAGGCTCGACTTCGCGGCGCCGATCGGCCGGCTTGCTCCCGAGCTGCACGCCAGCCTCGCCTCGCTCACCCTCGAGCAGCTACTCACGCACACCGCCGGCGTCGGTCAGGAAGGCTCCGGGAACGGCTCGCACGACGATTCGGCGCTGGCCGCCCGCGTCAGGCGCTGGGGCGCGGAGCAGCTCATCGGCCCGCCCGACGACATTTATTCGTACTCGAGTCCGGGATACTGGCTCACCGGCTACCTCCTCGAGCGCGCCACCGGAGAGCGCTACGCCGACGTGATGGCGAAGTACGTGTTCGAGCCGCTCGGGATGCGCCGCAGCACGCTGCGACCCTTGATGGCGCTCACCTATCCGTTGGCGCTCGACCATAGAGTCGGTAACGATGGCGTGGCGCGTGTCCTTCGGCCGTTCGGCGATGACGCCAGCACCTGGCCCGGAGGCTCCGTCTTCTCCAGCGCCGAAGAGCTGGCGCGCGCGGCCATCGCGCTCCTCGACGACGGCAGGATCGACGGTGTTCAGGCGCTGGCCCGCTCCACCGCGCAAGGCATGCGCTCCCCGCGCGCTCGTCAGGCGGCCGGGGGATGTTCGTACAGCTATGGGCTCTCGGTCTGCAGTCGCGGGAGCGTCGCGACACTGAGCCACTACGGATTCCGCTCCGGTTCCGGCGCGGTGTTCACGCTCATCCCCTCCCGGCGTGCCGCGATCATCATCCTGAGCAACCGCAACGGCGGAATCTTCACCCGCACCGAAGCGACCGCGCTCCGGCTCCTGGCCGGAGCCGACGCCACCGATGGCGCCGATGGCGCCGATGGAGACGACGACGCCCCCGCGTCCTCCGCGTCGCTCCCGCGCCCCGACCGCTTCCTCGGCACCTTCGTCAACGGCCCCGATTCCCTGCGCGTCGCCATGCGCGACTCGAAGCTGTTCTTCCGCTACGGCACCGATGAGCAGCCGATGCGGGTGATGGCCGACAGCGCCATCGCGATCGTGGACTCCTCCGGCACGGAGCAGCAACGCTTCCTCCTCAAGCGCGGGAGACGGAGTGGCGCCGTGTACCTGCACGATGGGATCAGTGCGTACAAGCGGGTGGAGCGGGGAAAGGCGCGGGGAGCGCGCAGTGGGGAGTGGGGAGCGGGGAGCGGGGAGCGGGGAGCGCGGGCGGAGACGGAACTCATCAGGTGTGCGGCCGCTTCCCGCTCCCCGCTCCCCGCTCCCCGCTCTGGCATGGCCGTCGCACCCCTCCTCCTCATGGCAGAAGGTCACGCCGTAGCCCGCTGGGCCATGCAGCTCCGAGCGCTCGTGGGCGAGGAGCTGCTCTCCGTGCGCTCTCCAGCGCGCTGGCGGGAGCGTGCCGAGCGGCTGGTGGGGACGCGGCTCCAGGAGGTGCGCACCGCCGGGAAGCACCTCATGCTCGACCTCGGCGAGTACGTCATCCACTGTCACGCCATGCAGTATGGATCGTGGCAGGTCGGCCAGCCGGGGATGACGCTGCGGAAGGAGTCGCGCTTCGTCAGGCTGCACCTCGTCACGCCCGCGCACGAGGCCGCGTACTACCACGGGCCGGTGATGGAGATCCTCACCGGCCACGAGCTGGCCACCCACGGCGCGCTCATCGCCCTCGGTCCGGATCTGTTGCACGAGAGCTTCGATCGGCACGAGGTGGCGCGCCGCATGCGGGCCGCCGGCGCCCGCGCGTTAGGCGACGCGGTGCTCGACCAGCGCATCGTGGCCGGAATCGGCAACATCTACAAATCGGAAGGCCTCTTCCTCGCGCATCTCGACCCGCGCCGCTCCGCCCGAAGCGTCACGGCCGGGGAGCTGGACGACCTGTGGGAAGTGCTCATTCCGCTCATGCGCGCCGGGATTGCGGGCTTCGGCCGCACTACCACTCTCCCCGCCGACCTCCTCGGCAATGGCCAGTTCAACTGGGCGTATCGGCGCCGGGGACAGCCTTGCCTGCGCTGCGGAGGCACCATCGCCATGCTGCGGCAGGGGGAGCTGGCGCGCGCCACCTATTTCTGCCCCGAATGCCAGGCCTGATCGAAGGCGGCAACCCTCCGGCCCGCCTTGGAGGTCAAAGTGAGTGAGCCGTAGGACCCTTCCCGGCGGAGCGAAGTACCGACCGGTGCTCGAAGGGCGCAGTCGCTTCACAACATCGACGCGCCAGGGCGCGACCCCCCCGTGAGCCACTCCCGACTCCTCTTGCTCGTCGGTGTCCTCTGCGCGGCCATCGCCGCGAGCACCTCGCGCCTCCGGGCGCAGGATACCGACGTCATCCGCGGCCGGGTGACCGGCACCGATAGCCTGCCGATCCCCGACGCTCGCGTGACCGTCACCTCGATCTCGGGGAACGTCACCCGGTCGGGCCGCACCGGTCCGGACGGTCGCTACACCGTCACGTTTCCCGGCGGCGACGGTGATTACATCGTCAGCATCAACGCCATCGGCTACACGCCGAGGCAGTTCCAGCTCAAGCGCGTGGCGGACGAGGAAATTCTGGTGGCCGACGCGCGGCTCGCGCGCGTGACCACGTTGGACGAAGTGGAGGTGAGCGCGCAGCGAGAGAAGGTGCGACGCGGCGACAATCCGCCCGACGTGAGCGGCACCGAGCGCGTGATCGAGAGCCAGAACTCGGTTCCGGCCGCCGACCTCGGCGACCTGGCGGCGATGGCCGCCACGCTTCCCGGCGTCCAGCTCGTGCCGGGAGACAACGGCGACCCCAACGGCTTTTCGGTGCTGGGGCTCGGCGCCGAGCAGAACAACACCATGCTCAACGGCATGCCCTTCGGCGGGTCGAGCCTTCCGCGCGATGCGGCCGTCTCCACGTCGCTGGTGACGTCGCCCTATGACGTGTCGCGCGGCGGCTTCAGCGGCGCGCAGCTCAACGTGCGCACCCGGCCGGGCTCGAACTTCTCCGTCCGCGGCGCCAGCGTCAACCTCGAGGCGCCCCAGACGCAGTGGACCGACCGCACCGCGCAAGCGCTCGGCCAGCGGTACACCAACCTCTCGTTAGGCGGAGTGATCTCCGGACCGATCACCACCGACAGGGCCTTCTACAACATCGCCTATCAGCTCGGCCGCCGGTCGAACGATCTCCGCAGCCTGCTTTCCACCGACGCGCTCGGCCTCCAGGCCGTCGGCGTCTCCGCCGATTCCGTGTCGCGCCTCCTCGGCATCCTCGCCTCGGAGCAGATCCCGGTGAGCGTCGACGGCACGCCCGGTGACCGCACCAACGATCAGGGCTCCATCTTCGGTGCGCTCGACTTCCTTCCGCCGTCGTCGAGCAGCGGCCACGCCTTCAACATCTCCTTCAACGGAAGCTGGAACCGGCAGAACCCCTTCGGCGGCTTCGCCACCGAGCTCCCATCGCTGCTCGGTGAGCGCTCCGGTTGGCGCGGAGGACTCCAGGGACGTCATAGCGGCTACCTGTTCGGCGCGCTGAGCGAGACGTCGCTCGGCTTCAACGTGTCGCGCAGCGAATCCAATCCGTATCTCCGTCTCCCCGCCGGGCGCGTGCGCGTCACCTCCGAGTTCGCCGATGGCGCGAGTGCCGTGCAGATGCTCTCGTTCGGTGGGAGCCAGTCGCTCGACAGCGAGCAGCGCTCGCGTGGCATCGCCTTCCAGAACCAGCTCTCCTGGTTCAGCGCCAACAACTCGCACCGGCTCAAGCTCACCAGCGAGCTGCGACACGAGTCGTCGCAAGACACCCGGTTTGCCAACCTCTACGGCACCTACGTCTTCAACTCGTTGGCCGACCTCGAGTCCAACCAGCCGGCCACCTACACGCGCCAGCTCGCGCCGCGGGAGCGCGACGCCAGCCAGCTGGTGGCCGGCATCTCGTTAGGCGATGCCTGGCGGAAGAGTCGCGACCTCCAGATCCAGTACGGGCTGCGGATAGACGCCAACCGCTTTCTCGACCGGCCCGCCTTCAACCCGGAGCTGGAGCAGCTCTTCGGCGCGCGCAACGATCGGGTGCCGAGCCGGGTGTATCTGAGCCCGCGCCTCGGGTTCTCCTGGACCTACGGCACCGCCGCCGAGGTCGCGGGATTCCAGGGTGCGCAGCGCGGACCGCGGGCGGTGGTTCGCGGCGGCGTGGGGCTCTTCCAGAACGTCCCCAGCACCGGTCTCATCGGCTCGGCGCTGGAGAGCACCGGTCTTCCGGATGCGATCCAGCAGATCGCCTGCGTCGGCGCGGCCACGCCCATCCCCGACTGGGACGCGTACATGTCGGACCCGCGGTCGGTTCCCGACCGGTGCGCCGACGGGACCACCGGTACCGTCTTCGCCGACGCGGCGCCGGGCGTCGCGCTCTTCTCACGCGACTTCCGCACGCCGCGCAGCATCCGCTCGAATCTACAGTGGAGCGGGCCGGTGCTCGACAATCGCTTCTCGCTCCAGCTGGAGGCCACCTACTCGCGGAACCTCAACCAGTCCGGCGCCTTCGATCTGAACTTCGACCCCACCGAGCGCTTCGCCCTGGGCGAGGAGAGCGGGCGTCCGGTGTACGTTCGCCCCACCAGCATCGTGCCGCAGACCGGCGCCATCGCGTCGCGCGACGCGCGCATCTCGCCGGACTACTCGCGCGTGACCGAGCTGCGCTCCGATCTGGAGTCGGAGAGCCGCCAGCTCAGCGTGCGCATCGCCCCCACGCGCTTCTCCACGAGCTTGAGCTGGAACCTCTCCTACGTCTGGTCGGACGTGAAGGAGCAGACGCGCGGCTTCGGCAGCACGGCCGGGAATCCATTGGCAACCGAGTGGACCCGCTCGGCCTTCGCGTCGCGCCACCAGATCGTGTACAACATCGCCTACAACTTCTTCGACTGGGTGCGCGCCAACTGGTACGGCTCGTTCCGCTCGGGGACGCCGTTCACGCCCACCGTGGCCGGGGACGTCAACGGCGATGGCTACTCCAACGATCGCGCCTTCGTGTTCGATCCGGCCGGCGCCGCCGACCCGTCGTTAGGCGCCGCCATGCGGTCGCTGCTCGACGATGGCTCCGATGCGGCGCGCGAATGCCTCCGTCGCCAGCTCGGCCGCATCGCGTCGCGCAACAGCTGTCAGGGTCCGTGGACGTCCACCGCCGTGCTGTCGCTCACCCTGAATCCCGTGAAGTTCCGGATGCCGCGCCGGGCGACGATCTCCTTTCAGCTCGCCAATCCCTTGGGCGCCGCCGACCTGCTCATCAACGGCTCCGACAATCTCCGCGGCTGGGGACAGATGCCCATCCCCGACCAGTCGCTGCTGTACGTGCGCGGCTTCGACCCGCAGACACAGCGCTATCGCTACGACGTCAATCAGCGCTTCGGGGCCACCAGTCCGTCCACCAGCGCGTTCCGGAATCCGGTGACGCTCACCGCCATGATGCGCTTCGACCTCGGACCCACCCGCGAGCGGCAGCTGCTCACGCAGCAGCTCGATCGCGGACGGCGCACGCAGGGGACCAGGGCAGCCGAGCCCATGCTCCGCGCCGTGTACGGCAACGGCGGTGGCCTCCCCAATCCGTTGGCCGCCATCCTCCGCCAGCAGGACTCGCTGCGCCTCACGAGCGCGCAAGCCGACAGCATCGCCACCATGAACCGCTGGTACCTGGTGCGGATCGACTCGATCTGGTCGCCGGTGGCCAGCTACTTCGCCTCCCTCCCCGACGTGTACGACCAGGGCGACGCGTACGACCGCTACCTGTCGGCGCGCAAGGCGACGGTGGATCTCCTCTCCACGCTCGCGCCCCGCGTGAAGAGCGTCATCACCGAGGAGCAGATGCGAAAGCTGCCGGCGTTCATCGCCGGCTACCTGGAGCCGCGTTACCTCGCGTCGATTCGTACGGGAACGGCGACGTTCACCGGCGGCGGGATGCCCGCCGGCATGATGCTCCCGGGCGGGACGTTCATCGCCGGCCCAGGGGGAGCGGCGGCGGGCACCAACATCACGATCATTCGCCACTAGCGCACCAACCAACCTCACAGCACGAGCAGATGATGCGACTTCACATTCCGGTCGGCTCCCTCGTCGTTCTCTCCGCGTTCGCGCCGCTGGCGTTCGCGCCGCCGGCGGTCGGGCAGCAGCTCCCACCCATCCGCCAGCTCGGAGCGGTGGTGGGCAGAAGCAGCGAACCGCTCACCTCGGTAGCCGGTGTACGCGCCACCGCCGGTGGCGTGCTGGTGAACGACCTCGCATCGCGACGCGTCCTGTTGTTCGACTCGAGCCTCACGACCGTCGTGGTGGTGGCGGACTCGACCAGCGCGACCGCCAACGCCTACAGCGGCCGCTTCGGCGGACTCATCCCCTATCGAGGTGATTCCACGCTCTTCGTCGATGCCAACTCGATGTCGATGCTGGTGATCGATCCCGCCGGCAAGGTGGCGCGCGTCATGTCGGTGCCCCGGTCGGAGGATGCGGCCGCGTTCGCCGGCGGACCCCTCGGCTCCGCCGGCTACGATCCGGCCGGCCGGCTCGTGTATCGATCGGGCGGCTTACGCTTCACGCGGAGCGCCGCGGCCCACGGCGGCGGCACCGGCGCGCTGCAGCTCCCGCAGCTCCCCGACTCGGCCGCCATCACCCGCATCCATCTCGAGACGCGCACCGTCGACACCGTGGCGTTCATCAAGATCCCCAAGGTGAACATGCAGATGAACCGCGCCGACGATGGCACCATCACCATGACCAGCGAGGTGAACCCGCTCCCCATCGTCGATGACTGGGCGGTGCTGCCCGACGGGTCGATCGCCATCGTGCGCGGCCACGATTATCACGTGGATTGGATCGCACCCGATGGCGCCCGGCGCTCCACGCCGAAGATCCCGTTCGAGTGGCAGCGCCTCACCGATGAGGACAAGGCGGCGTTCATCGATTCGGTGAAAGCCGCGCGCGAGAGACTCCAGGCGAGTGGTGGCGACCGCGCCGGCTCCGTCCCCGGGATGCTCGGCGCCGGCGCGCCGTCCGGCGCGCAGACCATGATCGTCATGCGCGACGGCGCCGGTGGTGGCGGTGGCGGTGCGGGCTCCGCTCCCGGCAACGTCAGCACGCGGGCGCCACAGGTGAGTTTCGTGCCCCCCGACCAGCTGCCTGACTACAAGCCTCCCTTCTTCGCCGGCGCGGTGCGCGCGGACAGCGAGGGCCATCTGTGGATCCGGACGATTCCCACCAGGGCGATCGCCGGCGGACCGGTGTACGACGTGGTGAACCGGCAGGGCGAGCTGGTGGAGCGCGTACAGCTACCGCAGGGGAGGAGCGTTGCCGGGTTCGGAGCCGGAGGCGTCGTGTACCTCGTCTCCCGCGACGGCGACAAGACCGTCCTCGAGCGGGCGCGCGCGAAGTAGGTTCCCTGGACAAGAAGACGGGGCCGCTCTCGCGAGCGGCCCCGTCGTACATCGAGTTGCGGGTGGGATCAGTTGAGCGGGCAACCCAGCTCGTTCTGATCCTCGAACTTCTCCTTCAGCGTCGCGGGATCGTTGGCCGCGTACGCCGCCTGCACGTCGGCGATCACCTGCGCTTCCGTCTGCGGATAGAAGCCCTGCGCCGCATTGAGGAGCGCGGCCGCGGCGTGACGAGCGAGCGCGTTCGTGCCACCACCGTTGGCGTTCAGCGCGTCGAGGAGCGTGAAGCTGTTCGGGAACCAGTTCGTGCCGATGCCGAACACGGTGTTGAACGATTGGTTCTGCGTGTAGCCGACCCAGCTGTCGAAGTGATGCGGCTGCTTCCAGTAGCCCGGCGTGCAACCCTGGTTGCCGGTCGGGACGTCATCCTCGGTGTTGGTGAACGTCACACGGCGACCCATGTCGATGTTGATGAACACCGTCGCGGTGGCCGTGGCTTCATCCGCCGCGTCGGCGGTTCCACCGGTGGCGACACGGAAGCGCTCCACCAGGATGTTGGTCACCGTCCAGCCGCTCGGTACCACTTCCTCGATGTCCACCTGGTCGAACCCTTCTCCCGAACCCTTGGTGCTGGTGGCCAGCGTCACGCACTGCCCGTCCGACAGCACCGTCGGATTCGCGTTCGGCACGCCGTTGATCGAGACGTTGAAGCTGAAGGTCTGGAGGCTGCCGTTGGGCTCCGTCTCCTTGCAGAGCACCGCCGATCCTTCGAGCGCCGGGTCGTTCACGTCGACGATCTGCGCCGTCAGGAACGGCCGCGAGGTGGCCTGTGGTCCGGTGACCGCTTCACCGCAAGCGGCGAGCGTCGTGGCGATAGCCGTCGCCGCGACCGCGGTCGTAAAGAGTGATCTGATGCTACTCATGAGGGGTGCTCCTTGGGCGTGGAAAAGAGTTTGACGACAATTCGCCTCGTTTCGCGCCACCCCGAGGTGGGCGGCACGACCAACGCGGCTCCTGGAAACGCGGCGCTCGACAGCTCTCCGTGCCGGGGCCATTGTCCGGTGCAACGGTGTACCAGTCCGCGGCTCGGACATCGCTCGCGGCAGCCCTCCTGTCATGGCAAGTGGAAGGCCACCAGCCCCATGCACCGCCCGACGCCCGCGCATGTCGCTAGCTCGCTGAACCACTGGAAGTTGCTGCATAACGCTGACCGGCCCGCCATTCGCGGCGTGGACCGGCGACGCTGTGGCAGCGCCATTCTTGTGGTGTGGGCGCCACTGTCGCACATCCGCCTCAGCGACACCGGGAGGGCGTTCGGGGTGCTCCGGAGATCTCTCGCGGTAGGGTTGGCGGTCCTGCTCTCGGGCGGGGCCTGCTCGGGGAAGGCGTCCTCCGGCGCGGCCGACTCACCGGCCTTCGCGGGGCACTGGACGAACGACGGCCCCGCACCCCTCTCCCAGATGATCACCGGTCTCGAGCTCCGTCGCGGCGCCGCCGGCTACAGGGGCACCCTCTTCCTCTCGGGGCGATCGCTCGAAGGCACCGGCGTCGTGCACGACGGGGAGCTGAGCATGCGCTTCCCCACCGCCGGCGATACCTTCACCGTTCGCGGGATCGTGCTGCCGGATGGGAGGATGTCGGTGACGTTGGTTCCGCCCCGCTCCACCGACCAGGTCAGCGCAACGTTGACGCGTACGCGTTGAGACGTGGACCACCGACATTGATGGTTGAAACAGGTCGCCCACTCGGGCGACTCTTTTCATCTTCACCGGGCGAGAGCGAAGGCCCCTCCAGCGCGAATCGATCATGCTACGCGAGACGACTCTCATTGCGACGATCGCCGCCGGCCTCGGACTCGCCTTCGTGTTCGGCTTCCTCGCCGCGCGCCTGCGACTCCCACCCCTCGTCGGCTACCTGCTGGCGGGCGTGGCGGTCGGCCCCTTCTCGCCGGGGTTCGTGGCCGACATCGGGCTCGCATCGCAGCTCGCGGAGATCGGCGTCATCCTCCTCATGTTCGGCGTCGGGCTGCATTTCTCCGTGCGCGACCTGCTCGTGGTGCGCAAGATCGCGGTGCCCGGCGCGCTGGCGCACATGCTGGCGGCGACACTGCTCGGGGCCGCGCTGGCGCGCTGGTGGGAATGGTCGTGGATCGCATCTCTCGTCTTCGGTCTCTCGCTGTCGGTCGCCAGCACGGTCGTGGTGTACCGGGCCCTGGAGGAGCGGAACGCGCTCGACAGCGTGAATGGACGGATCGCCGTCGGCTGGCTGATCGTCGAGGACCTTGCCATGGTGCTGGTCCTGGTGCTGCTGCCGGCGTTCGCCGGGCTGGCCGGTGCGAGAGCGGCCGCGGAGAGTGGCTTCGATGGTGCCGTCGCTGCCTTCGCGCTGACGCTGGGGAAGATCGCCGCTTTCGTGGTGCTGATGCTGGTGATCGGCCGGCGCGCGGTGCCGTGGCTGCTCGAGCACGTCGTTCGCACCGGATCGCGCGAGCTCTTCACGCTGGCGGTGCTGGCCGTCGCGCTCGGCGTGGCCGTGGGGGCCGCGGCGCTCTTCGGCGTCTCTTTCGCGTTAGGCGCCTTCTTCGCCGGCGTCGTCATCAACGAGTCGGATCTCAGCCACCGAGCAGGCGCCGAGGCGCTCCCGCTCCAGGACGCATTCGCGGTGCTGTTCTTCGTATCGGTCGGTATGCTGTTCGATCCGCTGATCCTCCTGGAGCGGCCGCTGGACGTGCTGGCGGTCCTGCTCGTCATCGCGGTCGGCAAGTCGGTCATCGCCTGGCCGATCGTGCTTCTCTTCGGCTACCCGGTGCGCACCGCATCGACCGTCGCCGCGTCGATGGCGCAGATCGGCGAGTTCTCCTTCATCCTGGCCGGGCTCGGCATCTCACTCGGCCTGCTCCCGCGCGAGGCGCAAAGCCTCATCGTGGCCGGCGCGCTCCTCTCGATCACGCTCAACCCGCTCATCTTCGGCGCGGTGGAGCCGGTCGAGCGCTGGCTCGCCTCACGTCCCAAACTGAGCCACCTGATCGAGAAGTTCGAGACGGTCGAAGAGGAGGTCCCGGTGGGCGCAACCGCGCTCCGCGATCACGCGGTGATCGTGGGACACGGGCGTGTGGGTGGCGTGGTCGGCGCGGCGCTCGACAAGCGTGGCGTGCCGTACGTGGCCGTCGAGCGCGATCGGTCGACGCTCGACGCGCTGCGCCGCGCCGGCGTCAGCGCGATCTATGGCGACGCCGCCCGCGCGGGGATCCTCGAGCACACGCACCTCGAGCGCGCCAGGCTCCTCGTGATCGCGACTCCCGAGCCGTATCAGACCCGCCAGATCATCGAGCTGGCGCGCAGGCTCAACCCGTCGATCGACATCATCGCCCGCACCCACAGCGCCGAGGAGCGTGCATACCTGGAACGGTTAGGCATCGGCCGCGCCGTGCTCGGCGAACACGAGCTGGCGCTGAGCCTGGTGCACTACTCCATCGTGTCGGTCGGGTTCACCGATGATCAAGCGGATCAGACGGTGGAGGAGATGCGGGCGGAGACGACCCCCAGCGCGGTATGAGGCACACGGGGACCCTCCTCCCCCCTCCCCCCTCCCCCCTCCCTCTTCACTCTACTCCCTGGACACCTTCTGAGTTGCTCTCGCTACCCTCCGCCTGCCGCTCCTGTCGTGACGGGCCCACGCGCGTCATCGCCGTGACCACTACGGCGAGGAGCGCCATGATCGGTACCCACGCTTCCGGCGAGCCGAGCAGCCAGAGCGTCGCGCCGCTCATCACGCACCAGAGCATGGGGATCACCATCAGCGCGCGACGTCCGGATCCAGACGCCAACAGCAGGAGACCGAGGGTAGCGATCGCGGTAGGGTCCGGCGTGATCCCGAACGTCTCCGTCTGCCGCCAGTCGCGCCCGAGCAGCCGAAGAAGGATGGGGTAGAGCGCCAGCGCCACGACGAAGAGCACCATCCCCGCCGCGCCTTTCGCCCCACGCCGCGGTCGAAAGCTCAGCCCCCCGCGACCCACGCCGATCGCCACCAGCATCAGCGCCTCGAGTCCGAAGACGAGCGCCGCGTAGCGCGCCGCCCAGTTGATCGACGCGTAGCGATCCCACAGAAAGGCCCACCCCACGAACCCCCACAGCACTGCCAGCGTGGCGCTGATGGCGCGACCACGCCAGCGCGCTTCACCGCGCATCAGTACCAGGATCCCGACGCCGAGCAGGAGCGTGAGAAGCGGCGCCGGCCAGAGCGCCGCGTTGTGGATCTCGAACAGCCGGTAGTAGGTGCGCGCCGAGAAGAGCAGGAAGTCCGAGGGGGAATAGCTCCACCACTCGGACATCAGAGGCTCTCCACGTGCGCGACGATGCGCCGCCGCATCGCCTCTTCAGGCAGCGGATCGGCGGCGGCGCCCAGATTCTCCCGCACGTGCGCCACCTGGCTGGTGGCCGGGATGACGCAGGTGACCGCCGGGTGCGCGATGATGAACTTGAGCAGGAGCTGCGCCCAGTTCCCGGCGCCGATCTCCGCCGCCCACGGCGGAAGCCGATGTCGCTCCACGTGGCGAATGAGCGAGCCCTGCTGAAACGGCCGGTTGATGAGCGTGGCGATCCCACGCTCCCGCGCCAGCGGGAGGATGCGGCTCTCCACTTCGCGATCGAGCACGTTGTACGTCACCTGAACGAAGTCGATCGGCTGCCGCGCCATGATCTGCTCGATCTCCCGGTGACGCCGCCCTTCCGACGTGGTGATCCCCACGTAGCGGAGCTGCCCCGCGCGCTTCATCGCCAGCAGCGTGGGAAGATGCTCCTCCCACGACAGAAGGTTGTGCACCTGGAGCAGGTCGAAGCGCGCCACGTTCCAGTGCGCGCGCGACTCCGCGATCTGCGCCGCCCCGCGCGAGCCGCCCGAGATCCACACCTTGTCGGCGGAGAAGAGCGCGCGCGGCATGCCCAGCTTTCCGAGCCCGTAGCCAATGACCTCCTGCGAGGAGCCGTACATCGGCGACGAGTCGATCACCCGTCCGCCACCCTCGAAGAAGGCGCCCATCACCGCCGCGCATTCGTCGCGCAGCTGGCGGTCGTTGCCGACGTTGAACGTGATCCAGCTGCCGAGTCCGACCACGGGCAGCCGCTCACCGCTGGAGGGAATCGGTCTGCTGAGAATCGCCCTGCTCTGCGCCAGAGAATCGAGCGGCCTGAGCAGCAGCGCGCCGGTGCCGGCGGCGAGCGCCGCCAGTGCGCTGCGGCGGGTGAGCGGTGTGGGATCCTGCATCGAGGTCGCGGTTGGTAAAAGGCCTGGTCGGTAAGGGCTCGGTGCCGCCACGACGAAGGTTGGCGACGGAACGCCGCCGGCGCCTCCCTCCTGACAGTTCCCCCACAACTCAGCGGGATGCGCCGCCGGTTCCCTCCGTCGCGCTTCCCCCGCCGGCCAGGATGCGCTGTCCCTTGCGCGCGTGATCGAGCGCGTGCGCCAGCACCCGCGCCGCCTCCTGCGGGGCGTGGAACCCCATCGAGTTCTCGGCCTCGATGAAATCCACCAGGAACTGCGCCCGCCGGTGCGCCTGACGAGCGGGCGTGAGACGCGCGTCGGTGCTGTCGCGTCGCGCCGCCGCGCCGATGTCGCGCGCCAGCTGGACCACCGCGTCGAGCGCCAGGTTGCGCAGCTCGAAGGTGCGGTCCTGAATCAGCTCCACGCGCGCCTTCAGCTCCGCCTCCGAGAACTTGTGGCACGTCTGGCAGGCGCGGTTGATGTTCAGCACCGGGCTCCGCACGTGATGATCGCTGATCTTCATCGCGCCCACCCGCTGATAGGGCATGTGGCAGTCGGCGCACGCCACACCCGATCGTGCGTGGATCCCCTGGTTATACAGCTCGAATTCGGGGTGCTGCGCCTTGAGCGCCGGCGCGCCGCTGATCGCGTGCACCCAGTCGCGGTGGCCGGTCGAGTCGTGGAAGGCGAGAATGCTGTCGGCGGTGAGACCCTTCCCCCAAGGGTACACCAGCCGCTTCTCCGGCCCCCGGAAGTAATACTCCACGTGACACTGCCCGCAGACGTAGGTGCGCATCTCCTGACGCGTCGCCTGCGCGTTGACGTCGTAGTCGGTCACGCCGCTGCTCGCCTTGAGCAGCCTGATCCCCTCGATGAACCCCGGGCGCGTGACGCGGAGCCGCATCGTCTCCGGATCGTGGCAGTCGATGCACGCCACCGGATGCGACGCCAGCCGGCGCGCGTCGCCGTAGGGCATCTGGTTCACCCGCTCGAAGCCTCTGATCAGGTCGCCCTCGCCGGCACGCATGTACGGAACGTAGACCGACGCGTGACAGTGCAGACACGTGCCGGGCTGCGTCGCCACCAGCTGCCGTCGCGTGAAAACCTGGTCGTCCAGCATGTACGCGTGCCCACGCTCCTCACGGAAATCCTCGGCGAACGCGTAGCCGGCCCACAGCTCGCGGAGCCGCGGATCCTCCTCGAGCCGCGACTGCGCCACCACGCTGCGCGGGTCGGCGTCGGTGGGCGTATGCGGAACGCCCTCGCTCCCGCCGTAGCGGGTGCGCACCTGATCCACCGTTCGGCGATAGGCGTCGTAATGGAGTGGGAAATTCTTCCCCCACACGGCGGGGTCCTGCGTCGTGTCGGTGAGCTCCACCACCCGATAGAACGGGTTCCGCGCCTCCACCTGCCGCTGGAAGATGTTGGTCAGGAGCGCGGCGAGTCCGACGGCGGCGAGACCCGCGCCGATCATGGCGAGCATCAGCACGCGGCCGCTGAAGCGGCGCGGCGTCGCGGGAGGCGGTGACTCGGAAGACTCGGGCATTGGCGTCGAAGTGTTGATCAGTCGTCAGGCGGTGGACTCAGCGCACCCAGTGACCGACGTACTCGTGACAGCGCACGCAGGAGAGCTGCTGCTCGCTCCCGCCGTCCGCGCCGCCACCGTGCGGCGCCGAGGTGGGGTCGATCGCGCTCGTGATCTCCGCGTGGCAGTCGCGGCAGGCGCCCTCGGTGATCCGCCGATTCCCTTCCGTGATCCGTAGCGGATCGGGGAAGTTGCCGGTGGTGAAGTAGAACGAGTGCCAGAAGCCGTTCTTCGCCTTGGTGACGTACTTCCCTACCGGCGTGTGCGGCGTGTGGCAGTCGTTGCACGTCGCCACCGCCCGATGGCTCCCCTTCGTCCAGGCGTCGAAGTGCTCGGTCATGATGTGGCAGTTCGCGCAGGCGGCCGGGTCATTGGTGAGATACGAATATCCCCTGGCGTAGCCAAACGTGTAGGCGCCGAGCCCCAGCGCCAACCCCAGCGCCACGGCGGCGCCCAGCGCGGCGCTCCGCGCGGCGCTCCGCGCGGCGCGGGATCGAATGGCGGAGCGGAAGGACACGGGCCCGGTCAGTCGCAACGATCACGCCTTCCGGCCATGCTGCCGTGCTGTAGGGGAATGCCGGACATTCATGCCGAAGCTGCCTCACAAAAGTTCCGGTCGCTGCCCGACGGAGAACCCATCGGCTCCGAAGCAATTTTCTCGACGTACGGCAACGCTGACTCTCGGAGGCACACAATGCGTTCCCTCGGGCTCCTCTCCTCGACCTTCGCCATCGCCGCGGTCGGCGCGGCTGGCTTCGCGCTCACCGATGGGCGCTCCGGCAGCTCGGTGGAGATCGTCGATTTCGGCAAGACCATCACCGCCACCACCCCCGCCTACGACGCGCGCGTCGCGCCCGCATCCGACGCCGCCGTGAAGGAATTCATCATTCCCATCACCCACGATACCATCGAGATCGCGAAGGGCGTCAGGTACGAGGGGTGGACGTTCGGCGGCACCGTCCCCGGTCCCGTGATCCGCGTGCGCGAGGGAGATCTGGTTCGCATCAAGGTCGTCAACAAGTCCATGATGCCGCACTCGATCGACTTCCACTCGGCGCGCATCCCGGCCAACGTCGCCTATCGCAGCTTCATGCCCAACGATTCGATCAGCTTCGAGTTCGTGGCGCGCGACCCCGGCGCCTACATGGTGCACTGCGGAACGCCGCCGGTGACGATGCACATCATGCAGGGGATGTACTTCGCCATCATCGTCGATCCGCGCAACGGGTGGGGCACCACGGCCGACAAGGAGTTCGTGCTGGTGCAGAGCGAGTTCTACACCCGCACCGACAGCGCCACCGGCGCGGTGGGTCCCGACTGGAAGGCGGCGCTCTCGAAGAACGCCACCTACGTCGTCTTCAACGGACGCGCCGGACAGTACAAGGAGGCGCCCCTCCAGGTCGCCGTCGGCGATCGCGTGCGCATCTTCGTGGTGAACGCCGGCCCCAGCTTCCGCAGCGACTTCCACGTGGTGGGCGCGGTGTTCGACCGCGTGTACCCCGATGGCAATCCGCGCAACGTGCTGGAGAAGGTGCAGACCCAGTCGATCCCCGCCGGCGGCGGCGCCGTCTTCGAGACGGTGTTCGAGACCGGCGCCAGCGGCGAAGGCATCTATCCGTTCGTCACCCACAGCTTCGCCGACGCCGAGAAGGGCGCGGTGGGGATGATCCAGGTCGGCGCGCCGAAGCAGTTCGCCACCATGTCGCACTGAGCGCGGGAGCATCGCACGATGGACTGGTTCAGCAAGACCTTCATCAAGGCGAGTCTCACATGGCTGGCACTCGGCGTCACGCTGGGTGTCGCCATGGCCATCCACGCGCCGTGGCTGGTGTATCGCCCGGCGCATCTGCACATGAACCTGTTGGGCTTCGTGGCCATGATGATCTTCGGCGTCGCCTACCACGTCATGCCGCGCATCGTCGGCAGGGCGCTGCACAGCAGCCGACTGGCCGTCGCCCACTGGTGGCTGGCCAACGTCGGGCTCTCGGCCATGGTGGCCGGGTTCGGAGCGCGTCCCCATGCCGCGACGGCCGGCGCCCTTCTGCTCGGCGCCGGCGGTGTGCTCGCCGCCCTGGGCGCGTACGCCTTCGTCTACAATCTCTGGCGAACGCTGGACGGCGCGCCGGCCTCGGTCGCGCGACGTACCCCCGGGGCTCCGCCCAGGCGACGGCTGCCGGTGGCCGGCGACGCGGCCTGACGAGCGCGCCAGCCCACGCCAATGCCCCTTCTCCACTGGGTGGCCGTGACGCTGCACGTGCTCTCCGCCATGCTCTGGCTCGGCGGCATGTTCTTCCTCGCCATCGTCGGCGCGCCGGTGCTCCGCGCCGTCGAGCCCCCCGAGCTGCGACAGCGGCTCTTCCAGCAGCTCGGAATCCGATTCAGAGGCGTGGGCTGGCTGGCGATCGTGGTGCTCGTCGGCACCGGCCTCCTCAACCTGCGCCATCGCGGATGGCTGCGATGGGAAGGCGTCCTGGGCGACACCGCCTTCTGGAGCACCGGCGTCGGTCAGGCACTGGCCTGGAAGCTCGCCGCCGTCGTCGTCATGATCGCCGTGAGCGCGACGCACGACTTCGTGCTCGGGCCCGCCGCCGTGAGAGCGCCGGCCGACTCTCCGGAAGGTCGCCGCCTTCGCCGGCACGCCGCCCTGCTCGCCCGCGCCAACGCCGTCGTCGGACTCGTGGCCGTCATCGCCGCCGTTCGACTCGCCCGCGGCTGACCGCCGCAGGAGAACGCCCGCATGCACTCACTCGTCAGGCGCTTCCTCAAGACCGCCATCGCGTTTCTCGCCGTGGGCCTGCTCATCGGACTCTGGATGATGGCGGAGCGTGAGCTCTTCGACCGGGCGCCGACGGCGTACCTCGCCAGCGCGCACACCCACGCCATCCTCGTCGGCTTCATGATGATGATGATCCAGGGCGTGGCGCTCTGGCTCTTCCCTCGCCCCGCGAAGGACGATGAGCGCTACACGCCGCGTCTGGCCGAGGGAGCGTACTGGCTGGTCACCGTCGGCACCGTGGTGCGCATCGCCGGCGAATTGGCCCGGCCGCACGCGACGGCGCTCTGGCTGCGCGGCGCCACTCTCGGCGGCGGGGTCCTTCAGCTGATGGGCATCGCGCTCTTCTTCTACACCATGTGGTCTCGCATCCGCCCGCTCGGCAGCCACGTGCGCGAAGCCCGGGGGGAGAAGTTCTGACCATGTCCCGCGACGTCGCCCCGAGGCCGGGGGCCCGGATCCGTGATGCGAGTGAGCGCGAGGCCCTGCGCGCGATGGACGCGCTCCGGCGCATCGTGCGCGCGCTGCGCGTGTCGACTCATGCCTCCGAGCGCGAGCTCGGCGTCAGCGCGGCTCAGCTCTTCGTGCTGCGACAGCTCGTGCTTCAACCCCGGCAGTCGCTGGGCGAGCTGGCCGGGCTCACCCGCACGTCTCAGGGCTCCGTCTCGGAGGTCGTGAGCCGGCTCGTCGCCGGAGGGCTGGTGGAGCGGCGGGTCAGCGCCTCCGACCGGAGGCGTGTCGAGCTGACCGTCACCGCCGCCGGTCGCCGACTGCTCGACCGCGCGTCCGAGACGGTGCAGGAGCGCCTGGTCACCGGCTTCGAGCGGCTCGGCGACCGGAAGCGTCGCGCGTTGGCCGAGGGACTGGAGGCCTGGCTCGAGAGCGCCGGGCTCGAGGAGGTACCGGCCACCATGTTCTTCGAGCCGTCGGACGGGGGAACCGGCTGACCCGCTGGCGACGGCAAGCCTGGAGCGCTATCGGCCGCCGCCGAACATCCTGCCGAGCACGTCCGGCGCCATCCGCGCCAGATCGTCGGCGATGCCCGGACGGTTCTCGCTCGCGCCGCCGAAGATCTGACCGAGCATCCCCTCGAGCCCCGGCACGCTGCGTCCGACTTCCTGTCGCTCGGCGCGCAGCTGGGCGCCGATGTCGGCTGGCTCGGCGCCGAGCTGGCGCTTCCGCCGGCCCAGGTACGCCATCACGAGCGGCGCCAGCATCATCAGCAGCCGGCCGACCTGCTGGCTGTCGAGGCCCGTCGCGCGCCCGATGCCTTGCTGCACCGGCTCGCGCCTCCCACCGAGAACGTGTCCCAGAATGCCGGCGCCATTGAGCGCACGGGGCACGGCGACGTCCGCGCTGCCGCTGCCGGCGCCGAAGATCGCGGAGATGTTGTCGAGCAGCGAGCCGTCGTGGTCCTGGTCGAGTGCGCGGCTCAACGACTGCGCGCCGGCCGGTGTTTCCGCCTCGTTGGCGAGGCCGCCGAGGAGCACCGGAAGCGCCATGGAGATCGCTTGCGAGGTCTTGGCTTCGTCGGCGCCCAATTGGCGGCTCAACTGCGATAGGGTGTCGCCCTGGAGCTGACCGGCGAGCTCATTGACCAGCGTGCTCATGACTCTACTCCGCGACCTATGGGGAAGCTGATCGTCGCTCCGCGCGGGCCGGTTGTCAACGTGGGCCGACACTGTCGGTCGGCGCGCCGTAGTAGTCGTCGACGCACCAGTGGACGATGTCCCAAATGAGCCGGCCGAAGTCGTCGGCCCGCATGCGGCGACGGGCGATGATGGCGGCCTCGCGCTTCAGGACGACGATCAGATGCTCGACGCGAACACTATCGCGCGACGCCAACACGTACTCGCGTACCGCGAGCCGGAGGTCGGCGAGTCCGGCGGCGCCCCCACCCTCCGCCACGTGCGCGAGCGCCCCCTGGAGCCGGCTGGGGGGACCGTACGCCTCGGGTCGATCCTCGTCGGAGTGAATGCCTTGATCAGTCACGAGGTAACCGCCGACTGAACCACGGGATTCCTGAAGACGAGGCTAGACGTAAGGATCAGCGACCGGGATGCGAATTGTACCTTGGGCCTACGTTGGGGTTGCGATCCCGAGGCGCATTGCCGGGAGCGTCCGTTCAGGCGCGGTGCCGGCCCTCCGCCTGACGGGAGGCGCCCATCCGAGTCGCGCGCGCCTGACTACGCCCGCACCAGCTTGCGATACGCCACCCGGTGCGGCTGGTCCGCGTCCGGTCCCTTCCGCTTCTTGAGGTCCTCGATGTACGCCTGGTAGTTCCCCTCGTGCCACACCACCTCGCTGTTCCCCTCGAACGCCAGGATGTGGGTGGCGATGCGATCCAGGAACCACCGGTCGTGAGAGATCACCACCGCGCACCCGGCGAAATCGAGCAGCGCTTCCTCCAGCGCGCGGAGCGTGTCCACGTCCAGGTCGTTGGTCGGCTCGTCGAGCAGGAGCACGTTCCCACCCGACTTGAGCAGCCTGGCGAGATGCAGCCGGTTTCGCTCTCCGCCTGACAGGTTGGCCGTCAGCTTCTGCTGATCGGGGCCGCGAAAGCCGAAGCTCGAGAGGTACGCGCGGGCGTTGAGCTCACGCTTCCCGACCATGATGGTGTCCTCGCCACCGCTCACCTCGTCGTACACCGTGCGCGCACCCGACAGCTCGCGCGCCTGGTCCACGTACGACAACACCACCGTCTCGCCGATCTTGAGCGTGCCCGCGTCGGGCTCCTCGGTCCGCACGATCAGGCGGAACAGCGTGGTCTTCCCCGCCCCGTTGGGCCCGATCACTCCCACGATCCCGCCCCGCGGCAGCGAGAACGACATGTCGTCGAAGAGCAGCTTGTCGCCGTACGCCTTCCGTAATCCTTCGGCGATCACTACGTCGTTCCCCAGTCGCGGCGGCGGCGGGATCACGATCTCGTTCTGCGCCACGCGCTCCTGCTGCTTCTCGCTGGCCAGCTCCTCGTACTTCTGGATGCGCGCCTTGCTCTTTGCCTGACGAGCGCGGGGCGCCATGCGCACCCACTCCAGCTCCCGCTCCAGCGTGCGCTGTCGCGCCGACGCCTGCTTCTCTTCCTGGGAGAGTCGAGTCCTCTTCTGCTCCAGCCAGCTCGAGTAGTTCCCCTCCCACGGGATGCCACGCCCGCGGTCGAGCTCGAGGATCCACTTGGCCACGTTGTCCAGGAAGTAGCGGTCGTGCGTCACCGCCACCACCGTTCCGGGGAACTGCTCCAGGTGGTGCTCCAGCCAGGCCACCGACTCGGCGTCCAGATGGTTGGTGGGCTCATCGAGCAGCAGGAGATCGGGCTGCTCCAGCAGCACCTTGCACAGCGCCACGCGGCGGCGCTCTCCGCCTGACAGAGTGCTCACGTCGGCATCGGCGGGCGGGAGACGCAGCGCATCCATGGCGATCTCGATCTTGTTGTCGAGATTCCACGCGTCCGTCGCGTCGATCCGCTCCTGCACGCGCCCTTGCTCGTCGAGCAGCGACGTCATCTCGTCGTCCGACATGGGCTCGGCGAACTTCATGGAGATCTCCTCGAAGCGCGTGAGCAGCGCGCGGATCTCCTTCACCGCCTCCTCCACGTTCCCGCGCACGTCCTTGGTGGGATCGAGCTGCGGCTCCTGTGGCAGATAGGCGACCTTGGTGCCGGCCGCCGGCCAGGCCTCGCCCTGAAACTCCTGGTCCTCGCCAGCCATGATCCTGAGCACCGACGACTTTCCCGCGCCGTTGGCGCCGAGCACGCCGATCTTCGCGCCGGGGTAGAAGGAGAGCCAGATCCCGTCCAGGATCACCCGCGAGGGCGGGACGACCTTTCGGAGATCCTTCATGACGTAGATGAACTGTGGAGCCACGGGCGATGCGATCCTGTGTGAGAGTCGATGTCGCCCGCAATCTAACCGGCCCCGGGTCGTTTGCCGGAATCAGCGCGAGAAAAGCAGGAACCGGGCCGCGCTCGCCTCGGCGGAGATTTCCGCTCGCATCGCGCGCGCTGGCACGAGGGATGAATTATCTGCCTCTGGCGCGGTACTCGGATGCCAGATACGACCCGTACGACACCCCCGTACCGCCGTGACCGACATCACCATGGCAAGGGGGTACCAGTGCGGTCGTACGCAATCACACTGCTCGCGCTGAGCCTGATCGGCGCCGGTGCGTGCAGCGCCACGAGGACCACGCATTCGCGCGCGGCGGCGGGCTCCGAGGCCGAGCCCGCGGTTCGTCCGCTCTTCGTCCAGGTCCGCAACCAGAACACGCTCGACGTCGCCGTCTACCTGTTGAAGGGCACCACTCGCTTCCGGGTCGGGACGGTATCGGCCATGAGCGATGGCGTCGTCAGACTTCCGCCGTCCACCGAGGTCAACGGCTCGGTTCGGCTGCTGATCGATCCCATCGGCAGTGGCGAGGTGTACGTCACCGACGCGCTTCTCCTAGCCCGAGACCAGCAGGTGGAGGTGACCGTCGGATCCGTGCTCCGGATGTCGACCACCTCGGTCTGGAGCCGGCGTTAGGCAGGGCTCGCTCGAAAGACCGTGCCTGACGATCTCGACGGGACGCCCCGTCCGCTGGCCCGCGCCCTATCCTAGCCCACGCTCAAGAGGATGATGCCGGCCATGATGATCGTCGCCGACGTCACCCGCGGGCCCAGTCTCCCCTCACCGAGCAGCCGGGCACCAAGAAAGGCGCCGATCAGCACGCTCGACTCGCGGAGCGGTGCCGCGCGCGTCACCGGGAGAATCCTGAGCGCGGTGAGGAAAAGGATGTACGACGCGGAGCTTAGCAGGGCGCCAGACAACGCCGTCCATCGGTGACGGCGCCAGGTCTTGGCGAGTAATGCGGGATCTCGCAGCACGGCGGGCGTCACGATGAGGAGGATAGACACGCTGAGCAGCCACTCCAACACCACCGGCTGCACAGCGAGGGTGGTGACGAGGTGCTTGTCCCACACGGTGTACACGCCGATGAACGCGCCCACCGCCAGCCCGTAGACGACCGATCTCCATCGGGACCCGCTGTTC
>DATFFZ010000140.1:0-13625 GCA_035249845.1 Gemmatimonadaceae bacterium
CTCGGGGCGCGAGCTGCACGATGCGCTCGCCGTCGGACTCAACGGCTTCGCCGAGCTGGGGAGCGCGCCGCTCGGCGCGGCACCGCCCCTCCCGGAGGAGGTGGTCGTTCCCATCGAGCACCTGCTCTATCGCGGCCGCGCCGCGCTCGAGCGCGCGCGCTCGTTGCGCGAGGAGCTGCGCCGTGCCGGCGGCCATCCGTCCCAGGCAACGCTGGAGGAGCTCTACGACCTCATCGAGCTTGCGTCCACCGAGTAGCGCGTGACCGGAAAGATCCGAGGGGCGCTCGGAATCGCGCTGAGCGTCGCCCTCCTCTGGTGGACGCTGCACGGTGTGCGATGGAGCGAGGTCGTGGAGCACCTCGGCCGCGCCAGCCTCCCGCTCTTCCTCGTGGCCACGGTCATGGCCACGCTCATCTTCCCGCTTCGCGCCCGGCGCTGGCAGATCCTCCTCGAGCCGGTGGCGGGGCGACTGCCGTTAGGCATGCTCTGGCGCTCGGTGGCGGTGGGGATCGCCATCAGCAACGTCGTCCCGGCGCGCGCCGGAGAGCTGGCACGCGCCTACGCGCTCACCAAGGAGACGCCGCGCATCCGGTTCTCCGCGGCCTTCGCGTCGGTGGCGCTCGACCGCGTGTTCGATGCCTTCATCGTGCTCGCGCTGCTCCTGGTGGCGATGCTCGATCCGGCGTTTCCGCGCGGACAGCTGGTGGCGGGGCAGCCGGCGTCGCACTGGCTGGGCGTTGGCGTGGCGGCGGTGGCGCTGGCGATGATCGGTCTCTATCTCATCGTCTTCTTCCCGGAGCGACTCGTCAGGTGGTACGAGAGCGTGGCGCGCCGCGTCTCCCCCAGGTTGGCGGAGCGCGGGCGTCACGCGGTCATGGCGTTCGCCGGCGGCCTCGGCGTGCTGCGCGATCCGCGGCGGTTCGTGGCCACGCTCTGGTGGACGCTGCTGCACTGGCTGCTGAACGCGGCCGGATACTGGGTGGGATTCAAGGCGATGGGGATCGAGGCGCCCTTCTCGGCCACGCTCTTCTTTCAGGGGATCGTGGCGATCGGCGTGGCGGCGCCCTCGGCGCCGGGGTTCTTCGGCATCTTCGAGGCGATCGCCAAGGCCACGCTGCCGATATACGGCGTGAGCGAAGCGCAGGCGGTGTCGTGGGCGATCGGCTTCCACATTCTCTCCTTCCTGCCGATCACGCTGATCGGCATCTACTATTTCGTGCGACTCGGGATGCACGTGGGCGACCTGAAGCGCGCCACCACCGACGCCAGCGTAGACGCCCAGAGCCAGCCGACATGAGCGAGCGCGCCGCGCGAGTGCTGGCGCAGGCCAAGATCAACCTTGGCCTCCGTGTGCTGGCGCGCGAAGCGAGCGGCTACCATCAGTTGGAGACGATCTTCTGCCGGCTCGAGCTGGCGGATGAGATTCGGGTGCGCGCGGGCGCGCGCGGACGCACGCTGGACTGTCGCGGCGCCGACTGCGGCCCCACCGAGCGCAACCTTGCCTGGCGCGCGGCGATGGCGCTCCGCGACGCGGGCGGGCCCGACGCGTTCGCCATCGAGATCGAGAAGCGCATTCCGGTGGGTGGCGGGTTGGGCGGCGGGAGCGCCGACGCGGGCGCGGTGCTTCGCGCGTTGAACGCGCTGTCGGAGCATCGGCTCTCGCCGGAGCGGCTGCTGTCGCTGGCCGTCTCGTTAGGCGCCGACGTTCCCTTCGCCACCGCCACGCACCCGTACGCGCTGGCCTGGGGTCGCGGCGAGCGGATGCTGGAGCTCGATCCTCCGACTCCGGCCACCGTGTGGCTGGCGGTGCCCCCCTTCGCGGTGAGCACCGCCGAGGCGTACGGCTGGCTGGCGGAGTCGCGCGGCGACGCGGTGCCGGGGGCGCGGACTCTGTCGAGCGCGGAGCTCTCGCGCTGGAGCTCGCTGGCCACGCTGGCCGAGAACGACTTCGAGCCGGTGGTGGAGCGCCGGCATCCGGGGCTGGCGGAGCTTCGTGGTGCTTTCCTCGCCTCCGGCGCGCGCCTGGCGCTCCTGTCCGGCTCGGGCTCCACCGTGTTCGGCGTCTTCGACGACGCGAGCCGGGCCGAGGCGGTGGCGCCAACGCGATTCGAGGCGTTGGGGGCGCGTCTGATGCGCACGCGGACGGCGGTGGCGGTCCGCGACGTGGCGCTGGAATAGCCTTTAGTTCGCGCCCGTGCGGCACTAACTTCCGAGTGCGCGCTGCCCCCTCGTCCAATGGCAGGACATCGGACTTTGGATCCGAGAATGGTGGTTCGAATCCACCGGGGGCAATGACAAGCGGGAAGCGGGGATCGGGAATTGGGAATCGGAACGGCGAATTCGGAGCTCATCAGGTGTGCCAGCGATTCCCGATTCCCGATTCCCAGATCTCCTGATTTGACTATCTCCAATCCCTACGATATTTTACAGGGCTCCGGCCATGAATGAGCTCCTCGTTCCACGCCGCGGGTTCAAGCTCCTCTCGGGAACGGCCAACTTGCCGCTCGCGGAGGAGATTGGGCGCTGTTTGGGGGTGGAGCTCACCAAGGTCACGGTGTCGCGCTTCGCGGACGGGGAGATCTTCGTCCGCATCGATGAGAACGTGCGCGGCGCCGACGTGTTCATCGTGCAACCGACGAACCCGCCGGCCGACTCGATCATGGAGCTGTTGCTCCTCATCGACGCCGCGCGGCGCGCGTCGGCGGCGCGGATCACGTGCGTGATGCCGTACTACGGCTACTCGCGGCAGGACCGGAAGGACCAGCCGCGGGTTGCGATCGGTGCCAAGCTGGTGGCCAACATCGTGGTCACCGCCGGCGCCGACCGGGTGCTGGGGCTCGACTTTCACCAGCACCAGCTCCAGGGGTTCTTCGACATTCCCGTCGATCACCTCTACGCGGCGCCGGTGTTCGTGTCGCACTACCGCAAGAAGCAACTGAAGGACGTCGTCGTCGTGGCCCCCGATGTCGGGTCGGCGAAGATGGCGCGAGGATACGCGAAGCGGCTGAACGGCACCTTCGCGATCATCGACAAGCGGCGGCCGCAGGCCAACGAGGCCGAGGTGTTGAACGTGGTCGGCGAGGTGGCGGGACGGGACGTCCTCATCCCCGACGACATGATCGACACCGCCGGCACGGTGGCAGCGGCCGCGCGGGCGCTCAAGACTCTTGGCGCCAACGACATTTACGTGTGCGCGACGCATGCGCTGCTCTCCGGCCCCGCGCCGACGCGGCTCCGCGACGCGCCCATCGTGGAAGTGACGGTCACCGACACGATCGCCATTCCACCGGAGCGCCGCTTTCCGCAGCTGAAAGTGCTCTCGGTGGGCGAGCTGTTGGCAAAAGCGATTCGGTACACGCACTTCGACGAATCGGTCAGTGCGTTGTTTGATTGACGAACGAAACTCTCCGAACTTCAGGATCTCTGCTCCATGGCAACCGCTTCTCTCACCGCCTCGCGGCGGACCGACGTCGGCAAGGGTGCCGCGCGCAAGCTGCGCGCGGCGCGGAAGGTGCCCGGCGTCATCTACGGACACCATCGTGAGGCGACGTCGCTCACCATCGACGCGCGCGAGCTCGACAAGCTGCTCGACTCCATCGCCGTCGGCTCCACCGTCATCGAGGTGCACGTCGACGGCACCAGTGCGCGCACGCTCATCCGCGAGGTCCAGCGGCACCCGTACAAGCGCGAGGTGCTGCACATCGACTTCCAGGAGCTCGTGGCCGGCGAGCTGGTCACCGTCGAGGTGCCGATCGTGTTGGTCGGCGTCCCGGAGGGTGTGCGCAACGAGGGCGGCACCCTCGACCAGGTGATGCGGACCCTCACCATCGAGGTGGATCCGTCGAACATCCCCAACCACATCGACGCCGACGTCAGCGCGCTGGGGCTCAACGACTCCATCCACGTGAGCGACCTGCCGATCCCGGCGGGTGTGACGGTGATGGACGACCTGGAGACGACGGTCTGCGTCGTCGTGCCGCCGCGCGTCGAGGTGGAGCCCGCGCCGGTCGCCGAGGGCATCGAGCCCGCCCCCGCGGCGGAGCCCGAGCTCATCCGGAAGCCGAAGGAGGGGGAGGAGGGCGAGGGCGAGGCCGAGTAATCTCCTCGTCGCACGCCCTTGAAGGTCATCCTGGGCCTGGGAAATCCGGGTCGCGAGTACGAGCGCACGCGCCACAACGTCGGCTGGTGGGTGGTCGACCACCTGGCCGACGTTTGGCGTTTCGATGGCTGGCGGAAGGACGGGCAATCGCTGGTGGCCGCCGGCCGCTTCGGCGCCGCGCACGTGCGCCTCGTGAAGCCGCTCACGTACATGAACCTGAGCGGCGCGGTCCTCACCCAGTACGCCCGGCGCCCGCTCTGGTCCGCCGCCTCCGATCTCCTCGTCGTCCTCGACGACGTCGCGCTCCCGGTGGGCAGCTCGCGCCTCCGCGCCCGCGGCTCGTCGGGCGGGCACAACGGGCTCAAGAGCATCGAATCCTCGTTAGGCACCCGCGACTATGCCCGCCTCCGCATCGGCATCCACCCGCGCGAGCCGGAGCGCTCGGTGGACGACCTCTCCGACTTCGTGCTGTCCCCCTTCGGCAAGGCGGAGCGCGAGGAGGTGATCGCCCTCCTTCCGGGAATCACCAGGACGATCGAGACCTGGCTGGAGTCGGGAGTGGAGAAGGCGATGAGCGTGCACAACCGGAAGGACGAGAGAGATCGGGAATGAACGAGCTGCGGCATTGGGCATTCGGCGTTGGGCATCCGGAGCTTCGTCGCAGAGATCCCTCCGCCGATAGCCGAATGCCGAATACCGAATGCCAAATGCCGCGCTCTCTGCCTTGCTTGCCATGCTCTCCCTAGGAATCGTCGGCCTCCCCAACGTGGGCAAATCCACACTCTTCAACGCCCTCACCGCCGCCAGGGCGGATGCGGCGAATTATCCGTTCTGCACGGTGGAGCCGAACATCGGCATCGTGGAGGTGCCTGACGATCGCCTGAAGCGGCTGACGGACATCGTGCAGCCGAAGACATCGGTGCCGGCGGTGGTGCAGTTCGTCGACATCGCGGGGCTGGTGAAGGGCGCCGCGTCCGGCGAAGGCCTCGGGAACAAGTTCCTCGCCAACATCCGCGAGACGGACGCCATCGTGCACGTCGTGCGCTGCTTCGAGGATCCCGACGTCATGCACGTCATGGGAGCGGTCGATCCGGTGCGCGACCGCGACGTGATCGAGTTCGAGCTGGCGCTGGCCGACCTGGCCACGGTCGAGAAGCGGCTCGACCGCGTGCGCCGCGCATCCAAGTCGGCCGACAAGGATGCGGTCGCCGAGCTCCCCGTTCTCGAGCGCGCGCTCGGATTTCTCTCCGAGGGGCGCGGACTGTGGGAGGCCAGGCTCTCCCGCGACGACCTGGCGGCGCTCGCGCCACTCAGCCTGCTCACCGTCAAGCCCGTGCTCTACGCCGCCAACGTGAGCGACGCCGAGCTGCACGGTGACGAGGGTCCGCACCTTCGAGCGCTCCGCGAGGCGGTGGCACGGAGCGGCGAGCACGCCGAGGTGGTGCCCTTCTCCGCCAAGATCGAGGCCGAGCTGGCCGAGCTTCCGCCGGAGGACCGCGCCGACTTCCTCCACTCGTTAGGGCTGGAGTCGGCCGGACTCGACCGGCTGATCCACGCCGGCTACGCCCTCCTCGGGCTCCAGACCTTCTTCACGGCCGGAGAGCAGGAGGTGCGGGCCTGGACCATCCACCGCGGCGACACCGCGCCCGTGGCGGCCGGCACCATCCACACCGATTTCGAGCGCGGCTTCATCCGCGCCGAGACGGCGTCCTACGAGGACTTCGTGGAGTACGACGGCTGGAAGGGCGCGCGCGAGAAGGGCGTGGTGCGCGCCGAAGGGAAAGAGTACGTCGTGCAGGATGGCGACGTGATGCTCTTCCGCTTCAACGTCTGAGCGACGCTAGCGCGTTTGCGCCGCCTGACCGTGGAGCGTGCGCAAGTACATCCAGAGCGCGCCCAGCTCGGTGTCGTTCATCCGACCCAACGGCTTCCACGGCATCAGCGCCGGATCGAGCTCCTTCCCTTCCGGCGTCACGCCGGTGCGCAGGGTGCGCACGAACTGCTCCTCCGTCCATCGCGGCAGGTTGCCACGCGCGTCGAGCGGGGGCGTGGGCGACGGCCCGCTCGAGGAGCCCCCGAGATTCGCTCCGTGACATCCCTTGCACAGCTGCGCCACGTGCGCGCCGTAGGCCACCGAGCGCTCCTCCTTCATCGCGGGGTGCGCCGCGGCGTGATCGATGCGCCGCGCCGAGAGCGGCATCTCCACGCCCGCTCCCACCAGCAGCCGCGGAATCGGGCCGATGCTGCGCCGGGGCTGCGCGCTGTCCACCGGCGGCTGGGCGGAGAGGTACGTGACGAGCGCGCGGACGTCCACGTCGCTCAGCGTGCCGAACTCCGGCGACGGCATGATGAAGAGCGTCTTTCCATCACGTCCGATGCCGTGCCGGATGGCGTGCTCCCAATCGGCCTCGGTGTAGCTCGCGCCCACCCCGCCGCGTCCGCGCGTGAGGTTGGGGGCATACAGGCGAGCGAACATCGGATCGTCGACCAGCATCGTGCCGGCGAGATTCGCGCCGTGGCACTCCGTGCATCCGCGCGTCGCCGCCAGATACTCGCCCCGCGCCATCGAGCTGTCGTCGGCCGGCGGGAGGGGGTGCGACGCGACCTCGTAGGTCCGGTTGAAGCGCGAGCTCCCGATGAGCATCAGCACGCCCGCCACGAGGAGCACGAGAAAGACGAGCGCGCCCAGTCCGAGTGCGATGCGGCGAAGCCAGTTCATGCGAGCTTGGCGGTTGAGGTCGACGGAGAGTCCGCGGGCGGGAAGCTGGCCGGCCCCGGACATCGCGTCAAGGCGCGCGTCGCACCGTGCTGGCCAGCCAGGCGTCGACGTCGGGCCAGATGATCCCGCCCAGATCGTGGCCGGCGAGAGGATACACACGGAAGGAGAACGGCTTCGCCTCCTCGGCGATGAGCGTCTGAAGACGCGCCACGCATTCCGCCGTGGGGATGCTGCGGTCGCGCGCGCCGAAGAGCCAGAGCGCCGGCTGTCGCATCCGGCGCAGATGGTCGAGCGGGTCGAAGCCGTGCGGACCGGTGTAGGCGGCGAGCTTCTCCGAGATCCCGCCGAGGGGTGCGTCGTTCTCTTCCACCAGCGCGCTATAGTAGTTCTCCATCCCGACGGACACGGTGGGGCCGACGATGAGGATGGCGAAATCGGCGGCCGGGGCCAGCGAGGCGGCAACCGGGATGATCCATCCCGCCTGACTCACGCCCACCAGCCCGAGGCGCGTCGTGTCGATCCCTTCGCGCGCGGCCAGCAGATCGATGGCGCGCGCCGCATCGCTCGCCAGGAGCTGGAACATCTCCTCGCTGTTCGACGTGCCGACGCCGCGGTAGACACCGCCTGACGAGCCGGCGCCGCGCTTGTCGTAGCGCAACACGGCGAACCCGCGCGACATGAACTGTTCGGCGAGGACCCTCTGGTCTTCGATGGTGGTGCGGCCCGAGCCGTGCACCAGCACCACCGCCGGATGCCGGCCGCGCCCGCGCGGGACGTCGAGCGCGTAGGCGATGTCGGCCTCGCCGCTTCGAAATACTCCGGTGATGCCGTCGACGCCCTGCGGCGCGCTCTCGCTGGCACAGCCGGCGAGCGCCAGCGAGAGCAGGAGGTGTCGGCGCGGCCGCACGCCTACGGGATCGTCGTCAGGAAGGCGATGAATACGATCGGCGCCACCAGCAGCTCACCCACCACCGCGAACACGGCGTCGGCGAGATGGATGAGGTAGATCAGCGCCTGCGCTTCCTCGCTGGTGAGCGCCTGTCCGTTGGCGCCGGTGACGGTCGGCGAGTCCGGATCGCCGGCGATGATGGCGAGCAGCCGGTCGTTCACGAAGACGTTGGCGTTGATCGTCGTCGACGAGCCGGCGAAATCATAGCGAATGCGATCGCCGCCCGAGCGCACCACCAGCTCGATGTCCGCCTCCCCCGTCTCCACGCCTCCGATCGCTTCGGCGTGCCCCTCCACCGAGAAGTCGCGCGAGCGGATCGCCAGCTCGAAGTCGATCTCGGCCTCGGAGGTGACGACCGCGCCGCTGCCGCGGATGCCGATCTCGAAGTCCACCCGGGTGGAGCCGTCGGTGAGGTAACCGTCCACCGCCAGCTCGCCGGAGCTCTCGCTCCCGGTGATCTCCAGCGTGTAGTCGAGGTACGTCTGTCCACCGGAGACGACCACCAGCTGCAACTCGACGCGGTCGAGCGCGGTGCCGCCCCGATCGATGAGGTCCGCGTAGCCGACCTCGGTGCCGACCACCGGCTCGTTGGTGATCGGGTTTATCGCGTAGAGGATGAAGCGCACCCCGTTGGAGGGGGCCCCGGTCCGTCCGGGCGCGGGAGCGTACCGCTGGGTGGCAGCGTCGTACACGTACGTGGTGCCGAGAACACTCGACGGGAGTATCGGCGCGCCGGCGAGCTGCGGGGTCAGGTCGAGGAGAGAGCGCGCGATGGCGGAGGCCGCGCGCCGGTCGTCGCCGGGCCCCGTGCGGGCGTCGCGAAGCAGGGCATCCGCGGCGAGGAGCGCCACGCCTCCTTCCCGCGGGCTGGCGGTGGCGGCGGCCACGCCAACGCTCTGGAATACGCTGTTGGAGAGCACCTGCTCGAGCGCCTGACCGTCGGCCATGAGGCGCGCCGGATCGAATCGGCCGTCGCCGGGTCCGCTGCCGTCGCCACAGCCAGTGAGAAAGGCAGCCGTCGCCGCCGCCAGCATCGCGGCGCGCATCATCGGTCGGGTGAGCATGGGACTCCTCGGGGGTCGAGGTTGGGCACAAGATGGGAGGGAGCACGGTGTTGCGCGAGGACGCCGGCGCATTGCGTGCAACCGCCTGTCGGAGCTATATTTAAAGGCTATCACAATTCAGCCATCCCTCCTCCCGCGATCTGGCGGGAGGCGGCAGACCACAGGGAGGATTTCCGCACGTGCCTCGCCAGTACGAGGCGGTGTACATCTTCGACTCCACGCTCGAAGACGCCGCCATCCAAGAAAAGCTGACCCGTCTTCACGGGCTCCTCGGCAGTCCGGCCGACCTCACCATGGACCAGTGGGGACGCCGCCAGCTCGCCTATCCCATCGGCCGTCGCGAGAACGGCTTCTACGTCATCGCCCGCTACTCGGCCGAGCCGGCCGTGCTTCCGGAATACGAGCGCGCGCTCAAGCTCGACGAGGGCGTCGTCCGGTATCTATTGACGCTCAAGGAGCACGAGGTCGGCGCGCCGCCGATGAGCGAAGAAGAGCTCGCCGCCGCGCGTGCCCGCGGTGGTGACGACGACGATGAGGAGGAGTAGCCGATGATGCGTCGTCCACAGAAGGCGTGTCCGTTCTGCGAATCGCGCGTTCGCTTCATCGACTACAAGGATGATCGCTCGCTCGGACGCTTCATCACCGACACCGGAAAGATCCTGCCCAGCCGGCTCAGCGGCGTCTGCGCCCGGCACCAGCGGCAGCTCTCCACGGCGATCAAGCGCGCGCGCTACCTGGCGCTCATTCCGTATCTGAAGGGACACCAGCAGTAGCCATGGACCAGGCGCACGCGCCGGCGCCCGCGGCGCCGGCGGTGTCTGGGTCGCGAGGGCAGCGATGGTCGGGGGTGCTGGTTGCTCTGGCCGCCTACCTCCTGCTCCCGCTCCAATCGCCGTTCATTCGCGTGCTGCCGATCGACAACACGCTGGTGCTGCTCCTGCCGCTCCTCGCGTCGTGCTTCGTGGTGGGGTGGTGGATGGGCGGACGCGTGTCGCTGGCGGTGGTGTGGATCGGCCTGGCGGCGTACGTGCTGACTCGCCCTCCCGTGCCGGGTGCCACGGCGTACTACGACGTGTCCCGGGCGTGGGGGCTGTTGATGGCCGGGAGCTTCGGGCTGGTGTGCGTGGCCGGCTCGCGCGCGAGCTTTCTCTCGCGCGCGCTGTCGGCGGTGGGGATCGCCACCGGACTGGTGCTGTCGCTCGCGCTGTTAGGCGAGCTCGACCCGGGACGGGTGAACGCGATCTTCGGCGAGCAGTTCGCCGCCCGGAGGTCGCTCATCAACCTGGCGATCCCCGGGCTCGGTACGCCGGCCGACGGCGACGTGGCGGCGACGCTGCCGCAGGTGATGCGGGTGGCGTCGCTGCTGGCGACGCCGATCGTGCCGGCCATGCTGGCGCTCCAGGCGGTGGCCGCGGCGGCGCTGGCGTGGGCGTTGTACCATCGGCTGAGCCGAACGCGCGTCGGCGCGCCGCTCGGCCGGTTGAGAGATTTTCGCTTCAACGACCAGCTCATCTGGGGGCTGGTCGTCGGCATCACGATCCTGGTGCTTCCGACGCTGGCGTCGTTACGCGCCTTCGGGGGCAACCTGGTGATTTTCTTCGGCGTGCTGTACGTGCTGCGTGGTCTGGCCGTGATGACGTTCCTGACGTCGCTCGGCGGCACCTCGCTGCGCGTGCTGGCGGTGGTGCTGGGAGTCCTCTTTCTCCCCATCACGCCGGCGCTGGCGTTCGGATTGGGAGTCGGTGACACCTGGTTCGACCTCCGCGGCAAGGTGCCTCCGGGCACCACGCCTTCGACCAACTGACGCTCGAACTCGCTCGACGGGAGCCGACCATGGAAGTGATTCTGCGACAGGCAGTGGAAAACGTTGGGAAGCCGGGAGAGATCGTGAAGGTCTCCAACGGCTTTGCCCGGAACTATCTCCTTCCGCGCGGGCTGGCCTACGAGGCCACCGCCGGCAACCGGAAGCGCATCGAGCAGGAGAAGGCGCGGCTCGAGGCGGCGGAGAACCAGCGCAAGGCGGAGGCGGAGGAGCTGGCGGCCCGTCTCGAGCCGGTGCAGCTGACCTTCTCCGCGCGCGTGGGCGAGGAGGACAAGCTCTTCGGCTCGGTGACCTCCGCCGACATCGCGCACCAGCTCCAGGCGCAGGGCTTCCAGATCGAGAAGCGGCAGATCGACCTGCACGAGCCGATCAAGTCGCTTGGCGTCTTCAAGGTCCCGGTTCGCCTGCACGCCGAGGTGAAGCCGGAGATCAAAGTCTGGGTCATCAAGCAGTAGGGGCGGAGGGAGGAGGGAGGGGGGAGCAGAGGCGTTCCAGGGTGCGCACGTTGGTACGCTAGACGTGCGCATTTTTTTTCACCTCCTCCCTCCTCCCTCCTCCCGCCTCCCTTGCCGCCGGTCCCCTCCCCATATTGCGACGTCAGCACCTGGCACGTCGCCTGCGCGACGTCGGGCGGAATACCGCCGCGTGCTCGCGGCGCCGCTCGAAGCTAACGCCTGCCCCGCATCGTGATGTCGCGAAAGGTCACTCCCTCCACCGCCCAGGCGCAGCGCGCGGCTTCGCTCGCGCTCGACCTCAAGGCCCGGAACGTCCTGCTCCTCGACCTCGCCAAGGTTTCCGACGCCACCGATTACTTCGTGATCGCCAGCGGGACGTCGGATACGCACGTGCGCGCGGTGGCCGAGCACGTCATGGAGCAGCTCAAGAAGGAGGGAGTGCGCGTGCACCACGTGGAGGGGCTCACGCAAGGACGCTGGGTGCTGCTCGACTACATCGATTTCGTCGTGCACGTCTTCCACCCCACGCTCCGGGAGTTCTACCAGCTCGAGCGGCTGTGGAGCGATGCCGACATCACCGAGGTCGACCGAGAAGGAGCAGGCGTGTGAGGGAGCGAGTGCGGCGAGTGGCGGTTGGCGCGGCCATCATCGCCATGGCTGCCTGGGGACGCGACGCGAGCGCCCAGGCGTACTTCGGCAAGAACCAGGTTCAGTACGAGCACTTCAAGTGGCGCGTGCTCGAGACCGAGCACTTCTGGGTGCACTACTACCCCGCCGAGGAGGTCGCCGCCCGCGACGCCGCCCGCATGGCCGAGCGCGCCTACGCGCGGCTGGCGCGGCTGCTCCAGCACGAGTTCCGCGAGCGGAAGCCGATCGTCTTCTTCGCCTCGCGCTCCGACTTCGGACAGAACAACGTCACGGGTGACCTCGGCGAGTTCACCGGCGGCGTGACCGAAGCGCTGCGACACCGCATCCTCCTCCCCTTCACCGGCGACTACGCGAGCTTCGAGCAGGTGCTCATGCACGAGATGGTGCACGAGTTCCAGTACGACATCTTCTCGCGGGGGAAGGCCGGTCAGGGATTGCAGACGCTGGCGCAGGTGAACCCGCCGCTCTGGTTCGCCGAAGGGATGGCCGAATACCTGTCCATCGGCCAGTACGATCCGCACGCCTCCACGGTGATGCGCGACGCGGCGCTCAACGGCCGCATCCCCACCATCGAGCAGCTCACCGACCGGCCGGACATCTTCAATCCGTACGACGTCGGCCAGGTGCTGTGGGCCTACATCGGCAGGCGCTGGGGCGACGAGGTGATCGGTCAGATCCTCAACTCGGCGCCGAACGTGGGAATCGAGCGCGCTTTCAAGCGCGAGCTGGGTCTCTCCCTCGACGAGCTCGGCGACGAATGGCGAGAGGCGATGCAGGTGGAGCACCTGCCGCGCGTGGCGCAGCTCGACCGCGCCCGGAAGTTCTCCATGCCGCTGCTCAGCGAGCGGCGCTCCGGAGGGCAGATCTTCCTCGCGCCGGCGCTGTCGAGCGACGGGCGGCACATCGCCTTCCTGTCCAACGGCAGCTTCCTCCGGGGCGAGGTGTTCATCGACCTGTGGCTGGGCGACGCGCGATCCGGGAAGCGCATCAAGCGGTTGGTGAAGAGCACGCTGGACCCGAACTTCGAGGAGCTTCGGCTGCTCTACTCGCAGAGCGCGTTCTCCCCCGACGGCAAGCTGCTCGCCTTCACCGCGCAGCGAAGCGGGAAGGATGTGCTGTACGTCATGGACGTCGATCGCCGCAAGGTACGCAACCGGATCGACCTGCCGCTGGAAGGCGTGACCAGCCCGAGCTGGTCGCCTGACGGGAAGCAGCTGGTGGTGAGCGGGCACGCCGGCGGGATCAGCGATCTCTACATCGTGGACGCCAACGGGAAGAACCTGCGCCAGCTCACCAACGACAAGTACAGCCAGATGCAGCCGCAGTGGTCGCCCGACGGAAAGTCGATCGCCTACGCCACCGACTACGGTCCGAAGACGGATTTCGAGCTGCTCCGCTTCGAGCCCTGGCGCATCGCCATCTTCCACATCGGCACCAGCCGGGTGGAGCTGCTGGAGGGACAGGACGGGCTCAACCTGAATCCGCAGTGGGCGCCCGACGGCCGCTCGATCGCCTACATCTCGAATCGAACCGGCGTGCAGAACCTCTTCCTCTTCGATCTCGACGCGCGCGAGCACTATCAGCTCACCAACGTGGTGGGGGGCGTGACCGCCGCCACGCAGTACAGCCCGGCCATCACGTGGGCGCAGCAGGCCGACCGCCTGGCGTTCACGTACTTCGAGGACCGCGATTACACCGTGTGGGCGATCGACGATCCGCGGTCGCTCAAGCGGGCCCCCTACCTTCCGAGCGTGCCCAACGTGCCGCAGGTGGTGGCGGGCGGGGCGACGCCCGCCGGCGGCGCGGCCGGCGGAGCGTCCCGAGGCTCCGGGGTGGCGCTGTCGGTGGTCCCCCGCGATCTGCGGACGG
>DATFFZ010000141.1:0-7854 GCA_035249845.1 Gemmatimonadaceae bacterium
GCCAGGTTCTCGGCCACCGACAGGCGCGGCGCCGTGCCGGTGAAGGGATTCTGAAACACGCGCCCGACGAGCGCGGCGCGCCGGTGCTCGGGCCAGCGCGTGACGTCGCTTCCGGCGATGCGGACGCTCCCCCGATCCGGACTGATCGTCCCGGCGATCACGCTCAGCATCGTGGACTTTCCCGACCCGTTGCTGCCGAGCACCACGGTGAAGGAGCCGGGTTCCAGTGCCAGCGTGACGTCCTGGAGCGCGGGCACCTCGTCGCGGCTTCCGTGACGGAACGTGTGCCGCACGCCCTCGATCTCGAGGACGGGCACGCCGGCCGGCCGTTCCCCCGCGTCAGACACTGGCGCTCGCGCCGCGCCGCTGACGCGCGGCGAATGCGCGCGGGAGGAGCAGAGCCATCAGGACCAGGACGGCGGTGAGGAGCTTCAGCGCGTTCGGATCGAGTCCGAGTCTCAGCGCGGCGGCCACGAGGAGTCGAAGCGCCACCGCGCCGGCCACCGCGCCGAGGAGTGCGCGCCGGACGCCGCGCACCCCGAAGAACGTCTCGCCAAGGATGACACAGGCCAGCCCAGTGACGATCATCCCGACGCCCATCTCGATGTTGGCGAAACCCTGATACTGAGCGAAGAGCGCCCCCGCCAGCGCGATCAGCGCGTTGGCCAGCAGGAGACCGAGCACGGTCGTCCGCGACACGCCGATTCCCTGGGCGGCCGCCATCTGCGCGTTGTCACCCGTGGCCCGCATCGCCAGGCCGATCCGCGTGCGAAAGAAGTAATCCAACAGCGCCACGATGGCGGCGGCCAGCAGCAGCAGAAAGACGAGCGTCGCCACGTGCGCCATGCTCACCTGGCTGCCGCCGATCGTCATCAACGGCTCGGCTCCGGCACCGCTCCACGCTCGCTCGGCCAGCGAGAGCAGCGTCGGCCGGTTGGTGATGGCGATGTTGCCGCCCCCCATGATCACGAGATTCGCCGAATACAGCGCGGTGCTGGTGAGAATTCCGGCGATCAGCAAGTTCACGCCGAACGCGGCGTACATCATTCCCGTGGCCAGCCCCGCGCCCACGCCCGCCGCGGCCGCAGCGACGGTGGCGGCGACCGGATTCATGCCGGAGGCGATGAGGGCGGCAGCCACCGCCGCGCCCGCGCCGAAGGAGCCGTCGGTGGTCAGGTCGACGGTGCCGAGTACGCGGTACGTGATGTAGACGCCGAGCGCCAGCAGCGAGAGCAGCAGGCCCATCGAGAGCGTGCCGACGAGCAGGTTCACGGCGCTGCCTTAGCTGACGCTCGAGATCGGTGCCGCCCAGATGAGGCCCCGTCGGAACGCGCTCTCGCCGCGCCCCAAGCCGGCGCGATCGTCCTGCAAGAGGTGCAGCACCCCGCGGACTCGCTGGTGCTCGAAGAGATTGGCCACCACCGCCGCCGCTTCCATGGTTCTCTGCGGCACGGGCGTGTAGGGGAAGGCGGCGGCGTGAAAGTGCCCCTGCACTCGTCCGTCGCTCGACATGGGACGCAGATGCGCCGCCAACGGCGCCCCTGCCTGGCGGGCCACCACGCCGACGACCAGCACCGTCGCCGTGGCGTGCACCGGCTCGCCGGAGAGCGTGAGCCACGAGCGCACGGCTGGGAGCCGAAAGGATGGGGTATCGTCGGACGCCGCGGGTGATCTCCGGAGATAGGCACCCACCAGCCCGGCGGATTCGGCCACCATCACGAGACCCATCATGTCGGCACCCACCGCGTCGAGCAGAAGCTCGCCCATGTCGGTGAGGGTGACGCCGGCCGCGTCATCCGACGCCGCGAAGCGGGCCAGGTGCGAAAAGTCTCCCTCGAACACGAGCGCCTGCGCCACGACCGCGGTGGCCGCGCACTCGCCGACGCCCACCAGGTAGTCGGCGACGTGCGCGCCGTCGGTCGGCATGTAGGCGACGATGCCGGCCGCCGCCACCAGCTCCCCGAAGCGTGGGCGACACGACTCGTAGTCGCCGCCGATGGCGCCGATGCCGAGTCCGAAGGCGCGGCCATGAAAGGTGACGACATCGCAGTCCGCCGCGCCGACGCCGTGCACGAGCCGTGACGGCACGCCGTGCGCCCGGCAGGTGAGTGCCGCCCCGCGGTGGAAGGCCGAGACCTCGTAGCGTCCGTGAAGGCTCTCCAGCCCCTTCTGCGATCGCGGCGTGTGCCATTCCTGCGTCGTGTCCAGATCGTACGCCGCCTGCTCGCCGCTGCTCCGCGATCGCTCCTGCGACGCGCGCAGGATGCGGCTTCCGAGGCCGGCATGGCTCAGGAGGTTCGACACGGCGGGGGAGGGGGAGACCAGGAGCAGCTGCCCGCGGAGCGCGGCGAAGTCCTCGCCGCGCCGGGCGAGCACGGTGGCCGCGGCGGAGCTCGCATACGACACGTGCGAGAGATCGACGATCACCGAGCGCGCGCCGCCGCGGAGGAGATCGCTGAACGTCTCCGACAGGTGATCGGCAGATTCGGCGTCCAGCCGCCCATCGAGGCGAACGACGGTGTGTCCGCCGTCGTTCGCCACGCTCACGTTCATCTACGGCCTCTTCGTCTCCGGCGCCGCAGGCGTCGCCGCTTTCTGCGCGTCGGGCGAGAGCGTCACGCCCGACGCCCGCGCGTTCTCGGTGCTCACATCGGTCTTGACCGTCTCGATGCGATGGAAGGGGATGTTGCCCGGGCTCTCACCCTTGAGCACGCGGCCGATCATGCGGCCGGCGACCACTCCACCCTCGGCGAAGTCGGGATAGACCGCCGCCACGGCGCCCTGGAGCATCTCGAAAGGCGATGGCGAGAACACCGGAACCTTCCGCTCCTTGGCCACGCGAATGATGACCGGGAACGCCGCGTGCGCCGTATTCCCGAAGATCTCGATGGCATCGACGCGGCGGTCCACGAGCGAGCTGGTCGCGTCCGCGGCATCGTTCATGCTCGTCACCGGAACGGACACCACCTCCATTCCGGCTCGGCGCGCGGCTTCCGTCATCCTGTCCTTGAGCGACACCGCCAGTTGCTCGCCCGGTGAGAAGAGGATGCCGACCCGGCGCGCGCTCGGGATGATGCGCCTGATCAGCGTCACGCGCCGTTCCTGCTCCGGATCGCCGAAGCCCGGAGAGTAGACGCCGGTGACGTTGGGAAGGTGATTCGAGTCGCTGGTGCCGGCGCCCGCGGCGAACGGGTCGGCCAGCACGTGGAAGATGATCGGCGTGTTGTTCTTCACGCGCTGGAGCGCCGCCTGGAGCGTCGCGTCCTGGAGCGTGACGATGACGCTGGCCTTGGCATCGATGGCGGCGTCGATCAGACTCGGAAGGGTGGCCAGATCGCCTTGCGCGCTGGCGTTGGTGAATTCGTAGTCGCGGCCGCGCTCGAGATCCTCCTCCAGCAGCCCGACCTTGATCGCGTCCTCACTCCACTCGCTTCCCACCCAGTCCGCCGCGCGTATGATGGCGACGGTACGCCTGGCGGCCGGCGCGGCGGAGTCTCCCGCCGTAGCGGCCCGCGCCGAGTCGGACGCGGCACCCCCCTGCGTGTCGCAGGCGGACGCGATGGCGGCGCAGACAGCGAGCACCACGAGCCGCACGGTGGGGAAGCTCGAGAAGCGAGCACGATCGGTGTTCATGCTGCGTCCTCCTGGCTGCTGAGATAGTCACGCGACGGTCCTCGAGCCGGAACGCGCGAAGCACGCGACGTTAGCACGCGCGTGGGGCAGCCGCAAGAGACGGGCACGCGGAGCATCCTGCGATGCTCCGCGTGCCCGCCGCCGTCGTCAGGGGGTCTGTTTGGCGGGCTGCTGGAGCCGCGGCTTGGCGGCCGTCTTTTGCTTCGGCATCCAGAAGGCCGCGTCGGCCATCCGTGTCTCGCGCGGCACGTAGCTCTGAAGCGGGTCGAGACGGAAGCGGTTCGACTCGGCGGTGATGAGTCCGTCGGTGCTGAACCGGGTGATCGTCGCCAAGTCCGAGGCGGAGAGCCCCTGCCACGTCTTGTCGTCCGCCGCCTGCATGGCGTCGAACTGACCGAAGGAGCCCACCGAGGAGAAGATGAGGAACGTCGGTCCCGGCATCCCGGCCGTCACCTGATAGATGCGCCAGCTCGCGTCGGGCGACGCCTTGCGCGCGGCCTCGCGGTAGAGCTTGGCCGCCGTATCGAACAGCGCTTCGCGACCCGGCCGCACGCGGAACGTCGTGATCTCGTAGTAGCGCTGCTTGCTGACATCCGGGAAGTCGCCCAGGCTGAGATCGGGGCGTGCGCGTGCCTGGATGGTCCTGCTGGAGTTGATCAGCTCGGCGTCGGCGCGCGCCAGGCGTCGGAGCTCGGCCGTGAGCACGTCGTCGGCGTCTTCGCGCTTCATGTCCTCGGCCATTGCGGCGTGCGACTGCTGCGGCACCACGTACCATGCCTCGTTCGGTCCCGTCATCGACATGAGCGCGATGTAGTACGCCGAGGACTTCGCCCGCTCGAACGCGGCGGGCCATCCGGCTTCGTGTCGGGCGTGTTCGGCGTTGCGCCCGTGCTTCACCTCTTCTCGCACGATCGTGAGGATCGGCGGTTGCGAAGTCGGCAATCCGGATTGCTGGGCCGCGACGGGCGCGGCGGTGGCGAGGAGCGCGACGACGGTAATGCGGGGGAGATGCGAGCGCATGAATGTCCACCTTCGGGGGTGTCCCGGGCGACGGTGTGACCCTGTCGCGAAATGTCGTGCCGTCTCGCGCTCGGAGTGAGGGCGAGAAGCCCGCGCGGGCGGGCCGGCGGCACCGTCGAGCATACCCCGTCTGTAACGGATGTCAACGTGAGTTGCGATAGACCGCCGGGGCGAAGGGTCGCGAAGCGTCCTACCCCGGCGCACGCGCGCTGCGCCCCCGAGCTTGGGGAGGCGTCTCGTCGTCGGCCCACCGGAGCCTCCCCGCCTCGCGCTCCAGCCGCTACGCGCTCGAAGGCTGCACCAGGCGGCCAGCCTTGTCGCGCACGGCGCGGTAGCATTCACAGGACGCTTCCTCCAGCCGCACGCGGTCGAGGATCGTGATGTTCCCGCGGGTATACCGGATGAGCCCCGCCTGTTGCAGCATCCCGGCGGCCACGGTGACGCCGGCTCGCCGGACTCCCAGCATGAAGGCGAGAAAGTCGTGCGTGAGCTGGAAGTGATCGCTGCCGACCCGGTCGTGCGTCATGAGCAGCCATCGCGCGCAGCGCTCCTCCATCGAATGGCGGCGGTTGCACGCCACCGACTGCGATGTCTGGTCGAGCAACGCCTGGGCGTAGCGCAACGTGATTCCGCGCACCTCGGGATCCTCATCGAGCGCCTGCCGGAACGTGGACGCCGGAAGACGAACGGCGAATCCCGGAACCTGCGCGATGGCCCGGGTGGATGCCGTTTCGCTGCCCAGCGCCAACGGCACGCCTAACAACCCTTCTCGCCCGATCGTCGCTGCTTCGACCGGAGACTCGTCGTCGAGGATGACGAGCAGCGACAGAACGCAATCGCGCGGAAAGTAGACCGAGCGAATGGCGACGTACGGCTCCCAGAGCACCTGGCCGCGGGTCAGCCCGATGGGCTCGAGATGTGGGCGCAGCCGGTCATATGCGGCCGCGGATAGATTTCGCAGGAGGTCATTTCGCTCGTCGGCGCGCGAGTCGCCGGCATCGTGCCGTACGGGCGCGCCGTCTCCGAGCACCTGGGTGGGGCGTGGCATCTCGTCTCCCTCGGACTGCCCTCTGGATGAACATCCAGACAGTCGGCAGGAGGGAGCGCCTGCGGGGAGCTCGATCCGGGTCGAGAGGATGAATGCGCGACCTGGTCGCGAGGGCACGAGGGGCCGCCGTGCCCAACGCAGTATAACACCTCTGGATGGCAAGGCGGCTCGGCGCCTTGCCCGAGTTCGTACGCGAGCGCACGAGACTCCGTGCGTGAGCGTACGTATGTTTCGTCGTAAACAATTGCGCCTTAACGACTTGTGGGGGGTCTGGCACACCATTAGATACAGTCATGCTCGGCGCCGGTTCGGCCGAGATGCGGGTCGTCGGGCACGCGCACGCAGGACCCGGTTTCAGCCACACCTCGCCCGAGGTGCGCGACAATGTCCGACACTCTCCAGCACTCAGCGTTGCGCCCGATCCTCGGCCCTGCCGTTCGCGAGGTGCTGCACTACATGGCGACCACGCAGGAGAGTCGGGGCATCTTCCCGGCGGCTCGCGTACGCCGCGCCCTTCGTCCCGTCTGTCGCGCCGCGCGAGAGCGCGGAATGCTCGCCGAGCAACTCGTGCTGCTCTGCAAGGAGGAGTGGCGCTCGCTGCCAGAGTCGCTCCGCATGGAGCGCGACGCCTCGGAACAGACGATCGCGGCCGCGATCACCCTCTGTATCGAGGAGTATTACGACGGCGCCGATGACCTGGGCGCCCATCGGACCCGCCTTCGCGGGCGGGAGTCGTCGAGCGAGAGCGCCGCTTTCCGCGAGCAGCGGCTCGAGGATCACCCGTAGCAGCCGCCTGCCGGCGCGAATCGCACAAACGCGAAGGGAGGCGTCTCTCGAGACGCCTCCCTTCGGTGCGAAGGTCCTGTTTTTTTCTCTGCTGTCGTGAGCTCCCGAGGAGGGACTCGAACCCCCGACCCGGTGATTAACAGTCACCTGCTCTACCACCTGAGCTACTCGGGATCAACTAGATAAATCTAGAAAGTCCAGGGGCTTGAGTCAACGAATGCGCACCGCGTCATCGCCCCGCCGCGGCCCGCGATTCCCGGCGCTCGGCACCTCGCGCGGAAGCGCCCGGCGCCGGTGCCAGCACCCCCCGCAGCCACCTCCCGGTGTGCGACGACTCCACCCGGGCCACCGTTTCCGGCCGACCCATCGCCACCACCTCGCCACCACCCACGCCGGCCTCCGGACCCAGGTCGATGATCCAGTCGGCGAGCTTGATGACGTCGAGGTTGTGCTCGATCAGCACCAGCGTGTGGCCGGCGTCGACGAGTCGATCGAGCACGCGCGAGAGCTTCCGGATGTCCTCCAGATGCAGCCCCGTCGTCGGCTCATCCATGATGTAGAGCTTGCGACCGCTCTTGCGTCCGGCCAGCGCCAGCTCGCGCGCGATCTTGATGCGTTGCGCCTCGCCGCCTGACAAGGTGGGCGCGGGCTGCCCCAGTCGGAGATAGCCGAGTCCCACCTGCTGGAGCTGCCAGAGCGCCTGGCCGAGCTTCTCCTCGCGCGGGAAGAAGCGGATGGCTTCGTCCACGGTGAGGTCCAGCACGTCGGCGATGTTGCGGCCGTTCACGCGCACCTCCAGCACTTCGGGCTTGAAGCGCTTGCCGCCGCAATGGTCGCACGGCACGAAGACGTCGGCCATGAACACCATCTCGATCTCGAGCTGTCCGGCGCCCTCGCAGTGCTCGCACCGGCCGCCGGCCACGTTGAAGCTGAAGGTGCCCGGCGTGTAGCGGCGCTGCCTGGCGAGCGGTACGTCGGCGAAGATGCGGCGGACCTCGTCGAACGCCTTCACGTACGTCACCGGGTTGGAGCGCGCCGATCGGCCGATGGGCTCCTGATCGATGAGGACGACGTCCTCCAACGGCTCGCATCCGGTGACGTCGTCGAACGCGCCCACGCGCTCGCCGAGGTGCCGCTTGGCGGTGTGCTCGCCGTGGAGACGCGTCTCCAGCGCGCGATAGAGGACGTCGTGCACCAGCGTGCTCTTGCCCGATCCGGAGACGCCCGTCACCACGGTGAGCGCGCCGAGCGGGATGCGCACGTCCACCGACTTGAGGTTGTGCTCGCGCGCGCCGACGAGGGTGATCCAGCGCGGGCCGATGGCGCGGCGCTCGTCAGGCACCGGGATCTGCCGCTGACCGGTGAGG
>DATFFZ010000142.1:0-36031 GCA_035249845.1 Gemmatimonadaceae bacterium
ACCCGGAGCGGGCGGCCATCGCCGACGATCCGGGAGGAGTCGACCGCGACGAACGCGGTGTACTGGCTCACCAGCCGGTGACCGAGGGCAAGACTGGTGATCTCCTGGCGGAGCCGGTCGCGCTCCACGGAGTCGGCCGTGAGCATGTCGCCTGACAGGTCGTGGATGCGCAGCCGCGCCCACGTCGGCGCCAGCGCGGCGTTGCGGGGCTCGTCGGAGGAAAGCTCGACGCGCACGGGATAGCGGACCCGTCGCGCCCCCACGCGGCCGGTCACGTACACCGTCCCGCTGGCCGGCCGGTCGTAGCGCGCCATCACGTCGATCACCTGCCCCGCGAACAGGTCACGGAGTCTGGCGGGGTAGACGTCGCGCACGGGGAGGCCGTTCCAGTCGACGGCGACGTCCACCAGCACCGGCGAATCGATGGCGTCGAACAGACGATTCACGGCGCGCGTCTGGTGCGAGCTGTCACGCGGGATGACCACCTGCGACATTCCTCCACCGTGCTCCCCGATGCCATCGATGAGGTAGCGGTTGACGCTCCCGCCGATCCCGAATCCGAAGAAGCGGGCATCGCCGCGCTCCTTCGTGATCACCTCCAGAATCTGCGCCTCGTTGCCGACGTAGCCGTCGGTGAGGAAGACGAACATCTGGAGGAACTCGGGTTCGTGATGCGCCGCGAGCGCACGGCGGACGCCGGCCAGCATCTCCGTTCCCCCGCCGGCGGTGACGCCGGCGAGGAAGCGCTTGGCCTCGGCCACGTTCTCCGGCGTGTTCCGGCGCGCGCGCTCCCAGAGCTGCGCGTTGCCGCCGGCGAAGTACACCAGGTTGAAGTGGTCGTCGGGGCGCAGCCGGTCGAGCGTGCGCTCGATGACGTCCTTCGAGATCGCGATCGGGACGCCCATCATGCTCCCCGAGACGTCGAGAATGAAGGTGATCTCGCGCGGTGTCACCTGCGCATCGCGCGGCGCCAGCGGCGGCTGCATGGTGAGCGAGAAGTAGCCCGAGCCGCCCGACGCGTGCGACAACACCCCGAAGCGCGTCTCGGCCCCGGCCACGCTCCAGCGCAGGACGAAGTCACGGTTCGGAATGGCATCGTCGGTCGAGAGACGGATCACCTGGCGCGTGCGCGATTGTGCCTCGATGTCCACGCGGTGCGCGATGGCGGCGAGCTGGGTGATCGGGAGCCCGGCGTCGAGCGTCACGCGCAGCGAGATGTCGTGTCCGCTCCGGTGACCGGGCGGGAGCACCGGAGGGTTGATGCTGGTGGTGTCGGCGCGCAGGATCGCCGGCGCGCAACCGCCGCCGCCGTAGTGTCTGGGCATCCGAGCGGTACCACCGCTCGGCTGCACCATCGCCACGGGCGGTGCCGCGGTCTGCCCGGGGTTGTACCGAGGACCGACGACCATGGGGAAGACGAACTCGTACTCCCCCTTCTCGTACGGCAGGCGCTCGAAGTAGGTGATCGAGATGGTCACGGCGCCGCCGGGCTCGATGTTGGCGACGCTCTGTGTGAAGATGTTCGCTCGCTCCTGGGTGAGAAGACTGGCCGTCTGGCCGCGGGCGCGCGCGTCGCGGTAGATGCGCTCCGCCTCCTCCCGTGTGCGGACGAGGCCCACGATCTTCCGCGACCCCACGCGCATGACGAAATCGTTCACCGCGCCTAACGACGGCAGCGGGAAGATGTACACCGCCTCGATCACCTGACGGTATGGATTGGCGTAGCGCTGCTCCACAACGGTGCGGGCGATGCGGCCGCTGATCTCGGCCTCCACGTTCGTGTGCTGGAGGGGGAAGTCGCCGAGCGGCTTGCCGTCGAGGCTGCGCGCGCGGAGGGTGCCCTGCGTGGCGTCGGGCTCCGGCGTGTCGGTGGTGCTGTCCGCCAACGACCGCGCGTGGACGCGCGCGTCGTGCGCCGCTTCGCGGCGCGGGGCGCGGACGGTGCCGGCGTCGAACAGAAGCAGCTGGTCGGCGCCCTCTATCTCCTCGTCGCCCACCGGCACCGCCTGGCCGGCGTAGCCGTTGATCGATTTCGCGCCGCGAAGGCGTACGACGCTTTCAGTCGGGCGCCGAAGGGTCGCCGGGTGCTGCTGGGTGGCGGCACCGGTCGTCACCACGTGCTCCAATTGGACCACCTGCGTCGTCAGGCGCACCGTGATGCTCGTGTCGGCGCTGTCGCGGAGCTGGACCAGCTGCTCGTGCGTACGGTAGCCGATGCGGAGGATGCGGAGCGTGTGCGCGCCGGCTCTCAACCGCGGCGAGATCTGGAATCGCCCGTCGCTTCCGGTGAGTGTTCCGCAGCGCGTGTCCTTGATGAGGACCTGGGCACCTGGCACCGGTGTGTTGGTGGCACCGTCGAGGACCTGGCCGCGTATCCGGCCGCCGTAGATGCCCTCGTTGGGGAGGGGGCATCCCGGGATGGAAGTGGCCATCGTGGTGCTCGGGTCGACGGTGACTCCACTCAGGAGCAGGGCGAGCAGCAACGCTGGGTAGCGGACTCTCATGGGACCTCCCGTGCGCGGGATCGCGCGCCGCGTGACTTCGGATCGAACGGCATGGGCGCTCAGGGATGAGACGCGGCCGCCGGCGCGGCTTGCACACCGCGTGAGCCGCCATAAAATCCGAATGTCGCCATGCCCATCTTCCCCGCCCTGCGCGCGCCCTTCCGCGCGATCGCCACCACCGTCGTTCCCGAGGCGGACTCGCTCGCCCCAACGGATTGGGACGAGGTCGAGCGCATCGTGGAGCAGGCGATCGCGATGCGGCCGGCGACGGTCGAGCGGCAGCTGGCCAGCTTCATCCGGCTGGTCAATCTTCTGCCGGTGACGCGATTCGGACGGACGTTCATCGCGCTCGACCGGGCGCGGCGTGCGCGCGTCTTGCGCGCGCTCGAGAACGCGCCGGTGCTGCTCGTGAGACGCGGCTTCTGGGGGCTGCGAACGCTGGTGTTCATGGGCTTCTACGCGCGCCCGGCGATCGCGTCGGGCATCGGCTATCGCGCGTCGGCCCGCGGATGGGAGGCGCGGCGATGATCGAGAAGCGCTACGACATCGTGATCATCGGATCGGGCGCCGGGGGCGGAACGGTGGCCCAGGAGCTGAGCCCGATGGTACGCGACGGCGCGCGCATTCTGGTGCTCGAGAAGGGCGCGCGGCTCGCCGACGACGAGTTCACCGGGAGCGAGCTGGAGATGGCGAGCTCGCTCTACGAGGATGGCGGCGGCTTTCTCACCGCCGATGGCACGATGACGCTCGCGTTCGGGCGCATCTACGGTGGCTCGACGGTGGTGTACACCGGCACGTCGCTGGTGGCGCCGGAGCGCGTGATACGCAAATGGAACGTGCCGGGGCTGGCGCACGACGACGTCGAGCGACGCTCCAGAAAGTTCATGGCGCAGAACAACGTGCACCTGTTGCCGCCCGAGCTCATCAACGAGAACAACCACCTCTTCGTGGAGGGCTGCCGCACGCTCGGGCTCCACGCCGAGCAGTTCCCGGTGAACGTGAAGGGGTGCCGCGGGTCGAGCCTGTGCAATCTCGGGTGCCCGAACGCGGCCAAGCAGGGCACCAACCGCGTGCAGCTGCCTAACGCGGAGCGCAACGGCGTGGAGGTGGTGACGCGCGCCGACGCGCTGCGCATCGAGGAGCGCGCGGTGGTGGCGCGGGTGACCGAGAAGCGGCCGGGGGAAAAGGGCGCGCCGTCGGAGTGGGCGAGCGGCGACTACCGGATCTCGGCCACGACGATCGTCGTGGCCGGCGGGTCGATCGGGTCGACGGCGCTGCTCCTGCGCTCCGGGTTCGGCAGGCACCTGCCGCGGCTGGGCGCCGGCTTCACCTGCCACCCGGCGCACATCCTGGTGGCCGAGCATCCGCGCGAGATCACCAACGACGTCGGACATCCCAAGTCGTTCTATCTCGACCGCGCCGAGGAAGAGGGGTACGTGCTCGAGACGTGCATGTACTTCCCGTTCATCACCGCCAAGAACCTCACCGGCTTCGGCGCGGAGCATTCGGCGTTGATGCGCGCCTTCCCGCGGCTGCAGATGATCCTGGTGCTGGCGTGCGACGAGGCGGCGCCGCGGAACCGCATCACGGTGGATCGCGCGGGGCAGCCGGTGGTGCACTACACCTTCACTCCCCAGACGATCGAATCGCTGGTGCGGGCCACGCGGACGTCGGCGCGCATCTTCTTCGCGGCCGGCGCCAGGCGCGTCCACGCTCCGAGCGCCAGCCCGCCGCTCATCGAGGAGCAGGACGCCGGGCGCATCGAGGAGCTGGTGCACGCGCGGCATTTCAAGACCGGGCGGATCTCGGTCTCGGCGGCCCACCTCATGGGTGGATGCGGGATGGGGCGCGACGCCGGCGATTCGGTCACCGATGCGTTCGGCCGCGTTCATGGAGTCCCGTGGCTCCGTGTCGCGGACTCCAGCCTCTTTCCCAACTCGGTGGAGATCAACCCCTATCTCACCGTGATGGCGCTGGCGGACCGGGTTGCCGACGGCGTGCGGGCGGATGCGTCGGCCGAAGCGCTGCAGTCTGCCTGACGACGCTCGGCGCGCTCAGCGTCCCTGACGTGCCTCCTGAAGCAGGATGCGTCCGTAGATGACGTGCGGTACGAGGAGCGCCAGCACGATGAGCCCGACCGAGATCCAGGTGAGGAGGGCGTTCGGCCAGTCGATGCCGCCCGTTCTCGGCCGCGGGATGGTGATGTAGACGATCAGGGCGAAGAGGGCGAGTATCCCACCCGCGGCGGCGAATGCGCCGAGGCCGGCCAGCCTGCTGAACGGGAGCTTGCGCATACGACTTCCTCCGGAAGTCGAGAGTGATGTGCGTGCTTGAAGCTTTTCCCGATTTGGAGTTGTTTCAAGTCCGGTGCCTGGCTCGACCTTCGGAGCATGACATGTCGGGTGACGAGAACATGATGGCGATCGCCGAACTCCGCCGCGAGTACGCGCGCGAGCGACTCACCGAAGAGGGCGTCGATGCCGACCCGATCCGGCAATTCGCGCGCTGGTTCGAGGAGGCCCGCAAGGCGGAGGTGTTCGAGCCGAACGCGGTGACCCTCGCCACCGCCACACCGGATGGCCGACCATCGGCACGCATGGTGTTGCTCAAGGGCTTCGACGAGCGTGGCTTCGTGTTCTACACGGATTATCGGAGCCGGAAGGGGATCGAGCTGGCGGCGAATCCGCGCGCCGCCCTCTGCTTCTGGTGGTCCGAGGTCGAGCGCCAGGTGCGCATCACGGGCACGGCCGCCCGCACGACGTTCGACGAGTCGGACGCCTACTACCGGTCGCGCCCCATCGGCTCGCGTCACGCGGCGTGGACATCGCACCAGAGCACCGTGATCGCCGACCGTGCCGCGCTCGATGCCGAGCTGGAGCGGGTCCGATCGCGCTTCGGCGAGCGGGAGCCGGAACTGCCACCGCACTGGGGGGGCTTTCGCGTGCTGCCTGACGAGATCGAGTTCTGGCAGGGGCGCGAGAGCAGGCTGCACGACCGGATCCGGTATCGCCGCGGCTCCGCCGGCGAGTGGATCCGCGAACGACTCTCGCCCTGAGCGCGCGCGGAGCGTACCGGAATGCCTGATGCGCGAGCGCGGGCGCGCGAGCTGCTGGCGTCCGCGCGAGAGGTCGTGGTGCTCACCGGCGCCGGCATCAGCGCGGAGTCGGGCGTGCCCACCTTCCGCGGAAGTGCCGGTCTCTGGAAGAGCTTCCGTCCCGAGGAGCTGGCCACCCCCGAGGCGTTCGCGCGCGATCCACGGCTGGTGTGGGAGTGGTACCGGTGGCGGCGGCAACTCATTGGAGCGTGCCGGCCGAACGAGGCGCACCGCGCCCTCGCCTCCTTCGCGCTCGAGCGCGAGGGTGTGCGCATCGTGACCCAGAACGTGGACGGGCTGCACGCCGCGGCGGCGCGCGAGGTGGCCGGGTCGCGCGATGCCACGCCGGCGCTCCCACTGGAGCTGCACGGATCGATCCTCCGCTCGCGGTGCACCCGCTGCCACCGTCGTGCGGCGCATCTGGGCGTGAGCTCGGAGCAGCTTCCGTCGTGTGAGGCGTGCGGCGCGCTGCTCCGCCCCGACGTGGTGTGGTTCGGCGAATCGCTCGACGCCGACGTGCTGGGTGAGGCGATCGCGCGGGCGGAGAACGCCGATGTTTGTCTGGTCATCGGAACGAGCGCGGTGGTGCAGCCGGCGGCGGGGCTGGCGTCGCTCACCGAGGCGGGCGGCGGCACGGTGATCGAGGTGAACCCCGAGCGAACGCCGCTCTCCGACTCCGCCGACATCTCGCTTCGGGGAACGGCGGTGGAGACGGTGCCTGAACTGCTCGGGAAGCGGGAAGCGGGAACGGGGACGGGGCCAGCGAGATGAGCGTGATCGCACTGTACGCTGAGCGCGCCGCGGCGCTGCGGGCGCGGGAGCGAGAGTGCGCGCGACGGTCGCGGCGGATGTCACGGCTGCGTCTGCTGCTGGCGGCGGTGGTGATCCTCGCGGGGTGGGGCGCGACGCGAGCCGGCGGGTCGCTCTCGGACGCGCTCGCGGGCGTCAGCGCGGCGGCGATCGTCACCTTCATCGTCGTTGCCGCCATCCATGGACGAGTCAGGCGCGAACAGGAGCTGCTCGGCGAGCTCGCGGCACTGAACGAGGCGGGGCCGGCGCGCGTGGAGCGACGGTGGAGCGAGCTCGACGACGAGCAGCTCGATCCGGCCGACGCCGATCATCCCTACGCGCTCGATCTCGATCTCACCGGCTCGGGCTCGCTGTCGCGTCTCTTCCCGCCGCTCAGCGCCGCGCTCGGTCGGCCGCTGCTCCGACAGTGGCTCCTGCGAGCGGCCGCGCCCGACGAGATCCGAATCCGCCAGGAGGCGATCGCCGAGCTGGTGGCGATGCGCGAGCTGCGGGAGCTGCTCGCCGTGCACGCGGCGCGGAGCGGGCTCGGGAGCTCGCACGTTCGATCGTTCGAGAGGTGGGCGGCGGAGCCTCCCTGGTGGGCGAGCAACGTGGCGCTGGCGTGGACCACTCGGGTCCTCCCGCTTCTCACGCTGGCGCTGCTCATCGGCGGCCCGCCCAGGCTCTGGCTTCTTCCGATCGCCATCGGCGCGGCGCTCACCATGCGATATCACCAGCGGGTGACGCGCGAGCTCGCACGGGTGACGTCGCCGGTGGGTGTCTTCCGCGCCTACCGCGAGATGGTGAAGGTGATCGGCGATGCGCGCTTCACGTCACCCATGCTGCGAGAGCTCCAGCAGCAGCTGCGCGAAGGCGCGACTGGCGCCGAGCACGCCATGCGGTCGCTCGGCCGACTCGCCGACAGCGCCGACCTCCGGCATTCGGGATTGCAGTATGCGATCGTCCACGGCCTCACGCTCTGGGACTTTCATGTCCTCGACCTGCTGGAGCGGTGGCGCGTGCGCGTGGGCTCGCGCGTTCCGGTGTGGTTCTCGGCGATCGCGCAGATGGAGAGTCTGGCCGCGCTGGCCATGCTGTCGCACGACAATCCGGACTGGACCTTTCCACGCGTCGCCACTGATGGCGAGGGGTGCGTGCGCGGTCGCGCGCTCGGCCACCCGCTCCTCCCCGCCGGTGGGCGCGTCGCCAACGACGTGGTGGTGGGGCCGCCGGGGACTCTTCTGTTCGTCACCGGCTCCAACATGTCCGGGAAGAGCACGCTGGTTCGCGCGCTCGGGCTGAACGTGGTGCTCGCCCAGGCGGGCGCGGCAGCGTGCGCCGAGGAGCTGGTGGTCCCTCCGGTGCTCCTTCACACCAGCATGCGAGTGCAGGATTCGCTCGAGCGCGGCGTGTCGCTGTTCATGGCCGAGGTGGAGCGGCTGCGACGGATCATCGAAGCGGCGCGCGAGGCGTCGGAGCGCGGGGGGCGAGTGCTGTATCTCCTGGACGAGGTCCTCCATGGCACCAACTCCGCAGAACGCACGATCGCGGCGCGAGGGGTGCTACGGCGGCTGGTGGAGTTGGGCGCGATCGGCGCGGTGACATCGCACGACCTGCAGCTGGCCGAGGCCCCTCGCTTGAGGGAGCTGGCGATCGCGGTCCACTTCCGGGAGGACGTCGTCGAGACGCCGGCCGGCCCCCGGATGCACTTCGACTACCGGCTGCGCCCCGGAATCGCCACCACCCGGAACGCGCTCCGGCTGATGGCGGAAATGGGGCTGCCGGTGCACGAATTGGATAGAAATGGGGGGCTGGAGCGTTAGTCATCGGGATTCGGGCGGTGCCCGGCGAAGCCGGGCGGTTGGCGTCGGCAATCACGGGCGATGACCTCCGATTCCGGTGTCCGAATCTCCGATCCCGAATCCCGAACTCCGATGCCTCCTCCGTCCAAGCTCAAGCTCTACTCCGCGTTCGCCGCGCTCTACGTGATCTGGGGGTCGACGTACCTGGCCATCCGGTACGCGATCGAAACCTTGCCGCCGTTGATCATGGCGGGGGTGCGGTTCCTCATGGCGGGCGCGGTGTTGTACACCTTCCTCCGCGTCCGCGGCGAGGAGAGGCCATCCGCGGCGCAGTGGAAGGCTGCCCTGATCGTCGGGACGCTGCTGTTGTTAGGCGGGAACGGCGCGGTGGTGTGGGCCGAGCAGCGCGTGCCGTCGGGGATCGCGGCGCTCCTGGTCGCCACGCTTCCGCTCTGGATGGTGACGCTCGAATCGCTGCGGAAGGGTGGGAAGCGTCCGTCCGCCGGAGTGATGGCCGGCCTCGTCCTCGGCATCCTGGGGCTGGTGATACTCATCGGACCGGGTGAGCTGGCCGGCGGGAGACGCGTGGATCTCCTGGGCGCCGGAGTGCTCCTGTTGGGCTCCTTTTCGTGGGCATCCGGATCCATCTACTCGCGCTCGGCGCCGGCACCGTCGAATCCCTTCCTGGCGAGCGCCATGCAGATGTTGAGCGGCGGTGCGGCGCTCATCTTCGGCGGCGCCATCCGCGGGGAGCTGGTGGCGCTCGACTCGTTCGAGCCCTCGCTCAAGTCGGTGCTGTCCTTCTTCTATCTGGTGATCTTCGGATCACTGGTAGGTTTCACCGCTTATATCTGGCTGTTACGGGTGTCGACACCGGCCAAGGTGGCCACCTACGCTTACGTCAACCCCGTGGTGGCGGTGATACTCGGCTGGGCGCTGGCCAACGAGCCGCTGACATCACGGACCCTCATGGCCGCGGCGGTGATCGTTGGTGCGGTGGCACTCATCACCACCGCGCGGTCGACCAGGGGAGAGGAGCTGGGCGTCACGGGAGAGCGGCGAGTGCCTGACGATATTCGCCTCGCGTCGGGTCCAGTCGCAGCGCCGTCTCGAAGTGCCGCCGAGCCAGCTGAGGCCGACCGGTGAGCTCGCAGATCTGACCCAGCCGGTAGTGCGCCGACGCGTATGGCGGGTCGCTCTCCTTGAGCGAGAGCCGGAGGTAGCGCCGGAGTAGCTCCTCGGCGCGACCGAGATCGTGGTTGGCGAGGACGTTGACGCGAGCAACGTAGTAGTAGGTCGCCCGTTCCTGCGGAAAGCGGACGAGTGCGCTGTCGAACACCGCGCGCGCGCTGTCGAGCATCTCCCGGTTCTGAAGCATCAGGCCGAGCAGGTAGTGCGGCGCGGCGCTGTCCGGGAAGAGTCGCATGGCGGCGCGATACTCCTTGGCGGCGTCGGAGTAGCGCTTGTCGCGCTCGTGCACGAAGCCGTGGACGAGCAGTCCGCGGTACGGATCACGCGCCGCGATCGCCTCCGCCTCCGCGCGTGCCTTCCCCCTGTCACCACCCACGATCTTCGGCGCGAGGGCGTAGAAGTGCGCCAGCTCGGCGCGCGCCTCCACGTCGTGGGGGTCGAGACGCACGGCGCTCTGAAGCTCGGCGCGCGAGCGCTTGGCGAGCGAGAAGCCTTTCAGCTTTCCGGCTCGAAGCGCCTGCTGGCCATAGGCGCGCCCCAGCCACAGGTGGTGCCGGGCGACGTTCGGTTGGAGTCGCACGGCGTACTCGAAGTGGCGCACCGCGCCGTCCAGGTCGCGGGCGTGGAGAGCGATGCGACCGAGGTATTGAGCGGCCCTGGCGTTGCCGCCGCGGCCGGAGGCGAGCGACGAGAGGCGGGCTCGCGCCTCGGGATAGCGTCTGGCCTCGAAGAGCGAGATGCCCTGCTCGAGCGCGCGCTCCTGCGCCGGCGCGGCCGCCGGGATCGATGCGGCCGTCACGATCAGGAACGCCAGGCGATTCGCGCCGCGCACTCGGGATGTCAGATGACGTTTCATTTCCCGCTACCCATAGCATACACCCTGCCGCAGCCCCGCCGAGATCGACGAAGTGGCCCCTCATTCTGTTTCCCGGCGGCGCTTCGGGGAGTCTGATGAGGACGGTCCTTCCAACCGAACTCCTGCCCATGCAAGCACTTCTCTACCTCGCCTTCGTCCTCTCCGGCGCGGCCGGCCTCATCTATGAGTCGATCTGGAGCCGGTATCTGGGGCTCTTCGTCGGCCACAGCGCGTACGCGCAGATCATCGTGCTGGCGATATTCCTGGGCGGGATGTCGCTGGGCGCGCTGCTGGTGGGCAAGCGCTCGGAGCGGATCGCGCAGCCGTTGGTGGGCTACGCGGTGGTGGAGGGGATCGTCGGTTTGATGGGACTGGTGTTCGACGACGTTTACCGAGCGGTGAGCGCCGCCGCGTACGACACGATCTTCCCGGCCCTTCCCGGTGAAGGCGTGCTGATGACGGTGGTGAAGTGGGGGCTGGCCAGCGCGCTGATCCTCCCGCAGGCGATCTTGTTAGGCGCGACCTTCCCCCTGATGAGCGCGGCGGTGCTTCGCATCGCGCCCGCCAGGCCCGGCCGCGTCTTGGCACTACTCTATTTCGCCAACAGCCTGGGCGCGGCCGGCGGCGTGCTGATCGCCGGCTTCTGGCTGCTGTCGGTGGCGGGACTGCCTGGCACGCTGCTGGTGGCGGCCATACTGAATCTGCTGGTGGCGCTGGTGACGTACGGGGTGGCGCGTTCTGGTCATCGGGACTCGGCCATCGGGCATCGGGACTCGGCGACCGGTCGAGATCTCTCCGCCACAGCCGAGTCCCGAGTCCACCCGCCCAGCTTCGCTGGGCACCCGGCCGAGTCCCCAGTAGCGCGTGCCGAGTCCCGATGGAATCCCGCTCGTCTCCTCCTCTGGGTCTCCTTCGGCACTGCCGTCGCGTCGTTCATCTACGAGATCGCGTGGATCCGGATGCTGTCGCTGGTGCTGGGGAGCGCCACGCATTCGTTCGAGCTCATGCTCTCGGCGTTCATCCTCGGCCTCGCGCTGGGCGCGCTCTGGACGCATCGCTACGCCGACGGGTTCCGCAATCCGGTGAAGGCGCTCGGAATCGTACAGCTCGCCATGGGGACGCTGGCCCTGGCCACGCTACCGCTCTACCTGCGCTCCTTCGAGTGGACCGCCTCCCTCATCCAGTCGCTGGCGCAGACCGACGGCGGGTACGGTCTGTTCGGGCTCGCGCGCTACGCGTTCTGTCTGGCCGTCATGCTTCCCGCCACCTTCTGCGCGGGAATGACGCTGCCGCTCATCACCCGCACGTTGTTAGGCGAGGGGCATGGCGAGCGCGCCATCGGCACGGTGTACGGCGTCAACACGCTGGGCTCCATCGCCGGTGTCGTGCTGGCCAGTCTGGTCTTGATGCCGCTCGTCGGCGTGAAGGCGCTGCTGGTGCTGGGCGCCGTGGTGGACATGGCGCTCGGCGTCCTCCTGCTGCGCGCGGCGTCGCACGAGCGCGGCGAGCGCCGTCTGGTGTGGGGCGCGATGGCCGCCGCGTCCGCCGTCGTCGCGTTGGCGATGGCAGGCAACCGGTTCGACACCACGCTGCTGACCAGCGGCGTGTATCGGCACGGACGGATGGTGGCGGAGGGGAGTCGCGACATCCTGTTCTATCGCGACGGGCGCACCGCGACCGTGGCCGTGGGACGCTCGCGGCGCGACAGCTCGCTCTTCATCATGACCAACGGAAAGCCGGACGCGTCGCTCGACCCGGTGTGGCTGCGTCCGCCGCGCCCCGGCGCGCCCCGCGTACCGATGGCACAGGACCAGCCGACGCAGGTGCTCCTGCCGCTCATGACGCTGGCACACGCGTCGGGTGCGCGGAGCGCGGCGGTGATCGGTCAGGGGTCGGGGATGTCGTCGCACATGCTGCTGGCGAGTCCCGCGTTGGAGCGGCTGGTGACGATCGAGATCGAGCCCGAGATGATCGCCGGGTCGCGACTCTTCTATCCCGCCAACGCGCGGGTGTTTGACGATCCGCGATCGAAGTTCGTGATCGACGACGCCAAGTCGTTCTTCGCCGTCGATCGCCGCAAGTACGATCTGATACTGTCGGAGCCGTCGAATCCGTGGGTGAGCGGCGTCTCGGGGCTCTTCACCACCGAGTTCTACGGCCGCGTCAAGCAATACCTGGCGGAGGGTGGCGTGCTCGGGCAGTGGCTGCATCTGTACGAGCTGAACGACGGGCTGGTGCTCAGCGTCCTCGCCGCCATCCATCAGAACTTTCCCGCCTACGAGGTCTTCCTCACGGCCTCGGGAGACATGCTCATCCTCGCCGCCAACGGTCCGTCCGTTCCCGAGCCGGACTGGTCGGTGTTCGAGCTCCCGGCGGTGAAGAAGGACCTCGCCGGGCGCGTGCCGTTCACGGCGCGGAGTCTGGAGGCGACGCGACTGGTCGCGCGCGACGTGCTGGCACCGCTCCTCGACGGCTGGGGGCAGCCCAACTCCGACTTCTTCCCCGTGCTCGACCTCGGCGGTGAGCGAGCGCGCTTCCGCCGCCAGAGCGCCGATGGCTTCGCCGGCCTGAGCGCCGACCGCTTCGACGTGGCCGCCGCGCTCCTCGATCGGCGCGCGGGCTTCAGCGACGATGAGGAGCCGCCGGTGGTCGGCATTCCGCGTCTCGACGCCGCCGCGCGTAGCGCCGTGCTCCGCGCCGACCGGGCCGCCAGCGGTGTCGACACGTCCACGGTGGTTCTGGCGAGCTCGGCGCGCTACGCACGCTGGGTGTTCACGCTTCAGCTCGCGTCGTCCACCCCGCCCACGGATTGGAATCTCTGGATGCGCGATCTCGTGCGCGCCGAGCAGGAGCTGCATGGCGGCACGGCGGGGGTGATGGACAGCGCGTTCTACGCGACGGTCAAGCGCTACGTCGATCGGCAGGGCGCCCCGGAGCCCGTTCGTCAGGCACTGGCGTTCCTCAGCGGTATCGCCTCGTGGGACTTCCCTGCCGCCTCGCGCGCGGCGGACGCCCTGGTGCCACGCGCCGCGACGGGGGAGGATTGGCTTCCCCCGGACGTTCTACGGGACGGCGCGGTGGTGGCCAAGCTCCGCATCGGCGACCGTGAGGGCGCCCGCGCGGTGTACGCGGCGCTCCGGAAGCGTACGAATCGGAAACCGACGGATGTTCGGTCGTACCTGCTGGCCGCGCACGTGAGCGGGGACGGACATCGCGACTCGCCCCTGGCGATCGGAGAGCGCGCGCCGTAGCCCCTACCAACGCTCCCAGCTCTCGGCCAGCTCCGCGTACAGCTTGACATAACTGTCGTAGCGCGCGGCGCTGATCGTCCCCTGCTCCACCGCGTCTCGCACCGCGCACCCCGGCTCCACCAGGTGCGTGCAGTCGCCGAAGCGGCAGCCACCGAGCAGCGGACGGAACTCCAGGAAGCAGCGGTCCAGCTCGTCAGGCGGTAGGCTCCAGACCGCGACCTCGCGGAGTCCTGGAGTGTCCATCACGAACCCCCCACCGTCCCCGGGCAGCGGGTGCATTTCGGCGCCCACCGTTGTGTGCCGCCCCTTCATCACCGAGCGGCTGATCTCGCCTACCCGGAGCTTGAGCCCGGGATGGATGGCGTTGAGGAGCGAGGACTTTCCGGCGCCGGACGGGCCGGTGAGCACCGAGACGCGGCCGGCCAGCGCCTCGCGCAGCGGCCCGAGCCCCGTTGCGCGCTTCACGCTGGTGTGGTGCACCGGATAGCCCGCGCGCTCGTAGTCGGCAAAGCGCCGGCGCGCCGCGTCGTCGCCCACCAGATCGCTCTTGTTGATCACGATGCGCGCGGCCAGCGCGTTGGCGGCGGCGATGACCAGGAAGCGATCCAGCATCCGCGGGTGCGGCTCGGGCTCGGCGGCGGCGAACACGATCACCACCTGGTCGATGTTGGCCGCCAGCACGCGCTCCCCTCGTCCTCCTCCCGGCTCGCGTCGCGTCAGGCGCGATCGGCGCGGCAGGATCTCGCCGATGGCCCAGCTGTCTCCCCGCGCGTCGCGCTCCAGCAGCACCTCGTCGCCCACGGCCAGCTTCTCGATGTCCCCCTTCTTGAGGCGCCCGCGGAGCGCCACCTCGCGACGGACTCCGGAGTCCGTCAGGATGTGCCAGACGCCGCCCGTGCCGCGCAACACCACGCCGCGCTCCGGCCCGGCGCTCATGCGTCGTCGTCCCGCATGACCTCCCACCACGGCCGGGTGGACTGCGGCGCTCGCGACGCGATGAGCTGGTCGAGCAGACGCTTCACGTCGTCGAGGAGCATGGCGCCGATGCGCGTGCGGGCGGTGGACTCGTCAGGCGCGCGGACCAGGAAGTCGCTCTCGAGATGGCCGGCCACGCCCGGCTCGCCACGACTCCAGCGCACGAACAGGAGATACGCGCCCACCGGCGCGTTCGGCTCCCCCGTCTCGTCCACCGCGATGTCCACGCTGTACGAGAGCCCATCGCTCCCCTCGAAGGCGGCCGGTCGGGCGTGCACCGCCATGTAGCCGCCCAGCGTACGCTCGTCGCCGGCGCCGTAGTCAGGCGGGAGATGCCGGCCGCCCACGCTAGCTCCCGCGCCGCAGCATCTCGCGCGCGATGTTCCCGGTGATGAAGGCGATGTTCGCCGGCCGCTCCGCCAGGCGACGCATCAGATACGGATACCACTGCGTGCCGAACGGGACGTATACCCGCATGCGATACCCCTCGCGCACCAGCCGCTCCTGGAGATCGCGCCGCACGCCGTAGAGCATCTGGAACTCGTACCGATCGCCGGCGATCCGCGCGTCGCGCGCGAACCGCTTGGCCTCGGCGATGATCGCTTCGTCGTGCGTGGCGAGGCCCGGGTAGTTGCCATGCTCCATGAGGAGGCGCATGCAGCGCACGTAGTTCGAGTCCACGTCCTTTTTCTGCGGAAAGGCGACCGTCGCCGGCTCCTTGTACGCGCCCTTGCACAGCCGCACCCGGCACTTGAGGTCGATGGTGTGCTCGACGTCGGCATAGGTGCGGTAGAGATAGCTCTGCAGCACCACGCCCACGTGCTGCCGATAGTGCGGGTAGAGCCGGTCCTCGAACAGCCGCAGCGTACGCTCGGTGTACGCGCTCCCCTCCATGTCGATGCGGACGAACGTCTCGTACCGTCGCGCCCGGTCGAGGATGTCTTGCATGATGTCGACGCAGAGATCCTCGGAGATGTCGAGCCCCATGGCGGTGAGCTTCACCGACACGTTGGTGTCGAGCTTCTGCGCCTGGATGCGATCCAGCATCGCGATGTACTCGCGTCCGGCCGCGCGCGCCTCGGCCTCGTTGCGCACGCTCTCGCCGAGCAGGTCGAGCGAGGCGGAGATCTTCTTGCGATTGAGCGCGGCGACGACGGTCAGTGCCTCGTCCAGCGTCTCACCCGCCACGAATCGCGATGCGAAGCTTTTGGCCAGCCGATTGTTGCGCGCGAAATTGTAGAGCCGTTCCTGGTTCGAGAGATACAGAAAGATCTGACGAAGCATTGGCCTCGGCGGTGAGGGCGCGCGCCACGAGGCGGCACGCGAAAGCCCGGGGAATATACCCGGGCCCGTTTTGCACGGTCAGGGCGCCTGGACGCGAAACTCCGAGAGCGGCTCGGCCAGTCGCAGCACCGGAAACTCCGCGCCGGGCGTGAGGCTCCGGTCGAAGAAATTCCAGGTGACGAGACCGTCGTCGCTCTCCGGCTCGAGCAGATACATGGCGAGCACCCCGAGCTGCTGTGCCATGGGCACCACCACCGCCCCCTTGGGGAGTCGATGGCGATCGCTCGTCCAGCGCCCATCCAGCCGCATCTCGTGGTGTCCCTGAAAGAGCCGCTCGTCGCGATGGACGCTGTCCACCGTGAAGCGATCCACGCGCGCGGTCCACTCGTGCGCCAGGGTGCGCATGGCGATGCCGTGCACGCGGAGGCGCTGCAGCACCGGCTGCTCCGGCTCGATCAGCACGTACGCGTACGGCATCGGCCGCGTCAGCGTCGGCTCGAAGCGGAGGAAGAGGGGCATCTCCACCGGACGCGCGCGCGACGGCCGGCGCACCCCTGGCGGCAGGCCGGGCTCGTACACCGTGGAGTCGCCGGTGCGCTCGACGTCCTCCACCAGCAGCTCGCCGCGCGCCGGCTGGGTGGTGAGCCGCGCACGAACCGGAATCTCCGGCGCGCGCGAAGGACGTTGTGCCCAGTCGAGGAGATCACGATCGGCGCGATCGGAGAGGGCCAGGATCCGGGCGGAGTGCTCCGCGACGTACGAGAGCAGCTCGCGCACGAACGCGTAGGTCGATCGCACGCGACGCTCGAAGGGGTCGTGCGAGTAGGCCTCGCTCAGGACGGCGATCCGGCCGCGCAGCCCCATGTAATTCGTGCCGAAGCGCGGGCGCGCGTCGTAGGTCGCCCAGCCCCGCGAGGGATCCTCCTCCGACAGAAAGTTTCCGTAGTCGAAGGTCTCGAAGCCGTGGCGCTCGCGCACGCGCTCGCGCACCGCGGGGAGCAGGACGTCGCGCGCGTACGGCCCGCCGGAGAGCGCGGCGGGTGAGAGCGAGGGCGCGTAGGTGAGCGCGTAGCCGTGATAGCTCCCGTCGGTGGCGTGGAGATCCACGAAGACGTCCGGGTTCCAGGCACGCAGCGCTTCCAGTGCGGCCACGGTCTCCGGCGCTTCCGTCTTCACATAGTCGCGGTTGAGATCGAGCCGCTGCGCGTTGGCGCGCTCGCCCACCAGCTCCGGACCGTTCTGCTCGGCGCGGTTCAGGCGCTGCGCGGCCAGTCGCTCGTTCCCGTCGGCGTTGTAGATCGGCACCACCAGCAGCTCCACCGAATCGAGGACGCTGGGAGCGGGCGCGAAGGCGAGGTCGCGGAGGAGCGCCAGCATCGCCTCCTTTCCCTCCACCTCCCCGGCGTGGATGTTCGCCTGCACGTACACCACGGGTCGTCGCCGTCGCGCCCCGCGCACGCTCGATCGGTCGTCAGGCAGCCGGTCCACGCGCACCATGGGGATGTCGCGACCTTCGGTCGTCTTGCCGATGGCGGAGATCACGATCGGCGCTCCGCGCAGTCGGAGCGAATCGAGGAAGACGATCACGTCCTCGTAACGCGACGTCTCGCGGTAGTCGGTGCGCTCGGCGCGGGTACGCGGCAGCGCGGCAGACACTCCTGGCGAGGGCCGGCTCACCGTGGCGGTGCCGGGACGCGGCGCGCAGGCGGGTGCGAGCGCCGTTCCGAGCGCCGCCACGAGCGCCGCCAAACGCGCGAGCCGCCAAGCGCCCGGGTACATCCCGTCACCTACCGAGGCGCGTCAGTTCGCCCTTCGGCCATCCAGCTCGGCGATGGTCTTGGTGGACGGCGGGCGCTCTCGCTGGAGGCGCGCGGCCACTTCCTCGGCGCGGGTGAGCACACGTAGCACGTTCTCCCCCGCCAGCTTCTTCAGGTCGGCGTCGCTCCACCCGCGCCGCGCGAGCTCGGCGAACAGGAAGGGGAACGTCGACACGTCCTCGAGCCCCACCGGCACCGCGTCGATGCCATCGAAGTCGCTTCCGACGCCAACGTGCTCCACCCCCGCCACCTTGCGGACGTGCTCGATGTGGTCGGCCGCGTGCGCCAGCGTCGCCTTCGGCGCCGGGTTGGCCTGCTCCCAGGCATTGTTCTCCCGATTCCTCGCCCCCTCGTCATCGGGGAAGCGCGCCGTCACGTCCTTTCGGACGGCGTCGCGGCGCGTGGACCAGTCGGCCACCTCCTTCGAGATGAAAGGCGGAACGAAGGTGACCATCACCACGCCCCCATTCTTCGGCAGACGTTGGAGGATGGAATCAGGAACGTTGCGTACGTGCTCGGTGAGCGCGCGCGCCGACGAATGGGAGAAGATGACCGGCGCCTCGCTCACGTTCAACGCGTCGCTCATGGTCGCCGGCGACACGTGGGAGAGGTCGACCAGCATCCCGAGCCGGTTCATCTCGCGCACCACTTCCTCCCCGAACGGGGTCAGTCCGCCGTGCCGGGCGCTGTCGGACGCCGCGTCGGCCCAGTCGAGCGTGGAATTGTGGGTGAGCGTCATGTAGCGCGCTCCGAGCTCGTAGTAGACGCGCAACGCGCCCAGCGAGTTCTCGATGGCGTGTCCGCCCTCGAGACCCAGAAGCGAGCCGACACGACCCGATCGGTGCACGGAGCGAATGTCCTTCGCGGTCAGCGCCCAGGCCAGCTCCGGATACCTGGCGATGACGCGACGCGCGATGTCGATCTGCTCGAGCTGGACGCGCGCGAAGCCGGAGTCGCCCATCGTTCCCGGGAGGTAGATCGACCAGAACTGCGCGCCCACCATCCCGTCGCGCAGCCGCGCCAGGTCGGTGTGACCGCGGGTTCTCGCGCGCAGATCGTAGGCGACGACGTCGCGCGGATGCACGCTGTCCGAACGGATCCTCCAGGGGAGGTCGTTGTGCCCGTCGATGAGCGGCGTGGAGCGCAGCACGCGCCTGGCGCGCTCGAGGTAGGGATCGGCCGAGCGCTGCGCGTCGAGCGGGAGTGCCACCGCGCCTGACAGGGCGGCGGCCAGAAGGAGAGCGAGCTTCATGTTGCCCTAGAGGTGTGTCAGAGGTAGCTCAGCCACCAATCGCGACGCCGTTGCTTCACGCCGGCGAACCAGCGGCACAACGGGTACAGGAGGGCGACGCCGAACAGCCACATCGCGTACACCACCGCCAGGTTGAAGCCTTCCCAGCCCTGCGCGCCCGGCCCATACCGCTGGAAGAGTGGGATGAACTGCCAGGTCACATCCCGCCCCACGGCCAGGCCGAGCAGAACGGCAAGCCCGTGCGCCGCGAACCACTGAAGAATGTAATAGAAGAGCGGCACTCTGCCGAACGTCACGATCACGCGGCCGAGCCACCCCCGCTCCCCGCGCTCGAACCAGGCGAGGGCGAGCATGGCGGGTCCCAGCGTCATCAGCACGAAGAGCAGCGACGCCGGATACTTGGTGGTGTTGATGAAGGAGAGGAACGTGAAGAGCCCCGAGCGCTGCGTGCTCCACGGCGACGGATCGCCATACACGTTGATCGCGCGAAGCACGATGAACGCGGCGATCATGACCAACCCGAGTCGCACCAGCAAGCGGCGACGATGCTCCGCGTCCCACGTGTACACGCTGCCGAGCGCGTAGCCCGCCGCCATCACGCCGATCCACGGGAGGAGCGGATAGAGGACGAACACCACCGGACCGGGAAAGTCAAAGATCGGCAGCAAGCCGGGCTGGTGCAGGATCATGTACACTCCGGCCCAGAAGTCCGGAACCGGCGTCCCCGGCCCGCGCCAGCTGGTCACGCTGAAGCCATCCAGCAGGTTGCTGAAGAGGATGATCGTCACGCCGATCGCGCCCACCACCTTCACCGGGAGGTGCACCAGCGCCGCGAGCACGATCATCGAAGCACCGATCGCCCAGATCACCTGCATGAAGCCCGCTTCGCTCGCATAGTCGAGGTTGAACTCCATGCCGAAGCGGATCACGGTGAACTCCAGCACGATCAGCCACAGGCCGCGCGTCACCAGAAAGCGCGACAGCTCGCCCACGGGCTTCCCGCGCATGCGCTGGAAGTACGAGCCCGTGCCGGCGAGGAAAACGAAGATCGGCGCGCAGTAGTGCGTGACCCAGCGGGTGAAGAAGAGCGCGGGATTGGTGCGCGTGAGGTCGGTGGGGTCGAACTGAAAACCGGTGTGGACGAAGTCGCGCGTGTGGTCGAGCATCATGAGGACCATGACGATGCCGCGGAGCAGATCCACCGCGTCCACGCGCGCGCGCGAGACCGGGGGGGCGTACACCCCGGGGAGGAGGTCGCCGGCCGTCGTAGTCATGGCGCTAGACTAGTAATGCGCCCCCGGCTCCGCCAGAACGCCGCCAGGCCCCCCGCGCCCCTCTGACCAGATTATGTCATTCACGGAGCACGCGCTCCCACCAGGAGAGCATCTCCCCGAAGTCGAATCGCTCGCGCGCGCGTTGAACGGCCGCGCGCGACATGCGCCGCCGCAACACCTCGTCCTGGAGTAGTCGGCGGAGCGCGGCGGCGATCGCGCCGGAGTCGTGCGGCACGATCTCGCCGGGCGAGCTCCCATCGGGCAGTGGCTCGAGCGCGTCGCGCGCGCCGCTCACCGCCGTGCTGACCACCGGAACGCCGAGGGCCAGCGCCTCGAGCATGGAGTTGCTCAGCCCTTCCCGGTCGGAGGAGATCACGAAGACGTCGAGCGCGGTGAGCACGTTGCCGACGTCCTCGCGCCGGCCGGTGAAGTGCACGCGGTCCGCGAGCCCGAGCGTCCGGGCCCGCTCCTCGAGCGCGCCGCGCTCCGCGCCGTCGCCCACCAGGATGCAGTGGACATCGCCCGGAAGCTCGGCCATGGCGTCGAGCAGCCGATCGAGGCGCTTCTGCGTGGCGAGGCGCGCCACGGCACCGATCGCCGGCGCGTCGACCGGCACGCCCAACTCGCGCCGCATCTCCTCGCGTGAGCGCGTGACCGCGGGGGGAACGACGGCGGTGTGGATGGTGAGCACCCGGGCGGGGTCGAAGGCCGGGAGCGTGCGCCGATATTCCTCGCGCGGCGCGTCGGCGGTGAGCACGATGGCGTCGACCCATCGGCTCATCACCCAACGGTATTTGGCGTTCCGTGGCGTGTCCGACTCGAGACCGATGCGCGCGATGACGCGCCGCACGCCGGCGAGTCGCGCCGCCAGCGCGGCCAGCCACATCTTCTTGAATGTGCCGACGATGAGCGCGTCGGGGCGGTCGCGGCGAAGCGTCCGAGCGAATCGGACCGCGTCGTGTACGGCCGCGTCTCCCCCCAGCGGCTGGAGCGTGGTGGGCACTCCGAGCGCGCTCGCCTGCGCGGCGACCGCCGCGTCGTTGCAATAGAGGATGACCCGATGTCCCCGCCCCTCGAGGCCGCGCAAGAGCATCGCCACCGCGCGCTCCGCGCCACCCCACACGTGGGACCCGAGATGAGCGGCGACGCGCACGTCAGAGGGAGAGGAGCAGGCGCACGAGCCAGACGGCGAGGGTGACGGTTCCGATGGTGATCAGCAGCACCACGGCCAGCGCCGCGAGCACGAATCCGCGGCTCGCCTGACGAGTGGGCGCCGGCCGGTCGAGATACCGCTCGATGAGGCCGAGGTTGCGACGATTCGCCTTGTAGCCGGCATCGAAGAGATCGCCGAGAAAGGGAACGGCGCCGACCAGACTGTCGATGGCCAGATTCCCGAGCATCCGCAGGAGCACCGAGGTCGGCGCGCCGGCCCGCCGGGCGACGAGGAGGAGATAGGCGGACATCGCCCCGCCCACCAGGTCGCCGGCGCCGGGGATGAGACCAAGGATCGGGTCGAGCCCGATGCGGAAGCGCGTCCCCGGGATGGGGATCGCGTCGTCGAGCAGCCGGGTGAGCGCGCGCGCCCGCTCGACGGCGGGATCGCCCCGTACGGGCAGCCGTTCGTCATGCATGAGTGGAAGTCACGAAGGTAACATGCACCGCCGGGTTGCACGACTTGAGCCCGCGCGCGCAGGCGCGCAGACTGTTGGTATGAGACACGGCTCTCGTCTCGCCACCCTCCTGGTGGCCGGAGCACTGGTCGCCGGACGCGCCGCGGCGCAGGACGCCCCGGCCCAGCCGACGACGCGACTCCAGTTCACGCCGGGCGTCGTCACCGAGCGCGTGACGGCGACGGCGACGCCGAGCGAAACGTACGCGCTCTTCGTACCCTCCACCTACACGGCGGAGCGTCGTTGGCCGGTGCTCTTCCTCATGGACCCGCGCGGCCGCGCGCTCGCGCCACTCTCGCTCTTCAAGGACGCGGCCGAGCGATTCGGGTACCTCCTGCTCAGCTCCTACAATACCGTGAGCGATGGCGCGGCCGAGCCCAACGTGCGCGCCCTGGACGCGATGCTCCAGGAGGCGCAGGAGCACTTCGCGGTGGACGAGCGCCGGATCTACCTGGCCGGCTTCTCGGGAACGGCTCGCATGTCGTGGCAGTTCGCCGTGCAGCTTCGCGACAACGTCGCCGGCGTGATCGGAGTCGGCGCCGGACTCCCCACGCCGCTGCTCCTGCTGGAGCTCGCCAGGCTCGGCCCGCGGCCGTTCGTGTTCTTCGGCACGTCGGGGCTCACCGACTTCAACTACGAGGAGGTGAGAGCGCTCGACGGACTCCTCGACGCGCTCCCGGTGCGCAACCACGTGGAGTACTTCAGGGGCGCGCACGAATGGCCCCCGCCGGAGATCGGCGCGCGCGCGCTGGAGTGGATGGAGCTGCAGGCGATGCGCGTGGGGCTTCGTCCGCGTGATGATCGCTGGATCGACTCGCTTCACGCCGTGCGTCTGGCGGAGGCGAGGGCGCTGGAAGAGGGACGGCCGCACGAGGCGTGGCTCGCGTACCAGCGCGTGCGCGACGACTTCCGCGACGTGCGCGACGTGAGCGAGCCGAGCAAGAAGGTGGAGCAGCTGGGGCGACACCGCGGCGTGCGCCGCGTGAACGACGCCCTTCGCACTCACGCCACGCGCGACTCGGCGTACCAGGAGAAGCTGGTGACCTTCCTGCGCGGCGTGCGCGAGACGCGAGAGCCGCCGGCGGCGTCGGCCATCGACAGGGCGCTCGAGCTGGAGTCGCTCAAGCGAGAGGCCTCGCGCACCGACGACTCGCTCCGCTCTCTGGCCGCCACGCGGTTGCTGGAGCGCGCCTTCGTCTTTCTCGCGTTCTACGAGCCGCGCGAATACTTCGCCGCCGACGATCAGCCTCGCGCCATCGCGCTCCTGAACGCGGCGCGCCGCATCAAGCCGGAGCACGCCCAGGTGTGCTTCTCGCTCGCCCGCGCCCACACCGAAATCGGCCAGAACGCGGAGGCGCTCGACGCGCTCGAGTGCGCGGTGAAATCGAGCGCCATCGGCGCGGATCAATTGGCACGCGAGCCGACGCTGGCAGGCCTGCGGTCCGAGGCGCGCTTCGTGGCGATGGTGGAGCGGTTGAGGGCGGGGGGAAGGCCGTAAGGATCGAGATTCGGGACTCGCCGGTACATCCGATGACTTCCGAACCAGCCGCTCCGAATCCCGAATCCCCAATCCCGAATCCCGCGTTCCGCTACCATATTTCAGCCTTCCTCATCCACTCCCAATGCGTCTCCTCTTCGCTCTCGCCTCACTGTCGCTCTCGGCTTGCGCCGATCCGGTGAAGGACGCCCTGCCGGTCGGCGGTGAGATCGCGCGCCTCGCATCGGACACGATCACCGTGTACAAGACGCCCACCTGCGGGTGCTGCACGAATTGGGTCGATCATGTTCGCAAGGCGGGGTACCACGTGGTCGCGATCGACCAGAACGACCTCAGCGACGTGAAGCAGCGACTCGGCGTGTCGCAGCAGCTGTCGTCCTGTCATACCGCGACCGTGGGCGGATACGTGGTGGAGGGTCACGTTCCCGCCCAGGACATCGCGAGGCTCCTGGCCGAGCGCCCGAACGTGGTCGGCATCGCGGTCCCGGGAATGCCCGCCGGCTCCCCCGGGATGGAGGGGTTCTACAGCGAGCGCTACTCCGTGCTGACCTTCGACAAAGCGGGCGCGACGAAGGTGTTCGCGGAGCACTGAGATCGGGGAAGGGGGTAATAAGGAATAGCGGTCGAGGAATAGCGGCCGTGGAAAGAGGCCGGCGTTTTCGCCGGCCTTCCTTGTTGCCGAGCCCCCAATGACCGATCCCGATTCCCCTTGTCCCCGTATCTTCCGACATGCGCAGGATCACGCTTCTGCTCGCCCTGATCGCCACCCCGCTGCACGGGCAAGCCGTGCGACCGGGGATCGAGGTGCTCATCTCCGACTCGCTCCACCTCATCGCCGGAAAGCGAGTGGGGCTGATCACCAATCACAGCGGGCGCGATCGGCAGGGGAGGAGCACGATCGATCTGCTCCACGGCGCGCCGGGAGTGCGCCTGACGGCCATCTTCGGGCCGGAGCACGGAGTACGAGGGACCGCGCGCGACGGCGAAAGAATCCCGTCGGGCATCGACTCCGCCACCGGCGTGCCCGTACACTCGCTTTACGGACGGACTCTCGTCCCCACTCCGGCGATGCTCGCCGACGTGGACGTGCTCGCGTACGACGTGCAGGACGTCGGGGCGCGGCCGTACACCTACATCTCCACCATGGGGATGGCGGCGGCCGCCGCCGGGAAGCCGTTCATCATCCTCGATCGCCCCAACCCCATCCGCGCCGATCGCACCGAGGGAGGAATGCTCGACACCACCTTCCGCTCGTTCGAGGGGCGGTGGCGCATTCCGCTTCGCTACGGTCTCACGCCCGGCGAGCTGATGCGATACCTCGTGGGGAGCGCCCAGGTCAGTGCCGACGTGACGGTCGTTCCCATGGCGGGGTATCGGCGGCCGACCTGGCTCGATGAGACCGGGCTCGAGTGGGTGAACCCGTCGCCCAACATCCGCGACCTCGACGCGGCGCTCCTCTACCCCGGGATCGTCTTCTTCGAGGCGACGAATCTCAGCGTGGGGCGCGGCACCGAAGCACCCTTTCACCTCGTGGGCGCGCCCTGGCTCACCGACGCGCCCGCCATCGCGCGCGAGCTCAACGCCAGACGCCTCCCGGGCGTCCGCTTCAGCGCCGCGTCACGGCGCATCGCGCCGGGCGCCGCTCGGTGGGGCGGACGGACGATCCCGATGATCAGGATCACCGTCACCGACCGAGATTCGGTCCGTTCGGTGGAGCTGGGCGCGCACATGCTGCGCGCCGTCTACCGTCGTCATCCCAGGGAGTGGCGGTGGATCGGCGCGGGCATCGAGCGGCTCTCGGGAACTCGCGCGCTCCGGTCGGCCGTGGAGCGCGGCACGGTCGACGCGCTGCTGGTCAGGTGGCGGCGTGAGTCCGCCGCCTTCGAGCGCGCGGTCGAGCCGTATCGTCTGTACGCTCGTTAGGCGCCGACGCGCTCAGTGAGCGGTGCCTCCACTCGGCGGGTCGAGTGGAACGACCCGCGGACGCGTATCCAGCCCGTTACCGGCGTCGAGACGGGAGGCGATCGTCTCCAGCTGCACGCGCGCTTCGTCCATAGACGCATCCGGGGCCAGACGTCCCACCATCGAGAGCCACCAGAGCCCGCGGCGTCGCAGCGGCTCGAGCTCGGCGGCCGTCGCCGAAACATCACCTACCGCGGAGATCGGCACCCACAGCCCCGGGCCCGTGCCGGCGTCACGGAATTGGGGAGGCATCACGCCGACGACCGTGAATGCGCGCCCGTTGAGGCGGAGCGTACTCCCGATCACGGCGCTGTCGCCGAGCAAGGTCCGCTGCCACACCCGGTCCGACAGCACCACCACTCGCGCCCCCCGCTCCTCGTCTTCGCGCTCGATGGCGCGTCCGAGCGCGGCGCGAGCGCCGAGGACCTCGAAGTAGTTGCCGCTCACCAGCGCCCCGGTCACCTCCTCCGCCCCACTGTCCGGCTCGATCACGACGGCCAGGCTATCGAAGTACGCCGCCAGCGCCGAGAAGGTGGTGGCTCGCGCGCGGTACTCGAGGTAGAGCGGGTAGGAGGCGCCGGCGACGCGCGCGCCGCTGGCGTCGGTGGCGAGGACGCGAACCAGCCCCGCGTCACCTCTTCGGGCGACGAAGGCCGCCAGCCCACCGACGCCCAGGAGCATCACGACCAGCAGGGATTGCAGGAGCCACCCGGTGGCGCCCGGCCTGGCCCTGGTGAAGTACGCGCTGGTGGTGAGGTGCGCTTCTGGTCGCATGTCCGCGGGAATGTTCGTCCCGTCGGAAGGCGAAGCGCGTGCCAGCGCGGCGACTGTGTTAAGTCGTTATGTCATGGATACTTCCGCCAAAGGCGCGCTGCCGCTGCTGGTGGCTGGGCGTCCGATTTCGAACAGTGCCGTCCGCTCGTGAACAGCGCTACGGCTCGGCGCACGATGGTCGGGGGCGCCGGGGCTGAAGTGGTTCGCAACTTGCCCCGGAGGCGCGCGAACAGTGGTTCGAACAGAAGGAGGATACATGAGCAAGAGAATCGCCCTATTCGGGCTCGCGGCCTTCGCGGGACTTGCCGTCGCCGGCTGCCAGCGCACCGCGACGGTGGAATCCGCGGGAACCGTCTCTCCCAGTGTGTCGATGCCGGCGGATGCGAACAGCGTTCCGAGCGGCACGTCGTTGACGCTCCGTCTCAACGACCGGCTGGGCACCGAGAACAGCAAGGTCGGTGATCGCTTCACCGCGACGGTGGCGAGCGATCTTCGCGCGCAGGATGGCTCCGTGGTGGTGCCGTCGGGCGCGGTGGTGCACGGGACCGTGACCGGTCTCAAGGAGTCGGACAACGCGAGTGAGCAGGCGGCCATCCGGCTCGACTTCGAGCGGATCAACATCAACGGTCGCGACTATCCGTTCGAGGCTCGCATCGAGCAGGCGGATGTGCAGCGCAGTGGCGAGTCGCGCGATGAGACGTTGAAGAAGGCCGGAATTGGCGCGGCGGCGGGTGCCGTGCTTGGCGCCATCATCGGCGACGGCGACCTCGGGAAGATCGTGGGCGGCGCGGCGATCGGCGCGGCGGCCGGGACGGTGGTGTCCCTGGGTCTTGGTGACGTGTCGGCGGAGCTTCCGGCCGGCACGGAGATGCGCGTGTCGACCACGAACACGATCGCGCTCCGCTGAGGTCCCGGGATGTAAACATATGAAAGGGCGGTCTTTGGGACCGCCCTTTCGTTCAGCGGTTGTGACCCGCGTCACCCATTTGTGAGCCGCGCGGCGCGCCCGCGCCGCGCGCGCCGCGGCGCACCGAGGAGCCGACGGGGTCGGCAGATGTCGGCATGCGGAATGCCAAGCAGAGAACCGGTGCGGCGACCGGAGAATTCGTCGCCCGAGGGCACCCGCGTCGATGTTTCTGGACGCGAGCAATGCTGGGTGCCTCGCCTGCCGCTCGCTCTGCGGCGACCGTTCAAGAACAGACGAGAGGAGAGAGGGGCTATGAATTTTCGACTTACACGATCAGCATGCGCGATCGGAATCGCTGCCGTCGTCACGCTCGGCAGCATGCCGGCCACCGCACAGCAGACCGCTGCGGACTCGGCGGCGCGTGATTCGGTAGTGCGTGACTCGATCGCGCGCGACTCGGTGATGCGTGACTCGGTTGCGCGCGCCGGGCTGGTGCGCGACTCGGTGATGCGGGACTCGCTGATGCGCGACTCCACGGCTCGCGCGCGGCGCCTGACGTCGTCGCAGCGCATCCCGGTCCGCAAGGAAGTGAGCACTCAGCCGGACACGACGATGACGAGCACGGGCGTCGTCGCACCCGACACGACCATGCGTGACACCACCGCGATGACCGACACCACCGCGATGACCGATACCACCGCGATGACCGATACCACCACGGCCATCGACACCACCATGGCCGACACCACGATGGCCGATACGACCATGGCCGACACCACCGCCGCGGTCACGGTGCCGGTGCCTTCGCCCGACACCGCGGTCACCACGCCGGTGGAGACGCGGACCGACCTCGGCTTCGGACGCGGCGTGTTCGGCAACGGGTTCTACATTGGGATCGGCGGCGGCGGAACCGTGCCGATGGGCGATCTCAACGATGCGTATGGAACGGGCTTCAACGTCACCGTGCCGATCGGCTGGCAGTCGATGACGACGCCGTGGGGCGTGCGCGCGGACCTGTCGTACAACCGCGTGAACGGCGAAACGGCCGAGTTCGACGACGGAGAGGTGGAGCTCGATGACGGTACGATCTGGTCCGGTACGCTGGGCCTCACGGCGCAGTTTCCGGTCGGTGCCAGCTCGACCTCGTTCTACGTGGTCGGCGGCGGTGGTGCCTACCACTTCCGCGATTTCGGCGAGCTGAGGGCTTCGGGCACCGAGGTCATCCTCGAGGAAGAGAACGTCACCAAATTCGGTCTGAACGGCGGCCTCGGTCTCAACTTCGCCGTGGGCGCGGCCGACATCTTCGTCGAGGGGCGGTACGTGAGCGTGTTCACCGAGGGCGACAACACGAATTACATTCCGATCGTGCTCGGTGTGAGGTTCTTCTGATCTCCAGGCAGTACCGGGGTGGCGCCGCCGCGCGGGAATGGCGGCGGCGCACCCACTCCCCGCCGTCGTCGACCGCCGTGTTGTGCATCGCCCTGCTCCTGGTCGCATCGAGTCTCGTCGTCGTACCGGCGGCGGCGCAGCTCCCGGATCCCTTCCCTCCGCTCCCGACGGCTCCGGCCGATACGCTGACCGACGCCCTTACCGCGCCGCGCGCAGATTCGTCCACCGCGCGACCGATTCTGTCGGCCGCACCCACGGTGACCGCGCGCTTCAGCTCGCGGCGTGACAGCCTCGAGTGGGTTTCGGCGCGCGCGCTGGCGCGACGCGCCACCGGCTTCCGCGTCGAGATCTCGCTCCAGGAGCGGCAGCTCTGGACCATCGTCGGGCAGGACACCCTGCTCCGCGCGCCGATCGCGGTGGCGACCGGCGACACGCTCTCGTACGAGGGGCGGACGTGGACGTTCACCACCCCCCGGGGAGCGCGCAGCGTCCTCTCGAAGGAGGAAGATCCGGTGTGGGCGCCCCCGGACTGGCACTACGCCGAGGTGGCGCTCATGCACGGCCTGCGCTTGCGCTCGCTGGAGATGTCGCGCCCCTACGTGCTCTCCGACGGCAGCCGCATCGAGGTCCGGAACGGCGAGGTCGGGCTCACCATGCCGGGCGCGGAGTTCGCGCCGCTTCCTCTCGACGAGCACATCGTCTTCGAGAACACGCTGTTCATCCCGCCCATCGGCTCGAAGAACCGGGAGATCCAGGGTGAGCTGGGGCGGCACATGCTCGATCTGGGGAACGGCTACCTGCTGCACGGCACGCCGCACACCTACACCATCGGCGCCGCCGCGACGCACGGATGCATCCGCCTGCACGACGAGGACATCGCGTGGCTGTACACCTTCGTGCCCGTCGGCACGAAGGTGTACATCTACTGACTGCCTAACGGGAGCGAGGCGGCGCGTCGGACGCTTGTCCGCCTCGTGGGAGCACCATGTCGCGCACCGTCACCTGGCCCGCGCGGGCACGGAGCCGCGACTCGCTGCTGTTGTTCTCCGCGGTCCAGGCGCGCAGCGTGAGCGGATGATCGGGCTTCCCGCCGCACAGGACGAACGCGCCGGTGCTGTCGCTCTGCGCCTCCACGGCGGTCGGCTTGCCGGTGAGCCCCTCGTGGGCGGGCCCCGAGAGGGCGTCCCAGCTGAGCGCGATTCGCGCCGACGCCACCGGGAGCCCCGCCGCGTCGCGGACGCGGCCGCGAACGAGCACGGTGGAATCGGGGTTCGCGGCATCGGGGCAGAGCGTGCGCACGATGGTGCGCGCGGAGGGGAGGAAGAGCGTCACCTCCCGCTCCTCGCCCGCCGCCAGCCGCACGGATGCCTCGGGGAGCGCCGCGCCTAACGAGTCGGCCCGCGCGTGGCGAACGCCGACGGCATACGCGCCGGCGGCCAGCTCCGGAATCCGAAAGCGGCCCGCCGCATCGGTGGTCGCCTGCCGCGCGATCCCCGACACCGTCACCACGGCGCCGGGGAGCGGGCCGAGGAGCGTGCTGTCGTACACGACGCCATGCAGCACGGCCGCCTGGCTCCCCAGCCGGAGCGTCGTGCCCCGGTTGGCGATGGTCACCACTTCGCCGCCGTCCTCCTGCACGCCAACCACCCTTGGCTCCTTCGTGCGCCCCACGCCGGGGAGCATCTGCCCCTGCACCAGCGCCAGCCGCGGCATGCGGATCCACCAGCGGCTCACGATCCACGTTCCCGGCGGCATGCGCGCGAACTCCACCCGCCCGCCGAAGTCCACCCTGGAGTTGAGCCCGCGGTGCGTGGTGTAGGAGTAGTCGATGCGCTTGAGCTCGCGCGTGCCAGGGTCGAGCCAGAGCACCCCCTCGACATCCGGGAGCGAGCGGCGCGGCACCGGCTCGAAGGCGACGCCGAGCCAGTTGCGCTCGGCGCCCTTGCCACGGACGATCTTGAAGCAGTGATCGCGCACGAACTCGTCGGAGGTGAGCACCGTGGCGTCCGGGCCGTAGTAGATCACCGCGTCGGGTGCCAGCGAATCGACGTAGCCGCTGCGCGAGAGCTTCCGCGGCGAGACGGCGCGGAAGGGACTCTCCGTTACCCCTTCCCTCTCGTCGCGCTGCTCGGCGATCACCTTCTCCCCGCGCGCGTCGAGGGTGCGGGAGTACACGCTGGTCTTCACGCGGAGAAGCCGCTCCTGCTGCGTGACGCGGGCGGCGGTGAGCGCCGCGCGCAGGTCTTCCCACAGCTCGGCCAGCGCCGGGCCCTCCTCCAGCTTGGTGCCGCAGAGGCTGCGCCCGGACACGCGCACCTCGGGCTGCACCGCCGGAATGGTGGCGACCTCGACGTCGCGCTCCAGCGTGGCACCGGGGGCGAGCGAGAAGGGAGGGGTCATCACCCGGCGAACGCCGATGCGCTTGACCTCGAGGGTGTACTCGCCCGAGGCGGGCGCGGTCACCGCGAAGCGCCCCTCATCGGAGGAGAGGGTGCTCGCCACCCGCCGCGCTTCGCCGTCGAGAAGGGTGACGACGGCACCGGACACCGGCGTCGCCGTGGTCTGCTCGAGCACGCGACCGCGCACGACCTGCGCGTCCGCGACCGGTGGGAGCGCGACCGAGAGGATGGCGATGACGGACAGCGCGTGGCGCATCGGGCGAGAGCTCTCCTTCCCTCCTGGCCCATGCGATAATGACGTGGCGCGCGCGACCGCGCCAGCGAGGTGGGACGAAATGCTTGCCTGCCGGGCGGCCGCGGGCGAAGCTAAACGGGGACGAAGAACGAGAGGCGTCAATGAGCGGACATCGAACCTTCACCGATTCGCGCGGGCTCACCTGGACGGTCTACGAGCTGCCGGGGACCCACATCGAGTTCGACGATCGCGTGGTGGAAGACTCGCCGGCGCATCTCACCTTCGAGCTCGGCACGGGGGCCGCGCGCGTGCTCCGCCGGATCGCGGACTATCCAGCCGACTGGCGCGAGCTCGACGCCGAAGCGCTGGAGACGTTGTGCGACAGCGCGGGCGGCGCCGCGATTCCCATGTGGCGCGCCGAATCGGGCGAGCTCCGGAAGCATCTCGACGAGCTGAGCACCTGAGCGGCCCCGCGTGCGCGTGCGCTCCGCGAGAGGTCAGAAGTCCGGAGCCGGCGACTCCGCTCGCTCGATCAGCCGCCGCACCTTCCCGCGGTACTCCTCGTAGCCGCGCGGGCCGACCCCGAAGACGCGCGAGCGCACGGGCTCGTCTTCGATCAGATCGAGAAGCTCGGCCAGGACGGTGTCATCCCAGTCTTCGCTCTGGAGCTGTCCGAAGAACGCGTCGAGCGTCATCTCGCCCTCGAGAAGCTGGCGGGCGAGATTGGCGACGTGGCGGCGGCGATCCGACGGATCTGTCATCATTCGAGCCGGCTGGTGGATTCGCCAGTGGGGATCGAGCTACCGAGCGACGTGATGTGTTTTGTACCGCCGCGATTCTACGGTGTGCCGTTCGCGGACGCAATCGGGGGGTTGCCGAACGGGTCGCTTGACACCTCGGCCCTGGCGCGCTCGTATGGAGCGAACCGGTACACACCACCGCGGAGGATGCGCAATGGACCCCGACATGCCCTTCGTGATCGCCATCGTTGCGATCCTCTCCGGCACCGCCATCACGATCACCAAGGCGTGGCTCAATCGATCCGGCCATTCGCCCGCGGCCGACAGGCGCCTTCAGGGGATCGAAGACCGGTTGACACGCATCGAGCAGGCCGTCGACACGATCGCGGTCGAGACGGAGCGCATCTCCGAAGGGCAGCGCTTCACCACCAAGCTGCTCGCCGACCGAGCCGGCGCACGCGTCGAGAGCGAGCGTTAGCTCACCCTAAATCTTCGCCCCCTTCGGGGCCGTAGAACATCACCCAGACGACCAGATCGTCGCTGAAGCGCTCGAAACGGTGGTCGACTCCGGCTGGGACGAAGATGCAGTCGCCCGCCGCGAAGGGTTTCCGCTCTCTGCCATCGAAGAACGTTCCCGAGCCCGCCACCACGACGTACACCTCGTCGCGGCTGTGCGGCGTCTGCGGATCGGTGCCGCGAGGGGCGTAGAGCTCGAGCGTCAGCGTTCCGTGCCGGAACAGCTCGACGTAGCGCTCTCCGCGCGGGCCGGGGAGACGCGACATCCCCTCCCGCGGCGAGAGCACCACGCGGTCGGAACGGTCGGTCACGAGAGGATCAGCTCGATGTTCGGGTGGCGCGCGATGCGATCGATCAGATCGATGAACGAGCCCGACCCGTGGTCGCCGAGCCGGCGGCGCGACAGATCGGAGTGCTCCCACACCACCCGGATCTCGGCGGGGAGCGGCGCGGGCGGCATGCTCAGCAGCTCATCGAGGGCGTCGAGCGTGCGCGGCCAATCCGCGTCGCCGGCGAGCTTGCTCTCGATCTCGTCGTAGAAGCCTTCGAGGTCGCTGAAGGCGGCGCCGTCGATCGTGATCGTGGGCTTCTCCCGTCGCACGCTTCCTCCCAGACCGTCATCCGCGCGGATCCACGGTTCGCCCCATCCAGAACGAATCGTGGAAGACGCCGTCGATCAGCAGATCGCGCGCGATGCGGCCCTCGGTGACGAAGTCGAGACGTCGATAGAGCGCGATCGCCTTTTCGTTGTCGACGCGCACGCGAAGGTTGAGCTTCCTGATGGTGGTCCCCGACTCCGCCCAGTTGATGAGATACTCGACCAGGGCGCGGCCGATCCCGACGCCCTGGTGGTCGCGCGAGACGCTGACGCCGAACTCGCCGGTGTGACGCATGCGCTGCCGCTCACCCGACTCGAAGGTGAGCACGCCGACGATGTCCCCTTCCGCTTCGGCGACGATGAAGAGAACGTGATCGCTCGCTCGCGCTCGCGCTGCCTGACGACGCACGTCGTCCTCGGTGACGCCGGGCCCTTCGAGGCCGAACGTCAGAAAGGGCGACTCGCCGCCGATGCGATTGAGGTAGGCCACGACGCGCGGACCGTCGTCCTCTTCCCCGGGGCGAAGACGCACCGCCTGTCCGTTCGGGGCTCGCAGAACGCCGGGGGTGAATGTTGCCGCCTGCATGGTCTTCACTTTCTAGTTCTCCTTCCAGTTCTCCTCGGGATACACCGGTCTGAGCTCGAGCATCACCGGCGTCAGAGCGGGGGGCAGCGTCACCGGCTCCGACGTCTGAAGGCACATCTCCGGCGTGGGTCCGAGCACCATCTGTCGGACCCAGAGCGCGCCGCCACCCGCCGCCGCCAGCGGGCGGATGGTGGTGTACAGCTGCTCGTACGACATCCCCGGCGGCTTCGCGAACCAGAGCGCCTGTCGCGGGGCACGCGGCGGCTCTCCCACCCTGGCGCGATAGAGACCGGCCGTGCCGCCGGCCGCCCTGGCTGCCGCCGCGTCGTGATGCGCGCGCCGGCTGCTCGACACCGCCCCCTCGTCCAGCCGGTCGAGCGCCGCCGAGTCGCGCACCAGATACCAGTCCTCATACGACTCGCCGTCGCGGTTCGCCCACGGGGCGGCGCGGATGGCGACGCTCAGGGAGCGAACGAACCCCGCCGGCGGCTCGGCCGCCAGCGCCTCGTGGAATCGTCGCTGGAGTCTTTCGTAGTCGTTGGGGTCCGTCTCCGATCGACGCCAGTGCCAGAAGACGTACGCGAGCATGCGGGAGCTTACGCCGGACTTCCGGTGGCGCAAGAGCCGTGTTGCTCCCGCGAGGGTCGCTCGTCACCCGAGTGGCGTGCGCCCGTGAGGCGCTTGCACGCCTCCCTCCCCTCCCCCGAGCACGTCGACCGTCGTCAGGGCACCGCCGATGTCCACATCACAGCAGCCTCAATGCACTCACGACCGCGGTCCAGGGACCTCGGTCTGTTTTCGCTGTCGTTACGAAGCGGGACTCGCGTCACGCGAGCGTCTTCGCAAGGGGGCGGTGTGGGGCGCGGTGCTCGTGATCGTCATCGCGGCGCTGGCCGCGGGGGGGAACGCCGGCGCGTCGTGGTGGAAGCTGTTGCGCGACGAAGGAAAGCCGACGCTCGAGGCGGCCACTCCTCCGGGGGCGACCGCGCCGGTGGTGAACGCGCGCTCCGCCAGCTGGGCGGCGGAGAGCGTACGGATGGTGTCGCTCGCGCCGCCGCCGGCGCCCGCTCGCGCTCCGATGGCGCCCATTCTCGTGCAGGGGGCGACGACCCTCCGCCAGGGAATCGAAGCCGTCCGTCGCGGCGACACGGTGATCGTCTCCTTCGACAACCCACAGGCGCGCACGCGGCGCGCCGACAAGTTCGACCAGCTCCTGCGCGCCACGCTGCCGCGAATATACGGCGCGCTGGCCGACTCGCTCCTGGCGGCGCATCCCGGAAAGCTGGTGAGCGATCCGCGCGCCCTCGTCCGCGAGCTGCCGACGAAGGGGCTCAGCCTGGCGGGAACGGGGGAGTGGCGAATCGTGGTCTGGCCGGAGACCCGACCGGGACAGGACGGTCCGCTGGTCATCCGCTACCGGACGGCGCTGGCGCGATAGCCCAGGCGCCAGCCCCAATTGCTGACATTTGGCGCGCTGGACGCGCGCCATCACGCGCGATATCCTGCCCGAACCCCCTTTTCGGAGAGGAATCGTGCGTACCCGTCGTCCCGTGTATTTGTCGGCCGTGTTGGCGCTCGCCATGTACGCAGCGCCCGCGATCGCGCAGGATGCGTCCCCCGCCACGGCCACCGGTCTCAAGAAGGAGCTGATCGCGCAGCTCGCTGACGCCGAGAGCAAGCTGGTCGCGCTGGCCGAGGCAACACCGCAGGAGAAATTCACTTTCCGTCCCGGCGAGGGCGTGCGCTCGACGAGCGAGGTGCTGGTTCACGTCGTCGGCGCGAACTTCTTTCTCCCGCAGTTCGCCGGCGTGACGCGTGACCGCGGCATCCAGCTCACGCGTGACATGGAGAAGACGGTCACCAGCAAGGCGCAGGTGGTGGATCTGCTGAAGAAGTCCTTCGCGTACGCGAAGCAGGCGGTGATGGACGTCCCCGATGCGCAGATGGATGCGGCGGTGACCTACTTCGGGCAGCCGAACACCAAGCGCGGCGTCCTCGTGTCCATCGCCACGCACGCCCACGAGCATCTGGGGCAGTCGATCGCCTACGCGCGAATGAATGGCGTGGTGCCGCCGTGGAGTCAGGCGGGGGGTAACTGAGGGGGGCCTGGGTCCCGGGTTTGGACGAACGCAAATAAAAAGCGCCGGTCGGTGAAACCGACCGGCGCTTCGTCATCCGGGTGCCAGGCGCCAGCCTCCCCTACGGTCGCGGCCGCCGATTGGTGTTGTCGATGTCGGCGGCGATCAGCCAGCGTCCGTTCACCCGGCGCAGCGCCAGGATGAACTTGCCGTTGTCCGTCCGCGCGTCGTCGTAGCGGTAGGCGCCAATGATGTAGCCGGTGTCCCCGTCGGTGGAGTGCGAGAGCGCGCGCAGCCGGAGCACGCCACCCGAGCTCGCGTATCGCTCACGGATCGCGGCACGCCCACGCACCGGCGTGTTGAAGTTGGACAGGACGAAGCCGTCCTCGGTGAAGAGGGCGGCCAGACCAGCGGCGTCGCCACCCTTCCAGAGACGCTCGTAATCGCGGAGCACGCGATCGAGCGCGGCCGGCAGCGTCACCGACGGGAGCGTGCCGGCGGACACGGTGACAGAGGTGTCCTGCGCCGCCGCGCCGGGCACGGCCACGCTCGCGCCCACGGCGATCGCCGTCGCGGCCAGCACCCCGCTG
>DATFFZ010000143.1:0-3865 GCA_035249845.1 Gemmatimonadaceae bacterium
AAGGTGTCTTGCTTGCCGCCTTGGCCGTGTCCGCGGCTGGTGCCGCGGCTGGTGCCGCGGCCGTTGCCGCACCCGAGGCTATGGGCGGACGAGTGCGCTCGCGGCCACCCGGACGCCAGGGCTCACCCCGCACGTTGGCGATCGCCCAGACGTAGGCGGACACCAGACGCGTTTCTTCCGGAGTGAGATTGCTGGTGGCGCCGCGCGGCGGCATCGCCACCGGCGTTCGTGTCTTCGCCTCCGGCAGCCCTTCCGTCACCAGCGAGTCGATCGAGCGCCAATCGCCCGGGATGTGCGCGAACCCGCCGGTCAGCCCGGAGCCCATGGCGGGGAGCCCGACACCGCTGTTGTTGTGGCACGTGTTGCATCCAGCCTTGCTGTGAAAGAGGCTGTCTCCCTGCCGGATCATCGCCATCGTCATCCCGCTCGGGAGCGCTGGCAGATTGGCGGGCTGTCCGTCCTCGTCCGTCTCGAGCGGGACGCGCAACCCTTGAGCGGCCTGCTGGGTCGCCGGCGTGTTCGTGCGTGGCGCCGCCCCCTGTGCGTGCAGCAACGTCGCGTGCGCGGCGAGCATCGCCAGCGATGCCAACGCCGCGAATCCACGGGCCCTCATCGCTCACCTCCCTTGGCCACGGAGTCGCTGCCCGCACGGCCGCTGTCCGATCCCTGCTGCGCCGCGCCATTCCCACTCGCCGGCGCACCACCGCGCAGGGTGAACACCAGCACCTCATCGCTGCGCGGGGCGTTGATCTGGAAGTTGCCGCCGGCCGCCACGGCCACGTACTGGTTGCCATCGAGGCTGTAGGTCATCGGTGGCGCGTTGACGCCGCCCGTCGCGCGGTAGGTCCACAGCTGGTTGCCGGTCCGCGCATCGTAGGCGATGAATTCGCGGTCGGCGGTTCCGACGAACACGACGCCGCCGGCGGTGGCCAGCGCGCCGCCGATCATCGGCTTCGCTATGCGCTTCTGCCAGGCGATCTTGCCGGTGTTGAGATCCACCGCGCTGAAGAGCCCGTATTGCGGCTCACCGGTGCCGACGAAGGCGCCGCCCAGCCAGAACGCCGGCGGTTGCAGCGGCTCGTTGCGCACCTTGTAGAGCATGGGCTGATGCATCCCGAGCACGTACATGTACCCGGTCTGAGGACTCACCGCCGTGGGCGACCACTCCGAGCCGCCGTTGGCGCCGGGGAGCATCCGCGTTCCCGCCGCCGTCGGCAGCGCGAACATGTTCGCCTGCGGCACGAACGCATCGGTGCGGCGGATCGGCTTCCCGGTCTCGCGGTCCACGATGTACACCCATCCGGTCTTCCCGGCGTGCGCCACCGCCGGCCGCGTCGCGCCCGAGGAGTCCTTCACGTCCACCAGCACTACCGGGCTGGCCGCGTCGAGATCCCACACATCGTGCGGGATCGTCTGGAAGTGCCAGCGGTGCTTGCCGGTCTTGAGATCGATGGCGACGATCGCGTTGGTGTAGAGATTGTCCCCCGGCCGCACGCTGCCATCGAGATCCGGTGACGGATTGCCGACGGTGAAGATCACCAGTCCGCGCTGGACGTCCACCGCCGGATGCTGCCACACGCCGCCGCCGCCCACCTGCCAGGCGTTGGCGTGCTGCGCGCTGTCCTGCTTCTCGCGCGCGACGTTGCGGTTGAGCGAGGTCCCGAACGGATCCGTCTCGGCCCACGATCCCCACCATCCGCCATCTTCGGGGCTCGGGATGCTGTAGAAGCGCCAGACGCGAGTCCCCGTCGCGGCATCGTACGCATCGATGAATCCGCGAATGCCGTACTCGCCACCCGACACGCCGACGATGACCTTGCCGTCGACCGCGGTGGGCGGGGCGTTGACCGCGTAGCGGTCGTCATCGTGCACGACCGTCTCCCACACGCGCCGTCCGTCGGCGGTGTCGAGCGCCACCAGCTTCCCGTCGAGCGTGCCCATGTAGACACGCCCGTCGTAGTACGCCACGCCGCGGTTCACGGCGCCGCAGCAGAAGACGGTGGTGCCGAGCTCCTGGGCGTACTCCCACTTCTTCTGGCCCGTGCGCGCATCGAGCGCGATCACGTGATTGAGCGACGTCGACACGTACATGGTGCCGCCCACCACCACCGGCGTTGCCTCGAATTCCTTCTGGATGCCGGTGTTGTACTTCCAGGCCAGCGACAGTCCACGCACGTTCTGCGGCGTGATCTGCGAGAGCGGTGAATAGCGCCGATTGTCGTAGTCGCGTCCATAGAGCGGCCACTGTCCGCTGTCACTCATCGCGCGGCGGATGGCGCTGTCCGCTCGAGCGACGTCGGTGGCGTTCATGCCACCGTCGGTGTTGCCACCCGCTGTGCCGTCGCTCTCTCCTTTACAGGCGAAGAGCGCGAGAAGGAGAAGGGCCGGCACACGCGTCAGCACCGCCCGACGCATGATCGTAATCATCGGTGAGCACCCTCCGTCGCTGGTTGACGAAAGATGCTGCACTTCCTGTTCCGAAAATCAAGGGGGGAAGGAATCCGGGGAGCGCGGGGCGGGGAGCGGGAAGCCAAGGCGGAGACGGTAGTCATCGGGTGTGCCTGCGCTCCCCTCTCCCCGCTTCCCCTAGCTGTTCACTACTCTTGCCGCGATCCAGTCTCCCACCGCTCTCGTTCCCATCCGCCCCCCCACATCGGCCGTCCCCACCCCCTCGCTGATCGCGGCGCGCACGGCGCGCTCGACGGCGGTGGACGCGTCGCGGGCGCCGACGGTCTCCAGCAGCATGGCGAGCGTCAGGATCGCGGCCATGGGGTTAGCCACATCCTTGCCCGCCATGGGCGGGGCGCTGCCGTGTACGGGCTCGAACATAGCCACCCGCCCCGGATTCCGGTTCGCGCTCGGCGCCAGGCCCAGTCCGCCCACCAGGATCGAGGCGAGGTCGGACAGGATGTCGCCGAACAGGTTTCCGGTGACGATCACCTGGAACGACTCCGGCGTGCGGACGAGGTCCATCGCCATGGCGTCGATGTAGCGGGTGTCGCGCCGGACCTCGGGGTATTCCACCCCCACCTCCTCGAAGACGCGCCGCCAGAGCGCGTGCGCGGCGATGGCGTTGGCCTTGTCCGCCATCGTCACCCGCGTCTTCCCGTGCGCGCGCGCCCACTCGAAGGCGTAGCGGACGATCCGCTCCACCCCCTTCCTCGTGTTCAGCTCCTCGGCGATGGCGATCTCGTCGGCGGTCCCTTCCTTGAACGTGCCCCCCACCGACACGTACAGCCCTTCGGTGTTCTCGCGGAACACCGTGAGATCGATGTCGCTCGTCTTCTTCCCCTTGAGCGGGGTGAGACGCTCGTCGAAGAGTCGCGCCGGGCGCTCGTTCACGAAGAGGTCGAGCCGAAAGCGCATCCCGAGCAGGATGTCGCGCGCGTGCTCGTTCCCCGGCACGCGTGGATCGCCGAGCGCGCCGACGAGAATGGCGTCGAAGGCGCCGAGCCGGCGCATCTCCTCGGGAGGGATCGTGACGCCGGTGGAGAGATAGTGATCCGCGCCGTAGGGGAGCTTCTCCACCGACACGCCGACGCGGTGCACGCTCTCCACCGCCTCGAGCACCTTCAACGCTTCCTCCACGACCTCCGGCCCGATGCCGTCGCCGGCGATGACGGCGACGCGCGCCGCCGGTGGGCGCGAGCTCACTGCGAGCCGATACCGCGCCCGCAGGTGATGCAGAACTTCCACCCCACCTCCAGCTCGCTTCCGCAGGCGGGGCAGCGCTGCACCGTGAGGTTCTGTCCGCAGTGCGGGCAGAACACCGTGCGCCGCCCGCCCGGCAGCGCACCGCCGCAATAGCGGCACCCGCCACCCTCCGCCTGCGGCTCGGCGCCCACGATCATGGATGCCAAGGTCG
>DATFFZ010000144.1:0-16432 GCA_035249845.1 Gemmatimonadaceae bacterium
GTCCCAGCGCCCGCGGCGCCACCAGCACTTCGTCGAGCACGGTGCGCGAGAAGAGCTGACGGCCGGGATCCTGAAACACGAGCCCGACGTGCCGCGCGCGCTCCTCCACCGGAAGCGGATCGAGCCACGTCTCCCCGACGCGGACGGTCCCACCGCCCGCGGGCACCAGCCCCATCACCGCGCGAGCGAGGGTGCTCTTCCCCGCTCCGTTGCGCCCCACCCAGGCCACCACCTCGCCGTCCTCGACCGTCGTGCTCAGCTCGTCCAGCACCGGAACACCATCGTACGCCACGCGAAGACGGCTGACCTCGAGCGCGCGACTCGCGCGCGGCTCCGGCGGACGGCGTTCCGGAAGGTGGATCGCCTCCACGTGCGCCGGCACCCCGAGTCGGGTGTCCACCGGTGGCCAACGCTCCAGCACGTCGCGCGGCGTGCCGGACGCGCGCACGGTGCCGTCGGCCAGCACCAGCACCCGCGACGCCAGCGCCAGCAGCACCTCCAGATTCTGCTCCACGATCAGGATGGCCCGCCCGTTCGTGACGGTGGCGCGGAGCCGGTCCACGAGCTCCCCCGCCGACTCCGGATCGAGCTGCGCGGTGGGCTCGTCGAGCACGAGCAGTGGAGCGTCGAGCGCCAGCGCCGAGGCGAGCGCCACGCGCTGCAGCTCCCCTCCGGACAGCTCGTACGGCACGCGTCGCGCCAGCGCCGTGGCGGCAACGGCGCCGAGAGCGCCGTCCACCCGAGCGCGGATCTCGCCTGACGAGAGTCCCTGGTTCTCGGGCCCGACCGCCACTTCCTCCTCCACCGTCCCGCCCAGCTCGGTGAGCTGCGTCCAGGGGTTGGCGAACACGAACGCGGCCGGGGGCTCACCGCCTGACGCGTGCGTCACGACGCCATCCACCCGAGCGGGAACCGAACGGCCGAGCAATCCGGCGGCCGCGAGCGCCAGCGTCGTCTTTCCCGCGCCGACGTGCCCCGCCACGCCGACGATCTCACCATGTTCGAGCGTCAGCGACACATCGCGCAGCGCGATGACGGAGCCGTAACGCACCTCGCGGAGATCGAGCGACAGCGCGGTCACCAGCTTCTCGCCCACCGCGCGAGGCTCCAGACGATGAGCGCGCCCGTGGCGACCCAGAGGATGGCGCGCAGCGCCCGCTCCCACCGGCGATCGGGAATCGGCGCCAGCGCCGTGCGGCGCCGTCCGGGCACGAAGCCGCGCGCGTCGAGCGCCAGCGCGCGCTCCTCCGTCTCGGTCACCAGCGACACGATCAGCGGACCGGCCATCGGCAGGAGCGTGCGAAGACGGCCCGTGAGGCCGTGTCCGGCCCGTACGCCCCGGCACCGCTGCGCGTCGAGCACCTCGCCGGCGCGGCGCCGCGCCAGCGGCACGGCGTCCAGCGACGCCACGATCACGTAGGCCGCCCACGACGGAAGCCCTCGCTCGGCCAACGCGCTCGTCAGGCGGCGAGGCGCGATGCCGGTGATCACCCATGCCAGCGCCGACACGGACGCGGCGAGCCGGAGCGCCACCAGCAGCGCGTCGCGCGTCGCCGGATACCTCGGCGAGAATCGCTCGGCGAGTGGGGTGGCATCGGCCGGCGCCACGACGCCGTTCATGACGAAGAGGAGCACGAAGGTCGGCACGCCGACGCCCAGCGTCACCCAGAGGACGCGCTGAGCGATGCCGCTCGCCGCCGCCAGCGCGAGCGCCAGCATCAACGCGCCCAGCGGCGCCCAGGGCTCTGGTCCGGCGAAGCTGGCGACCACCAGGAACGTCGCCAGCGCCAGCGGCGTGAGCGGGTTCCATCGCGCGAGAAGGCGGCTGCGCTCGCGCTCGCCCCGTGAGGCCGTCACGCCGCGGCGGGCGCGTCGCGCGCGCCGGCGAATCGGGCTCTGATCCGCGATGGAAGCCGCGCGATCACCAGCGCCACCAACCCGAAGGAGAGCGCCTTGTCGACGACATCGGTGCCGATGCTGGCGATCGCCGCCGCCGGCCAGAGCGGCAGCCCGACGGCGCGGAGGGCGATCGTCACCAGTCCCGTCCCGCTGGCGGTGAGACCGCCGAAGAGCGCCACCACGATCAGCGCCGAGATCGCCCCCGACACGATCCCCAGCAGTGCGCCCGCCGCGACCGCGCTCCGTGGAGCGCGAAACGCGCCCAGCCTGGCGGCGATGCCGGCCACCGCGCCGATCACGATTGTCACGGGGATGAAGGCGAAGAACACGGGGGACGAGAGCAGTCCCAGCACCGTGTTCGACGCGATCCCGGTGAGCATCGCGGCGGCGGGGCCGGCCAGCGCCGCCACGAGAATCGTCCCCACCGAATCGAGAAAGACCGGAAGCTTGAGCGCGGCGACCACCGCGCCGAGCGCGAGATTGAGCGCCACGGCGCGCGGGATGAGGGCGAGCGCGAGTGTGGGAACCGTCCTCTTGGCGACGGGGGGCACGGGGACATAACATACGCGTCGAGCACTCCGGTCACGACCCTACCTCGTTCAACATGACACCTGTCATCTCGCGCGCCGCCCTCGGCGCGCTCCTTCTCACGGCCGCCGTCGGCTGTCGAACGACCGCGATCGCACCCGGTCCGCCGACGGCCGATTCGACGGCGCTGCACCGCGACGTGGCCTATCTGGCGAGCGACGCGCTGGAGGGTCGCGGCACCGGCACCGCCGGGAACGACAGTGCCGCCGCGTACATCGCGCGGCGCTTTCGCGCGCTGCGCTTGGGGGCGCCGGCGCGCGCGTGCGACAGCGTTGCGCGGACCGGCTTCTGTGATGGCGCCTATCTCCAGCGCTTCATCGCGCGCTCGGTCATCGCCGCGCACGCCGGGCTTCCCAGCGAGGCGTCGACGCACAACGTGGTGGCGGTGCTTCCGGGGCGCGATCCGGCGTTGCGCGACGAGTACGTGGTCATCGGCGCGCACCTGGACCACCTGGGCCGCGGTACCGTGGGCGCGCTCGACGCGCGCGCCGGCGAGGTCATCCGGAACGGCGCCGACGACAACGCGTCCGGCACCGCGGCGGTGATGGAGCTGGCGCGCCTGTTCGTGCGGCGGCCGGCGAAGCGCTCGATCGTCTTCGCCACCTTCAGCGGCGAGGAGCTGGGGCTCCTCGGCTCGCAGTACTTCGTGGAGCATCCGCCGGTGCCGCTCGATCGGGTGTCGGCCATGCTGAACTTCGACATGGTGGGCCGCCTGACGAGCGAGCAGCTCATCGTGATCGGCGTGGGCAGCGCGGCCGAGTTTCCCGCCATCGTGGACTCGGCCAACGTGGCGCCCAAGCTCCAGTTGCGGCCCGTGCCCGAGGGCATGGGCGGCTCCGACCACGCCTCCTTTCTGATGCGCGGCGTGCCGGCGCTTCACTTCTTCACCGGCCTGCACCCCGATTATCACCGCGCCACCGATGACGTCGAGAAGGTGGACTTCGGCGGGATGGCGCGGGTGGTGAACATGGCCGAACGGGTGGCGCGCGAGATCGCCGACCGTCCGGCGAAGCTCACCCGCACGCGGATGCCATCACGGCCGGTGATGGCCGCCCAGCCGTCGCGCGGCACGCGCCCCTACCTCGGCTCGGTGCCGGACATGAGCGCGGTGGGCGTGCGGGGCGTCCGTTTGAGCGACGTCACCTCCGGGAGCCCCGCCGATCTCGCCGGACTGCGCAAGGGCGACGTGGTGGTCCGGCTCCAGGACAGCGACGTCACCGACCTCCAGAGCTACAGCGACGCGCTCTACGCGCATCGTCCCGGCGACGAGGTCACGATCGTGGTGGTGCGCGATGGCCAGCGCGTCACGGTGCGAGCCACCCTCGGCACCCGCGGCAGCTGAGACGGATCATCACCTTCCATTTTCCCACCCTCGAGGACTCATGCCCCGCCTTTTCCCTTTCGCCGCCGCGTTTTGCCTGACGAGCGCGGCCGCCGCGCAGGAGCCGCGCGCCGACGCGGCGTCCGCTCCCCCGTCGCCCATCGTGCTTCGCGCCGCGCGGCTCATCGACGGCACCGGCGCCGCGCCGATCCAGAACGGCGTGGTGGTGGTCATCGGCGACTCCATCGTCGCGGTGGGACGCGCCGGCGCGGTGTCCATTCCGTCGGGCGCCCGCACCATCGATCTGGGGGACGCCACCCTTCTGCCCGGCTTCATCGACGCGCATACGCACGTCATCGGCCGAACCCTCGGCGATCCGGGGTGGGATGATTCGGGGGTGAAGGACTACTCCTCCTATGGCGCGATCCTGGGCGTGGCCAACGCGGAGCGGACGCTGCTGGCGGGCTTCACCTCGATCCGCAACGTCGGGGCGTCTGGCTTCGATGACATGGCCCTTCGCCAGGCGATCGGAGACCACCGGATCGAGGGACCGCGCATGCAGAACGCCGGGCATGCGTTAGGCATCACCGGCGGTCACTGCGACGACAACGGCTACCGTCCGGGGCTGATGGACGGGAGCGTGCGCACCGGGATCGCCGACGGTCCGGAGCAGATCCGCGCGGCGGTGCGCTACCAGGTGAAGTATGGGGCCGACGTCATCAAGACCTGCGCCACCGGCGGCGTGCTGTCCGAGGGCGACGCGGTAGGGGTGACGCAGTACACCTTCGAGGAGATGAAGGCGATGGTGGACGAGGCCGCCAAGCTCGATCGCAGGGTGGCGGCGCACGCGCACGGCACCGAGGGGATCAAGATCGCCACCCGCGCCGGCGTGGCGTCCATCGAGCACGGCTCCTTTCTCGACGCCGAGGGGGCCCGGCTCATGGCGCAGCGTGGCACCTATCTGGTGCCCACGCTCATGGCCGGTGAAGCGGTGGAGCGCGCGGCGCGGAGCGGCGTGCTCACCGGTCTGCGCGCGGAGAAGGCGCTGGCCGCCGCCACCGCCATGCGCAACGGCATCAAGCTCGCCGTGGCGAACAAGGTGCCCATCGCGCTCGGCACCGACGCCGGCGTGATCCCGCACGGCACCAACGGCCACGAGTTCACGCTCATGGTGGAATGGGGCGGCATGAGCCCCATGGACGCGATCGTGGCGGGCACCATGAACGGCGCCAAGCTCCTCGGCTGGGACAAGCGCCTGGGCTCCCTCAGCGCCGGCAAGTGGGCCGACGTGGTGGCGGTGCCCGGCGATCCGCTGCGGGACATCAAGGCGATGGAGAACGTGCTGTTCGTGATGAAGGGGGGAATCGTCGTGAAGGAACCGACGGGAGCGAATACGACATCGTAGCGACATCGGGCATCGGGACTCGGCCATCTGTCATCGGGACTCGGCTGTGGCGGCGAGATCTCGACCGGTCGCCGAGTCCCCAGTCCCGATGGCCGAGTCCCGATGATGATGTCGCTTCTCCTTCCATGCTCCCTCTCTGGTCTTCCTCCGGCTACACGATCCCTCTTCCGGCGGGCCACCGTTTCCCGATCGAGAAGTACGCGCTCCTCCGCGACGCCGTGCTGGCGGAGGGACACGTCGTGGCCGAACCTCCTCGCGCCCGCGTCGAGGACCTCACCCTCGCCCACACCGCCGACTACGTCGAGCGAGTCACCAACGGCTGCCTGACGAGTGAAGAGGTGCGGCGCATCGGCTTTCCGTGGTCGCCGTACCTCGTGGAGCGCTCGTATCGAGCCGTCGGCGGGACCGTGGCCGCCACCGGCGCGGCGCTGGAGCGTGGCGTGGCGATGAACCTGGCCGGTGGCACGCACCACGCCTTCCCGGACCACGGCGAGGGCTTCTGCGTCTTCAACGACGTCGCCGTGGCGCTGCTGGCGCTCCTCCGCGACCGCCGCTTGCGTCGCGCCGCGATCGTGGATCTCGACGTGCACCAGGGAAACGGGACGCACGCCATCTTCTCCGGCGACGACCGCGTGTTCACCTTCAGCATGCACGGCCGCCGCAACTTCCCCTTCGACAAGGTCGCCGGGACGCTCGACATCGAGCTCGAGGACGGCACCGACGACGAGGCGTATCTCGCGCGCCTCGCCGACGCGCTGCCCCGCGTGCTCGACGCATCGCGCCCCGACCTGGTGGTCTATCTCGCCGGCGCCGACGTCCACGAGAACGACCGACTCGGCCGACTCCGCCTCACCTTTGACGGCCTCGAGCGCCGCGACGCCCTCGTCCTCTCCTCCTGCCGCGACATCGGCCTCCCCGTCGCCATCGTCGTGGCCGGCGGCTACGGACGAGACATTGCCGACACGGTCCGGGTGCACGTACAGACGGTCAGGATTGCGGAATCGTTTTCATGACAGATGACAGATGTGCGAAAGCCATCGCGGATATGTGATTGCATTGCACATGCTCGATCGGGATGCGATGTGCGATCGAGATATGACGATACGACGATGGTAGGTGCGATCGGCGATCTGGATCGAGGAGGTGCGAGGGGCGCCGATCTGGAATCGAAGCCCCTCGCACATCGCACCTGCACATCGCACCTCGGCGATGCGATCGTCATATCGTCGTATCTCGATCGCACATCGCACATTCCGATCGCGGATGTGCGATGCGATCACCTATCCGCGATGGCTTTCGCACATCCTCACATTCCCCCGCTATTGTTCGTTGGATGCCTCCCGTCCCATCTCCCCGATCCTCCGGCTTCACCACCAGCACCTCGGTCCCCCTGTACTGGGTCGCCTACGGCCCGGCCGGCGGCGAGCGGCTGCTCGTGCTGCACGGGGGGCCGGGAGCGCATCACGACTATCTGCTCCCGCAGATGCTGCGGCTGGCCGAGCACCGTGAGGTCGTGCTGTACGATCAGCGAGGAGGAGGTCGATCGAGGACCGATGACCGAACCCCCATCACCTGGCGCACCAACGTGGACGATCTCGCCCAGGTCGCGCGCGAGCTGGAGTTGGACCCGCTCACCCTCGTCGGCTATTCGTGGGGTGGCCTGCTGGCGCTTCTCTATGCCGTCGAGAGCGAGCGCAGCGGTGGGATGATGCTCCAGCCGCAGAGACTCGTGCTCATCGACCCGGCGCCGGCCAATCGAGTGCATCGGGAGCGATTCGAGGCCGAGTTCGCCAGGCGGCAGAACGGTGACGAGTTGCGTCGCATGCGCGCCGAGCTGGTCCAGTCCGGTCTGCGCGAGCGCGATCCCGAGGCGTATCGGCAGCGGCTCTTCGAGCTCAGTGTCGCCGGATACTTCGCCGATCCGAGCCGTGCGCGCGATCTCACTCCCTTTCGCGTCACCGGCCGCGTCCAGCAGTCCGTCTGGGAAAGCCTCGGGCCCTACGACCTCCGCCCCGATCTCGCCCGCGTCCACGCACCCACGCTCATCCTCCACGGGCGGCAGGATCCCATTCCGCTGGAATCCTCCCAGAGCACCGCCGGCGCGCTTCCCGATGCACGTCTGGTGGTGATCGAGCGCTCGGGCCACGTCCCGTACGTCGAGGCGCCCGAAGATCTGTTCAACTCCGTCGAATCGTTCCTGAACGAGCGTTCGACGGCGTGAATCCTGCCCGCGAGTCGGACATGCCCGCGCGATTGACGCCATACGAGTTAGTGCTCGAGCCACTGGAGGCCACGGCCTTCCCGGCCATCCGAGCCGAAGCGGCGCAGCGGCGAACCGAGACCGCTCGTCGCGATCAGTTCGTCCTTCTCGGCGAGGTCGGGGTCACGCTCAAGGAGATCGTCCCCGACGACGCGCCGCCGGACGCGCTGGAGGAATACGCCGAGCTGCTCTTCCTGGGCTATCAGTTCTGGAGCTTCGGCCGGCGGCTGTACGTGTTCGACGAAGCGACCACGGCGCGTCTCACCGCGCCGTCGTTCGAGCTGCGCGGATGGGAGCTGGCTGGTCCACCCGCCGCCTATCTCCAGCTCCCCTACCAGCGCGTGTGGGCGCGCATCGAGTCCGACGCGCCGTACGAGCCGGTGGACGGTGTGTTCGTGATGGTGGACGAGACGGAGCCGGCGCCCGAGGCGGGCGCGCACCTGCGAATGCAGCTGGTGCTCGGACTCCGCCGCGACCGGCCCGGCGTCTCTCTCATCTCGTATCGAACGGATCTCGATCCCAGGGGCGGGGTGCTGCGCGCCGTCCACCCGACGCGCGCCGACGGGATCGCGTTCGCCAACGTCATCCCCGGCGGCGAGCGCATGAGCTACAGCACGCTGGTCACCACCGGCGAGCTGGAGGCGTTGGTGCTCCGCGCGCTGTACATCCTCGACCGCGAGACGTCGCGCCTGGAGCAGGAGTTCGGCTCCACCGTGGAAGGCGAGAGCTCGCTCGACCACGTGTGCGTGCGCGGGTGATGCTCGGCTGACGCCCCCGTCGCGGTGCGGCTATCTTTGAGCGATGGATCCGCGCACCGTCGCGCACGTACTCAACCAGATCGGCGAGCTCCTCGAGCTGCACGGCGAGAATCGCTACAAGACGCGCGCCTACCAGGCGGCCGCTCGCGCGGTGCTGGCGCTGGAGACGGACGACGTGCGCCCCCTCCTCCGGTCGGGGGAGATGCAAGCGCTGCGCGGCCTCGGGCCCGCGACGCTCAGCGTCGTCACCGAGCTGTGCGAGGTGGGCGAGTCGAGCTACCTCGACCAGCTCCTCGAGACGACGCCGGAAGGGCTCCTCGAGATGATGCGCGTTCCGGGGCTCGGCACCTCCAAGATCCATCAGATCCACCAGGGGCTGGGGATCGAGACGGTGCAGGAGCTCGAGGAGGCGGCGCGTGACGGGCGCCTGGCCAATCTCCCACGCTTCGGGCCCAAAACGGCCGAGAAGATCCTCAAGGGGATCGGCTACCTGCGGGAGACGCGCGCCTACGTGCTCTACCCCCAGGCGATGGCCGAGGCGCAGCGATTCGTCGCCGCGGTGGAGCGTCATCCGGAGGTGACGCGCGCGATGGTGGCCGGCTCGGTGCGGCGCCGGCGCGAGGTGATACGCGACATCGACATCGTGGCCGAGTGCCGAAGCGCTCCATCGGCGGTCGCGGCCAGCTTCGCGCGCATCCCCGGTGTGCGCGACGCCGTCGGCGTGGGCAGCGCATCGGTGTCCCTTCGCTTCGTCGACGGCGCGCGTCTCGACCTGCACTGCGTCACTCCACCCAGCTTCGCCCTGGCGCTGTGGCGCGCCACGGGGAGCGCCGACCACGTGCGCGAGCTGCGCGAGCACGCGGCCTCGCGAGGGTTCGCCATCGTCAACGACGAGCTGCGCGACTCCTCGGGGAGCGCGGTACCGACGCCTGACGAGCCGGCCTTCTACACGGCGCTCGGCCTCCCGTACATCGAGCCCGAGCTGCGCGAGGGGCGCGGCGAGTTGGCGGCCGCCGCCGAGGGGACGCTGCCGTCGCTCCTCACCAGCCACGACATTCGCGGCGTGCTGCACTGCCACTCGCAGTACTCCGACGGCAAGTCGACCATCGCCGAGATGGCGGCCGCGGCCAAGGCGCGCGGCTGGAGCTACCTCGGCATCTCCGATCATTCGGAGTCCGCCTTCTACGCCGGCGGGATGTCGCGCGACTCGATCACCGCGCAGCACGAGGAGATCGACCGGGTGAACGAGACGCTCGATGGCATCCGCGTGCTGAAGGGGATCGAGGCCGACATCCTCGCCGATGGACGCATCGACTACGAGCCGGCGCTGCTCGACCGTTTCGACTACGTGATCGGCTCCGTGCACTCCCGCTTCGGCATGGATCAGCGCGCCATGACGGAGCGCGTGCTGCGCGCGCTCGACGAGCCGTACATCGCCATCCTCGGGCATCCCACCGGGCGGCTCCTGCTCACCCGCGAGCCCTACGCCATCGACATGGAGGCGGTGCTGGAGCGCGCGGCGGAGCGCGGGGTGGCGGTGGAGCTGAACGCCGATCCGCATCGTCTCGATCTCGACTGGCGTCTCTGCCAGCGCGCCAAGGAGCTGGGCGTGGCCATCGAGATCGGCCCCGACGCGCACTCCACGCACGGCCTCGACAACATGGAGTTCGGCGTCGGCATCGCGCGCAAGGGATGGCTGGAGGCGGGTGACGTCCTCAACACGCGCAGCGCCGACGAGGTGATCGAGCGGTCGCGGCGTAGGCGGGCGCTGGCCCGGTGAGCCGACGAATCCCCCCGAAGAAGGGGAAGGTCGCGTCCAGGAGCGTCGCCGCGCTGGCGAAGCCCGCCCCCGCGCGCTCCACCGCTCCGGCACGCAAGCGCGCCACGCGCGCGCCCACGCCCGAGCGCGCGCTCGAGATCCTGCGCCGGCTGGAGGCGACCTATCCGGAGGCGCGCTGCTCGCTGGACCATCGCAACGCCTTCGAGCTCTTGGTCGCCACCATTCTCAGCGCGCAGAGCACGGACGTTCGCGTCAACATGGTGACCCCCGCGCTCTTCGAGCGGTACCCCACCGCGCGCGCGCTGGCCGACGCCGAGCCGGAGGAGCTGGAAGAGCGCATCAAGAGCACCGGCTTCTTCCGCAACAAGGCCAAGAGTCTGCTCGGCATGGCGCGACGCGTCACCGAGCATCACGGCGGCGAGGTGCCGCGCACCATGGACGAGCTCACCGCGCTCCCCGGCGTCGGACGCAAGACGGCGAACGTCGTGCTCGGCAACGCCTTCGGTCTCCAGGAAGGCGTGGTGGTGGACACCCACGTCACCCGCGTGAGCAACCGCCTGGGCCTGACGAGTCAGGCCGACCCGGTGAAGATCGAGCAGGAGCTGATGCGCCTCGTGCCGCGCGAGAAGTGGACGCTCTTCTCGCATCTTCTCATCTTTCACGGCCGCGCCATCTGCGAGGCGCGGCGCCCGAAGTGCGAGATCTGCCCGCTGAACGACATCTGCCCCTCATCACTGGTATGACCGAGCGACGCTACTGGCTGGTGAAGTCCGAGCCCGAGACGTTCTCCTGGGATGATCTCTGGCGAGCCCCCAAGCGCACGACGTCGTGGGAGGGGGTGCGAAACTATCAGGCGCGCAACATGCTGCGCGATCAACTGAAGAAGGGGGATGGCGTGCTCTTCTATCATTCGAGCACCGGCATCCCCGCGGTGATGGGGATCGCCGAGGTGGCGCGCGAAGGCTACCCCGATCCCACCGCCTTCGATCGCAAGTCGGAGTACTACGATCCGAGGAGCGATCCGAGCGCGCCGGCCTGGTTCACGGTCGACGTGCGCGCGGTGGAGCCCCTCGCCCGGCCGGTCGAGCTACCGGAGTTGCGCCGCACGCCGGGACTCGAGAAGATGACGCTCCTGCAGAAAGGGAGCCGCCTCTCGGTGCAACCGGTGTCGCCCGCCGAGTGGCGCATCGTCACGGCGCTGGGCAAGCGCGCGCGGTGAGGTGCGCGCCGCGGACGGATGCGATAGCTTTCGGAATCTCAGCCAGAGCGGACATGACCAAGAAGGCAACCATCGAGACCAATCGCGGCCGGATCGTGGCCGAGCTGTTCGAGAAGGAGGCGCCGGGCACGGTGGCGAACTTCGAGAAGCTCGCCAACTCCGGCTTCTATGACGGCGTCAAGTTTCATCGCGTGATCCCCGATTTCGTGGTGCAGGGCGGCGATCCGTACACCAAGGGTGGCGCCCACGCCAAGGGTCCCGTGGGCACCGGCGGACCCGGGTACACCATCAAGTGCGAGACCAAGGGAAATCCTCACCAGCACGAAGTGGGGTCGCTTTCCATGGCGCACGCGGGGAAGGACACCGGAGGGAGCCAGTTCTTCCTGGTGCTCAGCGAGTCGAACACACGACACCTGAACGGCGTGCACACGGTGTTCGGCAAGGTGTCCGAAGGGCTCGACGTGATGAAGCAGCTGCGCCAGAACGACGAGATGACCAGCGTGCGCGTCGCCTGACGACGCGCCAACCCCTCACGCGAGGACGCACCTGATGGCACCACCGCTTCCGGGCGACAAGTCGGCCGGCTACACCGGACTCCTCGTCGCCGCGATCTTTCTCGGCGGCCTCCTGTACGGGATCGTGCAGCTGACGAACCAGAAGTTCGAGGCGCACTCGAAAGCGGCCCCGGCGGCGCGCACGCACTAGCCGCGCGATCGAGACCGCGGTGTGACTCCGCGGGGAGCCTCGCCTGGCTCCCTGTTTTTTCGCCGGCCGCGCCCGTGGCGCGCATGGCGGCGACGCGAGGGGCGGACTACAATTCCGGCACTCCACCCACCCGCCCATGTCCGACCTTCCGAGCCGCGCCGACGCGCTCGCCATCCTGCACGAGTTCACCGCCAGCGAATCGCTCCGGAAGCACATGCTCTCGGTGGAGGCGGCGATGCGCGCGTACGCCGGGCGATTCAACGAAGACGCGGATCGGTGGGGCCTGGCCGGGCTGATCCACGACTTCGATTACGAGCGGTGGCCCAATGGCGAGCACTCGCCGGATAGCGGCCACCCCGCCGAAGGCGTGCGATACCTGCGCTCGCGTGGCTGGCCCGAAGACATCCTGCAAGCCGTGCTCGGCCACGCTACGTACTGCGGCGTCGAGCGGACGACGGCGATGGCCAAGGCGCTCTTCGCCGTCGACGAGCTGACCGGGATGATCACCGCCACCGCGCTGGTGCGTCCCACCCGCAGCGTGCACGACGTCGACGCGCGTGCCGTCCGCAAGAAAATGAAGGACAAGGCCTTCGCCAAAGGCGTGAATCGCGAGGACGTACTCCTCGGCGCGCAGGAGCTGGGCGTCGATCTCGACGAGCACATCCAGTTCGTGATCGACGCCATGCGGCGGCGCGCGGACGACCTCGGCCTCGCCGGCACGGCAGCCGGGGGCTGATGCCCCAGTCAACGGTCGGGTACGCTCATCCGTAATGTATGAGGCGCGCCCGAGGCACTCGGGGCTCCGTGCCGCCGACTGAGCGCGACCTCGTTCGCGCGGCGCAGCGCGGCAGCCGCGACGCCTTCGGCGGACTGGTGCACCTCCACCGCGAGCGCGCCTACGCCGTGGCACGCGCCATCGTCACGACGCACGAAGACGCCGAGGACGCCGTTCAGGAGGGGTTCCTGAACGCGTTTCGGGCGCTGAGCCGATTTCGTCCGGACCAGCCGTTCGGGGCGTGGCTGCACCGGATCGTCGCCAACGCGGCGTTCGATCTGGCGCGACGACGAAAGGTGAGAACGACCGAGACGTTGCAGGATTCGGTCGCCCTTCCCTTTCGCGACCCGGCGGAGGCGGATGAGCTCCGGCGTCGGTTGAGTGAAGGGCTGGCGTTGCTCACCGACCGGCAGCGGGCGGTGATCGTGCTGCACGACGTCGAAGGGTTCACGCACGGCGAGATCGGCGCCATGCTCGGCATGCCCGAGGGGACGGCGCGATCGGACCTGCACCATGCGCGCAGCACGCTGCGGCGCGTACTCGAGGACTTACGGAGCGATCGATGATGGATCCACGCATCGGCCAGGACGGCGGGGACGACGAGGTCACTCGTGCGCTCAGCGAGATGTACGCGCCACCGAACGATGTTCGCTTCTGGGACGCGCTCGAGACGCGCGTGCTGGCGCGCATCGAGGCCGAGTATGCCGAAGCGTGGTGGCTCCCCTACGAGGGGTGGGTGCGGCGTGGTCTCGTCGCGGCGGCGCTCGTCGCCCTCGCCGCCGGCCTCGCGCTGGGACGCGCGCGAAACACCGAAGCGCGCATGGCGTACGAGACGATCATCGAGACGCCTCGAACGCTGCCCCAGCAATTGGCGACCAAGACGGCGGACCTCCCGGATCGGGAGGCAACCCTACAGTACCTGATCGAACCCTAACCGGAGGACGTCAATGCAGCGCTCGAAGGCTTTGGCGCTGGTTTTTCTTCTGGGGACGCTCCTCGTGGGCGGCGTCCTCGGTTTCACCGCCGATCGCGTGATGACGGGCGACCGCGAGTGCCGGCGAGCGGATCGCGCGGCCATGCGCGAGCTGTTCGCGCGCGAGCTCGGTCTCAGCGCGTCGCAGCGCGCGGCGGTGGACAGTCTGCTCGACAAGCGGCATCGCGACATGACCGCGGTCATGGACCCGATGCGGCCGCGGCTCGATTCGATCCGCGACAACACGCGCGCCGAGATCGCCAGGCTGCTCGACGCGGACCAGCGCGCTCGATACGACAGGTGGATCGCCGCCAAGCGATCGCAGGACAAGACTCGCACCGGAGAGCATTCCAGATGAAGTGGCTCATGTGGACCTTGCTGGTCCCCGCCGCGCTGAGCGCGCAGGCCGTCGACACCACCACGCCCCGGGCCGCGGTGGACACCTCGCGCTCGATCGCCATGGACACCACGGCGCGGCCGATCGCGCTGGACGAGGCGGTGCGCCTGGCGCAGCGCAACGCGCCGGCGGCGGTACAGGCCCGGGGCCAGCTCCGCACCGGCCGGGCCGGCATTCGCTCCTCGTATTTTGCCTTCGTCCCCAACATCTCGCTCAGCGCCGGCTCGACTCGTCAGGCAGGCGACCGCTTCGATCCGGTCCGCGATGAGGTCGTGAGCGGACAGACGACGTGGCAGTACGGCGACGGCTACAACCTCAACCTCACGCTCTTCGACGGCGGCCGCCGCATCTTCGACATCGGCGCCGCGCGCGCCAACTTCCGCGCCGCCGAAGCCAACGAGGTGACGCAGGAGTTCACCGTCGCCCTCGACGTGAAGCGCGAGTACTACAACGTACTGGCGGCCCGTGAGTCCGAGGCGGCCGCCGCGGCGCAGCTGGAGCAGGCCGAGCAGCAGCTCCGCGCCGCCTCCGCCCGCGTGATGGCCGGCGTGGCCACCCGCTCCGATTCGCTGCGCTCCGTCATCCAGGTCGGCAACGCGCGTCTGGCGCTGCTCACCGCGCGAAACAACTACAACGCCGCCAACGCCGCGCTCACCCGCCTCGTGGCCACCCCCTTCGTGGTCACCGCCATGCCGGAGGACACGCTCCAGCGCGTGGTGCTCGACGTGGACAGCGTGCGGCTCGCCGACCTCGCCGAGAACGGCCCCGCCGTTCGTCAGGCGCAGGCGCAGCACGCCGCGGCCCGCGCGGGCGAGCGCGCCGCTCGCACGCCGTACCTGCCGACGATCAGCGCCAACTACAACTGGGGCCGCTCCGCGTCCGCCTCCAGTCTCGAGATCGGTGGCGATCCGCTCATCAAGTCGAACTCGCTTCGTCTGAGCGTGAGCTTCCCGGTCTTCGATCAGTTCCAGCGCGAGGAGGCGGTGGTGCGTGCCTCCGTTGCCGAGGACAACGCCCGCGCCGCGCTCCGCGATGCGCGACTGGCGTCGCAGCAGCAGCTCATCCAGTTCGTCGGCTCGCTGCGCACGGCCGAAGAGCGCGTGGGGATCCAGACCGCCTCGGTGGCGGCCGCCGAGGAGGACCTGCGCGTGCAGTCGCAGCGCTACGCCGTCGGCGCCTCGACGCTCCTCGACGTGCTCACGTCGCAGACGCAGCTGAACCAGGCACGGTCCGATCTGATCCAGGCGCGCTACGACTACCGTATCGCCAAGGCGCAGATCGAAGCGCTCATCGGGAGGACGCTGTGAGCCACAGGCTCTCCACTCTTCTCACCCTCTCGCTCGCCGCGCTGGTCGCGGGCGCCTGCGGCGGGAAGGAGCCCGAAGCAGCGCGCGTCGCCACCGCCCCCGTCACCAGGCGGGACATCGTGGTGAACGCGGAGGCGTCGGGGACCGTCGAGCCGATCAACGTCATCGAGGTGAAGTCCAAGGCCTCGGGGCAGATCACCCGCATGCCGGTGGAGACCGGCTCGCAGGTGAAGCCCGGCGATCTGCTCGTGCAGGTGGACACGCGCGACGTGCGCAATCAGTACAACCAGGCGCTGGCCGACCTGCGGGCCGCCGAATCGCGCCAGGAAGTCTCTCGGTCGCAGCGGCAGCGCTCGGAGGAGTTGTTCCAGCAGCGCATCGTCACCGCGCAGGAGCGCGAGACGGCGCAGCTCGACTACGCCAACGCGGAAGCGGCGGTGGTGCGTGCCCGCGCCAACCTCGACATCGCGCAGCAGCGGCTCGAGGAGGCGGAGGTGCGCGCGCCGGTGGCAGGAACGGTGATCGAGAAGTCGGTGTCGCTGGGGCAGGTGATCACGTCGGCCACCGGGGCCTTCGGCGGCGGTACCACGCTGCTCAAGATGGCGGACCTCGACCAGGTGCGGGTCCGCGCGATGGTTGCCGAGTCGGACATCGGTCAGGTGCAGCCCGGGCAGTCGGCCACCGTGACCGTGGATGCATATCCCGACCGTCCCTTCCGCGGCTCCGTCGAGAAGATCGAGCCGCAGGCGGTGGTGCAGCAGAGCGTGACGATGTTCCCGGTGCTGGTGAGCGTCTCGAATCGCGAGCGCCTGCTCATGCCCGGGATGAACGGCGAGGTCGCCATCCTGGTGAGCCAGCGGAACGGCGTGCTGGCGCTGCCGAACGAGGCGACGCGCTCGCCGCGCGAGGTGGCGGTGGCCGCCACCGCGCTCGGCCTCGATCCGGAGAAGGCGTCGCAGCAGCTCCGCGAGCAGATGGGCGGACGCGAAGGCGGCGCGCCGGCGAACGGCGTGGCGCCCGCCAACGGCGCCGGCCAGGCACCGGC
>DATFFZ010000145.1:0-5838 GCA_035249845.1 Gemmatimonadaceae bacterium
GAGGGGACGATCCCCTGGTGGGCGATTCTCTTCTCCGTGGTAGCCACCGAGACCAGCGCGCTCACCTTCATCAGCATCCCGGGGCTCGCATACCTAGGTGATCTAGGCTTTCTCCAGGTGGCCGCCGGGTACGTCCTCGGGCGTCTGGTGATCGCCTTCACCCTCCTCCCACGCTATTACCAGGGGGAGCTGGTCACCGCCTATTCGCTCCTCGAGCGCCGCTTCGGCGTGGCCACCCGGCGACTCGCCTCGGTCACGTTCATGGGGACGCGCGCCTTCGGCGACTCGGTGCGCGTCTTCGCCACCGCCATTCCGGTGGCGCTCATCATCGGTCCGCAGGTGCCGGCCGAGTACGTTCGCCCGGCCTCGATCCTCCTCCTCGGGCTCTTCACCATCGTGTACACCTACCACGGCGGGATGCGCGCGGTGGTGTGGACCGACGTCATGCAGACGGTGGTGTACGTGTTAGGCGGTGTGGCCGCCCTCTGGCTCCTCGGCGCCAACGTGGACGGTGGCTGGTCGACGATCCTGTCGCGCGCCGGTGAAGCGGGAAAGCTTCGCGCCATCGACTTCTACACCGGGCTCGACCGCCCGCACACGATCTTCGCGGGATTGATCGGCGGCGCCTTCCTGTCGATGGCGAGCCACGGCGCCGACCAGCTCATCGTGCAGCGGCTGCTCGCCGCCAGCTCCCTGCGCGATTCTCGCCGCGCGCTGATCGGCAGCGGCCTGGCCGTGTTGGCGCAGTTCGCGCTCTTCCTGTTCATCGGCATCGGGCTGTGGGCGTTCTATGGCGGACGCGCATTCGGCGCGCCCGACGAGATCTTTCCCACGTTCATCGTCCAGGTGATGCCGCCGGGGCTCACCGGGCTGGTGATCGCCGCCATCCTGGCGGCGGCGATGAGCACGGTGTCGGGCTCGCTCAACTCCCTCTCCGCCGCCACCACGCACGACATCTATCTCCCACTCTCCGGCCGGCGTGCCGACGATCCGGCGACGCTTCGCGCGGGAAGGCTGTTCACGCTGGTCTGGGCGGTGATCCTGATCGGCGGAGCGTTGCTCTATCGGGCGCAGGGGACGCCGGTGGTGGTGGTGGCCCTGTCGATCGCATCCTTCACCTACGGCGGGCTGCTGGGCGGCTTCTTCCTGGGCATGCTCTGGAGGCGCGCCGTACAGCGCGATGCCATCCTCGGGATGACGGTGGGCATTCTGGCGATGACGTTCGTGGTATTCGCCCGGCAGCTTTCGGCCGCGGTTCCGGGGCTGGCGGAGTCGCTGGGCCCACTCGCGCGCATCGCCTGGCCGTGGTATGTCTTGATCGGCACGACCATCACGCTGATCGTCGGAATTCTTTCGTCCTTCACGCATTCAGCGCCCTCGGGAGCCGCGCGGAAACAATGATCTCGATCGTCATCGGAGTCGACGGCGGCGGTAGCAGGACGCGCGTCGTGGTAGCGGACGATCACGGCGTGCAACTGGGGAGCGCCGAAGGTCCGGGGAGCGCGGTCCGGCCCGGTGAAGCGGAGCGGTCGGCGGAGATCATCGCGACGCTCTGCCGCGACGCGCTCGCCTCCTGCCGGATGACGCACGTGCTGCCGAAGGTGGTGTGCGTGGGCGTCGCCGGCGTGGGACGCGACACGGAGCGCGAGGCGCTCTGGCAGAGCCTGGCCGGCCGCGAGATCGCCGAGGAGATCGTGGTGCACGCCGACGCCGCCGTGGCACTCGACGATGCGTTCGGCGACGGGCCGGGAATCCTGCTCATCGCCGGCACGGGCTCGGTGGCGTTCGGGCGCGGCCCGACGGGGACGCCCGGCCGCTGCGGCGGGTGGGGCCCGGTATGCGGCGACGAGGGCGGCGGCTCCTGGATCGGCCGGCGCGCGCTCTCCGTGGTGACTGCCGCGGTCGACGGTCGCGAGCCCGAGACCGCGCTGGTCGGCGCGGTGCTCACCGCGGCGGAGGTGGAGGACGCGAGAGAGCTCATCCCCTGGGCGGCCAACGCGTCGAGCGCCACGCTGGCCACCCTGGCGCCGGTGGTGGCCGCGGTCGCCGAGTCGGGCGATCTGCGCGCCAACGCGATCCTGAGCCTGGCGGCAGAGGAGCTGTCGCTTCACGTCCGCACGCTGGCGCGCCATCTCTTCGGCGATGAGCGTGCATCCTGCCCCGTCGCGTTAGGCGGGGGACTGCTGGCGCCCGGAATGTCGCTCCGGAAGCGGGTGGAGCACCGGCTCAAGTCCTCGGTGCCCGGCGCTCAGATCCGCGCCGAAGAAGTCGTACCGGTGCGCGGAGCCATCAGGGGGGCGCTGCGGTTCCTGGGGGTGGAAGCGAAATAGGAGCGAGACGCGGGAATAGGGAATCGGGAAGCGGGAAGCGCCGGCGGCTTCGGAAGTCATCAGGTGTGCCTGCGAATTCCCGCTTCCCGATTCCCTATTCCCGACCCTCTATTCCCGGCTCTCGATCGGCCGCGGCCAACCTGGGCTGTCGTCGAGTCGTTCCGTCGCCGTGTCCAGCCCCTCGACCTCCGGGACCATGCTGGCGTCCCACACCTTCTCCGACCGGGCGACGAACGCGGTGGCGCTCAGGTCTCCCAGCACGTTGACCGTCGTGCGCGACATGTCGAGGATGCGGTCCACGCCGAGGATGATGGCGATCCCCTCGGCCGGCACGCCGAACATCGCCAGCACGCCCACCAGGAGCGGGATCGAGCCGCCCGGCACGCCCGCCGCGCCCACCGCGGTGAGCACCGACATGATCATCACCGCCACCATCTGCCCGAAGTTGAGCGACACGCCGAACGCCTGCGCCAGCGTGATCACCGTGATCCCCTCGAACAGCGCGGTGCCGTTCATGCACATCGTGCTCCCCAGCGGGAGGACGAAGCCGGCGATGTGACGCGGGATGCCGAGGTTCATCTCGGCGGTGGCGATCGCCGTGGGAAGCGTGGCGCTGCTGGAGCTGGTGGAGAAGGCGGTCACCAGCGCGCCGCGAATCCGGCTCAGGAACTTGGCCGGTGAGATCCCCACCAGGAATCGCAGGATCGCCGAGATGTTGATGAGCACGTGAAGCACGAGCGCCACCAGCACCGTGCCGACGTACCAGCTGAGCAGCTTCACCACGTCCCAGCCGAAGCGCGACGTCACGCCGAAGATGAGCGCGGCCACCCCGTAGGGCGCGAGCTTCATCGCCATCTCGACGATCTTGATGACGATGTCGTTGAGCGCCTGGAGGAAGCCAAGCATCGGCGTCGCACGCTCGGCGGCGATCAGCGTCAGCGCGGCCCCGAAGATCAGCGCGAAGAAGATGATCGCCAGCAGATCGAGGTCCACGGCGGCCCGAAGCGGGTTCCGCGGGACGATGTTGACCAGCGTCTCGATGCCGAAATTCGACGTCGCCGCGGCTTCCACCCTCGATGACGCGTCGGTGGCGTAGGTCTCCATCAGATTGGTGCGCGTGTCTTCGGGAATGCGCTCCCCGGGACGTACCACGCTCACCATCACGAGCCCGAGGGTGGCCGAGAGGGCGGTCGTCACCAGGAAGTACGTGATCGCCTTCGTCCCCACGCGCCCGACCCGCCGGATGTCTCCCAGCCCTGCCACTCCGAGCGCGATGGAAGCGAACACCAGCGGCACCACGATCATGAACAGCAGCCGCAGGAAGATCTGCCCCACGGGCCCCGCGACATAGCGGTTGACGACGGCAACGAAGGGATGCCCCACGCCCAGCGTCGCGTACGACGCGATGCCCAGCACCGCTCCCACCAGCAGTCCGATGAGGATCTTGGTATGGAGCTTCATCCCCGTTCCCTTGTTCCCGATCGATTCGCTCATGGGCGCGCTCCCGGCGGAGGAGCGTCACCGCGCCGTAGCTTGGAGTTCCAGCAGCCGTACGCGAAGTAGATCGCTATCCCCACCAGCAGCCAGATCGCGAACCGCTCCCACGCCTTCACCGGCAAACCGAACATCGTGTAGATGCACGCCGCCGCGCCGGCCAGCGACACGAGCCATACTGCCGGCACGCGGAAGGGACGCGGGCGCTCCGGCTCCTTGATCCGCAGCACCAGCACGCCGACGCACACGATGGCGAACGCCGACAACGTCCCGATGTTCGTGAGGTCGTAGATCTCGTTCTCGTCCATCACCAGCGCGCCGAGCGCCACCACCAACCCGGTGAGGACGGTCGTGATGTGCGGCGTCCGATACTTCGGATGGACCTTCGCCGCCCACGCGGGGAGCAGCCCGTCGCGCGCCATGGCGAAGAAGATCCGGGGTTGTCCGTACTGGAAGACGAGGAGCACCGCGGTGATCGACACCACCGCGCCGAAGGCCACGATCCAGCTGGCCGTGGGAAGACCGGCCACCTCCAGCGCCCGGGCGAGTGGATCGGCCGCCTTCAACTGCGAGTACGGCACCAGCCCGGTCGCCACCACGCCGACGATCACGTAAATGAGCGTGCAGATCGCCAGCCCGCCCAGGATCCCTCGCGGCATGTTCCGTTGTGGGTCCTTCGTCTCCTCGGCGGCGGTGGAGATGGCGTCGAACCCGATGTAGGCGAAGAAGACGATCGCCGCGCCCTGATGGATCCCGCGCCACCCGTTCGGCGCGAACGGCTTGTAGTTCTCCGGATCGATGTGCATGGCGCCCAGCACCACGAAGAGCCCGAGCACCAGCAGCTTGACGACCACCATGATGTTGTTGGCGCGCGCGCTCTCTCGCACGCCCACGTACAGCAGCCAGGTGATGAGCAGGACGATCACCGCGGCGGGGATGTTGAGCAGCACGGGTATCCCCGCGATCCGGGGTGCCGACTGCAACAGCCCGTGCACCGCCGGATCGGAGCTCAGCAGCGCGGTGCGATATCCGTGGGTGAGCCAGTCGGGGATGGAGAACCAGGGAGAGACGAGCGAGTTGAAGTAGCCGCTCCAGGCGATCGCCACGGCGATGTTGCCGACCGCGTACTCCAGGATGAGGTCCCACCCGATGATCCACGCCACCAGCTCGCCGAGCGTGGCGTACGAGTAGGCGTAGGCGCTTCCCGCCTGCGGGATCATCGAGGCCAGCTCGGCGTAGCAGAGCGCCGCCAATCCGCACACGACGCCCAGCAGGATGAAGGAGAGGATGAGGGCGGGACCGGCGCCGTAGCGCACGATCTCCCCCGATGGAAGCGTCTCTCCCGCGGCCGCCGTTCCGATCGACGAGAAGATCCCGGCGCCGATGACCGCGCCGATGGCGAGCATCACCAGGTCGCCCGCCCCCAGCTCGCGCTTGAGCGACTGGGGGCTGTCGCTCTCCGCCAGCAGAGCCGCGATCGGCTTGCGGGAGAACAGCTGGCTCATCTCGCCGCCTTCGCCCCCTCGATCCGCATTCCGTAGAACGACCGGTGCACGAAGAAGAGCGAGACGGCCATGAACACCGCCGCCAGCACGAGGGTCAGCGCCGAGCCGCGCTGCACGGTGAGCGACACCGCCAGCTCCACCGCCAGGAGGCCGAAGAGGGTGGTGAACTTGATGATCGGATTCATGGCCACCGACGACGTGTCCTTGAACGGATCGCCGACGGTGTCACCCACCACCGTGGCGGCGTGGAGCGGCGTGCCTTTCTGCTTGAGCTCCACCTCCACGATCTTCTTCGCGTTGTCCCAGGCGCCGCCGGCGTTGGCCATGAACACCGCCTGGAAGAGCCCAAACAGCGCGATCGACACCAGATAGCCGATGAAGAAGTACGGCTCCACGAACGCGAAGGCGAGCGTGGCGAAGAAGACGGTGAGGAAGATGTTGAACATCCCCTTCTGCGCGTACTGCGTGCAGATCTCCACCACCTTCTTGCTGTCCTCCACCGACGCCCT
>DATFFZ010000146.1:0-3526 GCA_035249845.1 Gemmatimonadaceae bacterium
CAGGACTGGCAGCGCCCGCGTCCGGTGTCGCCCATGCCGCCTCGCCCGCGACCGGTGGCGTCGGGGATGCCCTACACGCCGCCGCGTCCGGTCGCGTCCGCCGCCCCCGGCACCGGCACCACCATGCCCGGCCGGCGCGACGACAAGACGCGCGGCGGCAAGCGCGGCAAGAAGGGGAAGCGCAGCACGGTCGATCAGGAAGCGGTGACGGCGAACATCAGCCGCACCATGTCCGCGATGCGAGGACCGGTCACCCGCCGCGGCCCGCGCCGCAGCGACGAGCCGTCGTACCGCGAGGAGATGGAGGCGCTTCGCGCCGCCGAGGCCGAGCGCGAGCGGAAGACCGTTCGCGTGAACGAGTTCATCACCGTCAGCGAGCTGGCCGACATCCTCAAGGTCCCGGCCACGCAGATCGTGTCCTTCGCCTTCAAGAACCTCGGGCTGATGACCACGATCAACCAGCGTCTCGACTTCGATCAGATCGAGCTCATCGCCGGCGAGTTCGGCTTCCAGGCGGTGCGCGAGGAAGAGTACGCCGCCACGGCGGTGGAGGATGTGGTTACCGACCAGCCCGAAGACCTGGCGCCGCGTCCTCCGGTGGTCACCATCATGGGTCACGTCGACCATGGAAAGACCTCTCTCCTCGACTACATCCGGAAGGCGAACGTGGTGGCCGGTGAGGCCGGCGGCATCACGCAGCACATCGGGGCCTACCACGTCACTCTCCCCGGCGGCCGCGAGATCACCTTCCTCGACACGCCGGGTCACGAGGCGTTCACCGCCATGCGCGCCCGCGGCGCGCAGGTGACGGACATCGTCGTGCTCGTGGTGGCTGCCGATGACCAGGTGATGCCGCAGACGATCGAGGCGATCTCGCACGCCAAGGCGGCGGGTGTCCCGATGGTCGTCGCCATCAACAAGATCGATCTGCCGCAGGCGAACGTGCAGAAGGTGAAGCAGGATCTCCTCCAGCAGGACGTCGTGCTGGAGGAGTTCGGCGGCACCACGCTGGCCACGCCGGTGTCCGCCAAGAAGGGGACGAACGTGCAGGAGCTGCTGGAGCAGGTGCTCCTCCAGGCGGAGATCCTCGACCTCAAGGCGAATCCGAACCGCCGCGCCGAGGGCGCGGTGATCGAAGCGCAGCTCGACGCGGGGAAGGGTCCCGTCGCCACCGTGCTGGTGCAGAACGGCACGCTGCACGTGGGCGACGACTTCATCTGCGGCATGTACTCCGGCCGCGTGCGTGCCATGTTCGACGAGCGCGGCAAGCACGTGAAGGAAGCGGGTCCGGCGATCCCGGTGCAGGTGCTCGGCATGGAAGGCGTGCCGATGGCCGGCGACCGCTTCCTGGTGGTGGAGGACGCATCCGCCTCGCGCGAGATCGCGCAGAAGCGCCAGCGCCTCGAGCGCGAAGCGAAGAGCCGGCGCACGTCGCGCGCCGGCGTGGTCACGCTCGAGGACTTCATGACCCAGGCGGCCAAGGGCGAGCGCAACATGCTGCAGCTCGTGATCAAGGCCGACCAGGGCGGTCCGGCGGAAGCGCTGGCCGACGCACTGGAGAAGCTCTCCACCAGCGAAGTGCAGGTGCAGATCGTCCACCGCGGCGTCGGCGCCATCTCGGAGAGCGACATCCTGCTGGCCAAGGCGTCCGGCGCGATCATCGTCGGCTTCCACGTGCGCCCCGACAACAATGCGCGCGCGGCGGCCGAGCGCGAGGGCGTGGAGGTCAAGCTCTACCGGATCATCTACGAAGCGGTGAACGACGTACGCGCCGCGCTCGAGGGTCTGCTGCGTCCGGAAGAGCGCGAAGTGGTGAGCGGGGAAGCCGAGGTGCGTCAGCTCTTCCGCGTGCCGAAGATCGGCGTGGTGGCGGGGTGCCTGGTGCGCAGCGGCGTCATCAACCGCCAGGGGCGCGTGCGCGTGGTGCGCGACGGCGTCGAGGTGTACGACGGCACGATCACCTCGCTCCGCCGCTTCAAGGATGATGTGCGCGAGGTGCGCGAGGGCTTCGAGTGCGGCATCGGCATCGAGAACTTCAACGACATCAAGGTCGGCGACGTGATCGAGGCCTACCGCACCGAAGAGATCGCGCGGACGCTCGAGCCCGCGACGTCGGCCTGATTCGCCGGCTCTCATGGTGATCGGTGTGATCTCGTGGGAGCTGCATCTGGCGGGAGCGGCATCGCTCAAGGAAAAGCGCTCGGTGGTGAAGAGCCTGAAGGCGCGCCTCCACAACGAATTCAACGTCTCGGTCGCCGAGACCGGGCATCACGACCACTGGCAGCACGCGGAGCTCACCGCCTGCCTGGTGGCGACCGACCGCCGGCACGCCGAATCGGTCATCTCCTCGGTGGACAGGTTCGTGGCGGAGGCCGACGGGTGCCGGGTGATCGATACCGTGACGTCGTACCTGTGAACGAGGGCCGAGGGTCTTGGATCCCAGCCCCTCACCTCAAGCCTGCCGTCTCACATGCCTAACCAGCGCCGCGCCGACCGCCTCGCCGAGCGAATCCGCGAAGAAGTGGCGACGTTCCTCTCGTCGGGAGCGAAGGATCCTCGGCTCCAAGGGCTGGTCACCGTCACCGGCGTCGACGTCACTCCGGACCTCAGGCGCGCGCGAGTGTTCGTGAGCGTGATGGGGAGCGACGAGGAGCGCGCCGCGACCTTCACGGCGCTGGAGAGCATGGCCGGGCACCTCCGCAGCCGCGTCGCCAAGACGCTGCGCCTTCGATTCACGCCGGAGCTCGAGTTCTCGAATGACCAGAGCGTCGAGCGCGCGGCGCGGATCGAGACGCTCCTCTCGAGGATCAAGACCGGTGAGCTGCCGAGCGACGAGGAGGCCAACGATTGACGGGCTGCTGCTCGCCGACAAGCCGGCCGGCGTGACGTCGCACGACGTCGTCGCCATCGCGCGGCGGGCCTACGGCGAACGACGCATCGGCCACGGCGGCACACTCGATCCCTTCGCCACCGGCCTGCTGGTCCTGCTCGTGGGTCGCGCCACGCGGCTCCTGCCGTACCTCGACGGTGAGCCCAAGGTCTACGACGCCACCATCCGCTTCGGCGTCGAGACCGACACCGACGACGTCACCGGCCAGCCGGTACGATCGGCCGCGCTGCCGACGCGCGACGCCGTGGAGCGCGCGATCGCGTCGCTCACCGGAAGGCTGGAGCAGCAACCCCCCGCCTACTCGGCCAAGAAGCTCGGGGGTCGCAAGGCGTACGATGCGGCGCGCCGCGGCGCCGCGCTCGCTCTCGCCCCCGCGCCGGTCACCGTTCACGCATGGGAGATCCGCCACTGGCGCGAGAACGACGCCGGTGCCGAGCTCGACGCCACCATCACCTGCGCGAGCGGAACGTACATCCGCGCCCTGGCGCGCGACCTCGGCCGCCTGACGAGTAGCGCCGCGCACCTCACCGCGCTCAGGCGGGTGGCCAGCGGCCCCTTCCACGTGAGCGACGCGCTCTCGCTCGACGCGATCCGCGCCGCCGCCGCGTCGCCTCGCCCCGCGCTGCACGCTGTCCC
>DATFFZ010000147.1:0-7260 GCA_035249845.1 Gemmatimonadaceae bacterium
GCAACCCGCTGGTGCACGCGGCCGGCATCATCCTCACCTTCAACGCCACCGCGCTCGCCTTCGTCTTCTTTCAGGTGCGCTCCGACCGCATCGCCGCCGCGCTGAGTGGACTATGGAGCTGACGCCGGACGGCGAGCGCCAACTGGCGCTCCTCACGGGCGAGTTCGCGCGCATTGCCGTCAAGCTCTTGGTGGCGGCGGTGCTCATCCTGGTTCTCCTGATCTTCGCCGGCAGCGGAGTGGATTTTGTCTACACCGGCTTCTAGACGACTCCACCTCGCCCTGGCCGCGGTGGGCGCCGCCATCCTGGTCTACGCCGTCGACCTGGCGGGACTCCAGCTCCTCGTCAGGCACGCGGAGCGGTCGCGCGTCGTCTACCCGTACAAGAACGAGGACTGGCTCCGCTGGCTCCTGCCGACGCTCTGGAGCCCGACCGAGAAGCCCTTGCTCCTCATCACCGGCCCATCCACGGCGCGCGAGAATATTCGAATCGAGGCGGTCCAGGCCGCGTTCCCCGAGTATCGCGTCTTTCAGGGCGGGCTCAGCCTCGGCGCCATGACCGACGTGATGCTCGGCCTCCGGTACGTCGAGCGGGAGTACGGACGGGCGGCGTTGCCGGCGATCGTGATCCTCGGCGTCTCCCCGCGCTTCATCGCCGACATCCCGGAGGTCCGCCCGCTCCCCTGGGCGATGGCCACCTACAGCTCGCGCTACGTACCGGACCAGGACGCCGGCGTGGTGCCCGCGCTCACCACCAAGCCCAGACCGCTCGGCCTGATCGACGAGATCCACTTCTTCACCGGGAAGCAGCAGGGGCGTTACTGGGCCGCCCTCGCCTCCCTGGTCGCCGGTCCGCCCACCATCGAGCCCGCGCCGTACGAGAAGCCGCCCTGGGTGCGCACCCTCGAGCGCACCGGGCTGGCCGGATTGCTCCCCCTCCAGCGTCCGCTCGACATCGGCGTCGCCAACTTCGCGCGCGAGGTCGTGTCCCCCTATCGGTACGAAGGGGCCCGGTCGTGGCCCGACACGCTCCTCGTGAAGTGGCTGGACGACTCCACGTCCTGGTGGCGCGAGGTATATGATTGGGATGCATCGACCGACGCCGCCGCGCGCGAGCGCATCAGGGCGTTTCTCGACTTCGCCTACGGCCATGGGATGGAGGTCTACGTCCTCAACATGCCCGAGCGTGGGGCGAGCCGCGTGCGCTACCGCCCGGAGCTGACGCGGAGCTACACCGAGATGCTGGCCGCCGAGTTCGCGTCCACCCCTCTGCTCGATCTTCGCTGCGCGCTACCCGACGATCAGTTCATGGATGCCGAGCACGCCTTGATTGCCGGTGCGCGCGAAGTCACGACGCGGGTGATCCACTTCGTGCGCATCGTGCACGACGACTGGCAGCGCGAGGCCGACGGTCGCACCGCCAAGCCGACGAGCGCCGCCCCCGTGGCGGCGCGTTGGAGCGCCGGATGTTGAGCGGCATGGACGAGATCAAGTCGCTCGTTGGCGAGAAGCGCTTCGCTGAAGCATGGCAGCGCCTGCACGTCGCGGCGCGCGACGTCGCCGACTATCCCGCCATGCACTCGCTATGCCGACTCCGCCGGCAGCTCGCCGAGCGGTCGGCCGTGCCCGCGCAACCCGCGCGCGTCAGGCTGGCGCTCCTCAGCGACGCCACCACCACCATGCTGGAGGAGCCCCTCCGTCTCGCGCTGGAGGCGATCGGGGTGGACGCCACCCTGCACGTCGCACCCTTCAACACCCTCGCGCACGAGATGCTCGACCCGGAGAGCGACACCGTGCGCTTCGAGCCCGATCTGGCGGTGATCATGGCCACCACCAGCAGCCTCGCCCGCTGGCCATCCCCCACCGCGTCGGAGTCCGAGGTGGAGGAGGCCGTCAACGAGGTGTCCGACCACTGGCTGCACCTCTGCAAGTCGCTCCGCGAGCACGCCGGCTGCGACGTCGTGCTCTCCAACTTCCCCACCCCACCGGTGCGCCCACTCGGATCGGCCGGGGTCAAGCTTCCCGGAGATGCGACCAACTTCGTGCGCCGCCTGAACCAGGCGCTGGCCCGCCGCGCGCCGTCGTTCGTGCACATCCACGACGTCGAAACGCTCGCCGCGTTGCACGGCACCTCGCGGTGGGTCGACACGCGCTACTGGTATCACGCCCGGCAGCCGATCTCCTTCGAGTGTCTCGTGCCGTACGTGCGCGCCCTGGCTGCGCTCATCGGCGCGCTATACGGTCGATCGGCGAAGTGCGTGGTGGTGGACCTCGACAACACGCTCTGGGGTGGCGTGGTAGGCGATGACGGCCCGGAGCGTCTGCACCTCGGCGAGGGCGATCCGCAGGGGGAGGCCTTCGTCGCCTTCCAGCGCTACCTGCTGTCGCTCAAGGAGCGAGGGATCGCGCTCGCCGTGGCCAGCAAGAACGACGAGGAGATGGCGCTCGCGCCCTTCGACACGCGTCCCGAGATGGCGCTCCGGCGCCACGACTTCGCCGCCTTCCGCGCCAACTGGCGTCCCAAGTCGGAGAGCATCCGCGACATCGCGGCCACGCTCAACATCGGGCTCGACTCCATCGTCTTCGTGGACGACAACCCGGCCGAGCGCGAGCAGATTCGTCAGGCACTCCCCGACGTGCGCGTGGTCGAGCTCGGCGCCGATCCCGCGCTCTATCCGATGCTCCTCGATCGCACCGGCTGGCTGGAGAGCGCCGCCCTCTCCGCCGAGGACCGCGGCCGCAGCCGCATGTACGCCGCGAACGCGGGCCGCGCGGCGCTCGAGGCGTCCGCCGACGACTACGACGGATACCTGCGCTCCCTCGAGCAGCGAGCCGTGATCGCGCCCTTCGAGGCGCGTCACCTCGACCGCATCCATCAGCTCACCAACAAGACGAATCAGTTCAACCTCACCACCCGGCGCATGACCGCCTCGCAGCTGGCGGACATGATGGCGTCGAGCGATCACGTCACCGCCTACGTGCGTCTGGCCGACCGCTTCGGCGACAACGGACTCATCAGCGTGTTCGCGGCGCATCGCGAAGGGAGCGAGCTGTCGATCGATCTCTGGCTGATGAGCTGCCGCGTGCTCCAGCGCGGCGTCGAGCGCGCGCTCTGCAACTACGTGGTGGAGCGCGCCCGCGACGCCGGCTGCGCCAGGCTCCGCGGCATCTTCATTCCGACGGCGCGCAACGGCCTGGTGAAGGACCACTATCGAAAGCTCGGCTTCACGCGGGCGGGGAGCGTGGGCGGCGCCGAGCACTGGCTGCTCGACATCTCCGCGGCCGAGCCGCTGGAGACGCGGATCGCCATCGTCGACGAGTACGCGGCCGAGCCAAGCCTCCAGACGGGTGAACACAAAGGAGAAGCATTGCATGTCTGACAAGCTGGTGTGGGACAGCGTCGTGGACGTCATCAGGGAAACCTTCGGGGACGACCAGATCCCGGTGACACGCGAGACGTCGGCCGCCGACATTCCCGAGTGGGATTCGGTGTCCAACGTGGAGCTGCTCGTCAATCTCGAGCACGCCTTCGAAGTGAGGTTCTATACCGGAGAGATCGCCAGCCTCCGAAACGTCGGCGAGCTGGCGGACGTCATCAGCGCGCGGGTGCGCGATGGGCATCGCCGAGCGGATTGACGACGCCGCCGATCTGACCGCGCCGGAGTCCCCGGCGCTGCTCGGCGCCGCCAATCGACTCGGCCGGCCGCTGTTCGTGACGGCCATCGTCGCGCTCTGGCTGTACCTCGGCACCGCGCTCCTGTATCAGAGGCAGATCGGTCCGCTCCACATCGGCGCCGCCAAGCTCGTGGTGCTGCTCGCCGCCGGCGTGGTCGTGCTGACGGGAGGAACGGCCCGGCTGGCGAGGCGCGGCGCGCTTTCCCCGTCGCGCATGCTCGAGCTCGGCGCCGCGGGGATCTCCCTTCTCGTCGCCATGCTGGTGGCCGACGTCGGCTACACGATGTACGACAACGTGCGCCGAGCCCGCGCCGAGGCGCCCATCTCGAACGAAGCGCGGGCGACCGACGCCAACGTGTGGCACGGGGAGCTGCTCCCGCGGCTGTACTTCCCCACCACCAAGACCTTCGCGCTGTACAAGCCGAACGTGCGCCTGACCGCGAACACCTACGGCGAGTTCTACACGCCGGCCATGCTCGCGTCGCGCATCCTGGTGGACTCCGTGCTCGAGCCCCGACGGATCACCTACGCCATCGGCCCGCACGGGGTGCGCGCCACCACGCCGCTCGCGCGTAGCCGCATCTTCGCGTTAGGCGACTCCTACGCCCTCGGCTACGCCACGGATGAGGGAAAGGTGTGGACCGACCGGCTCGGCGCCTCGCTAGGCGAGCCGGTGTACAACCTGGGGGTCTCTTCCACGGGGCCGCGCGCGCATGTGGATCTGCTGGAGTACATGCTGGCCGCGCACCACGATTCGATGCGGGTCGAGCGGCTCCTGTGGATGATCTACGAGGGGAACGACCTCGAGAACAGCTACGCCGGCAGGCGTGAGCCCGAAGCCCCCACCGGGCTGGGACTCGGCGGCATGCTCCAGGGAACGGTGGTGCAGAGCTTCGGCTCGCTTCCCGCGCGGGTGAGGTCGCAGAGCGTGCTGCGCCGGCTGATCGATGGTGATTTGACCTTCGGCTCTCTCCAGGCGTCGTCACGGGGCGGCCGCTACGAGATCGACGGCGTGTCGCTCCCCGTGCCGCTCTACCATTCGCGGCGCTGGGGGTACCGCCTCTTCAACCCCGACGATGTGTTCGGGGCTTCGGTGCCGCGCGAGTACGTCATGCGGCACCCCAACCGGCCCCTGCTGGAGCAGACGATGCGCGACATGCGCGCGCTGAGCGAGCGGTACGGATTCAAGGTGACGGTGATCATTGCGCCCACCGACGCACGGCTCTACGGCGCGGACTTCGAGGGGATGCCGGCGCCGTCCGCCACCTCCTACTTCGCCGACTTCGTTGCCGACCAGGCCAGGTCGTTGGGATTCGACGTGACCAACCTCGTCACCCTCCTGCGACCTTTCGCACGATCGGAGATGCTCTACTACCGCGACGACCACCACTGGAACGCGCGGGGGAACGAGGTCGCCGCCCAGGTGATCGGAGCGTCGCTCGCCGGGCAAAATGCGTCTCCCGCGCGAGGCGCGACGGCGCCATGACGCGCGCGATCGCCGCCGAAGCGAGCTCGAGCATGCTCGTGCCCTCGCGGCGCGAGTCGCTGATCGCCGCCCTCGCGCTCGGTGTCGCCTTCGCATTCTTCGTCGCCGCCGTTCCCGTGTTCGAGCACAAGACGGACCTGGCGCCCCTCTATTGGTCGGCGCGCGCGCTGCTCGACGGCGCCAATCCGTACAGCGCGGTGGGACCTCAGGGCACGTACTACCAGCTGGCCTGGCCGCAGGTGTATCCGCTGCCGGCGATCCTCCTGGTGCTCCCCTTCGTGGCGCTCCCGCACACGCTGGCGGTCGTTCTCTTCTCGGGAGTGTCCGCCGCGCTCCTCGCCTACGCGGTTGCGCGCGATGGATACCGTCGGCTGCCGCTCTTTCTGAGCACGTCGCTCGTGGTCGCCACCATGCTCGGGCAGTGGTCGCCATTGCTCACCGCGGCGGCGCTCATGCCGACGATGGGATTCCTGCTGGTGGCCAAGCCAACGATCGGCCTCGCGCTGTTCCTGTATCGCCCGTCGGTCAGGGCAGCCGTGGGGGCGGCGCTCCTCGTGGGCGTCAGCCTGGCCGTGATGCCGACCTGGCCACTGGAGTGGCTGGAGCGGATCCGAACGCACTCCGAGCGCATGATCCCGCCGGTCACCACCTTCGTCGGACCGCTGCTCCTGCTCGGCATCACGCGCTGGAAGCGTCCCGAAGCGCGCCTCTTCCTCGCGCTCACCTTCATCCCGCAGACGCTCACCGAGTACGAGCTGCTCCCGCTCTTCCTGATCGCGGCCACCCTTCCCGAGGCGCTGGTGCTCGCCGCGCTCACGTGGCTCTCATTCCAGCTGCAGCTGGCAACGCTGGAGCCCGGCGTCTCCTTCCACGTGCGGCACCTCCTCATGGCGGACATGAACGTCGGGCTGGTGTACGTCGCCGCGCTCATCATGCTGCTACGTCGTCCCAACGAGGGGGACTCGCCCGCGCTGCTCGCCGCTGCCTGGACGATGATCCGCAGGCTGCGACCGATTCCGAAGGTGCGGGTGAGCGAGGCCTGACGCGCCTCACTTCAGGGAGCGCAGGTAGTCCGTCAGCCGGTCGTAGCTGATGTTGGAGCCATCCTTCATCCCCGTGCCGAGCGCCGCATCACGCGCCTCCTTCGACGGGTAGAGGATCGTCGTATCCACCGTCGTGCGCCCGCCTTTCTCGATGAAGGTGACGGTGTTGATCGTCTCCGGCCACTCCGGGCCCCACTTCTCGGTCGACACCAGGCGCTCCGGCGGCTTCACCTCGCGATACTCGCCGGTCATCGCCATCTCGGTTCCGTTGGCCTTGCGCCAGACGAAGTGCCAGCTCCCGCCGGGGCGCAGGTCGATCTCGCACACCGGCATCGTCCACCCTTCCGGGCCCGTCATCCACTGCGGCACGTGCTTCGGGTCCGTCCAGACCTCCCACAGCAGCGTGCGCGGCGCGTCGAAGGTGCGGGTGATGAGGACTTCGCGGTCCGTCGGCGTCGAGAAGTGCGTCGCACCGATCTTGTCAGCGGTGGCCATGATCGTTCTCCCGGGCTTGCAGCCGTTGCAGGTATCTGTCGAGCCGCTTGTGGCTCGCCTCCCAGTTCCGTCTGAACTCGTCGGCGAACTTCGCGACTTCCTCGAGCGGCGCCGCTTCCAGCCGGCATGGACGCCACTGCGCCTCGCGCCCGCGGGCGATGAGTCCCGCGCGCTCGAGCACCTTGAGGTGCTTGGAGATTGCCGGGGCACTCATGTCGAATGGCGCCGACAGCTCCTTGACCGTGGCCTCTCCGGAGGCGAGCCGGGCGAGGATGGCGCGTCTGGTGGGATCGGCGAGCGCCGAGAAGGTGAGGCTCAGAGTGTCCGCGGGCATGACGTGGTTAACCGATGAGTTAATTAACTCATAGGTTAAATAGAGCCGAATGTCAAGTGCCGCCTCGCCGGGCCGACGTCACAGCGAGACTACCGCTCGCGCGTCAGCGCGGAGGACGCGATCACCCACTTCGCCGCCAGCTCCTGACACAGATACCCGATCACGTAGTCCGGAGCGGTCTCCAGCTTGACCTCGCGGTTCGCTTCGAGCTCCGCGATCGTGTCGGCC
>DATFFZ010000148.1:0-4979 GCA_035249845.1 Gemmatimonadaceae bacterium
GCCACGGGTGACGTCGGCGGGCGATGGGAAGTAGGTGGGCGACGTATGGCCGAAGCTGCCGAGGATCGACGCGACGTGCACCGTGATCCCGATGCGCTCGCCCGCGTCCAACCGCGAGGCGTTGCGTGCTTGCCAGTCGCCGCGACCGCACCCGGCGTGGAGGAAGTGCGCGTGTACGTCGACGAGCGGTCCTCGCGGCTCATCACGCGCGGACATCGCTCTCCTCTTCGGCCAGCACGCGAAACGCCTCGCGCGCCGCTCGGGCGATCTCCTCCAGCGCGCCGTCGTCGTGCGCCAGCGACGGGAAATCGTACGCCCCCCGCTTGAAGAGCACGCCGCCCTCGGCCGCGAGCCGCACGAACCGACTCTCGTGCTCCGGGTCGCTGAAGCGAAGGAGCCACATGGCGGGCAGGCCGTCGACCGTCACTCCGTGCAGCTCGCTGACCTCGATCGCCTCGCGCAACTCGGCGAGCATCGCTTGTCCCGTGCGCTCGAGCGTGGCCGGAACGTCCTCCCGCTCGTGCCAATCGAGCACGGCGTTCGCCGCCGCCAGCGACACGCTCTCCGATGCCAGGGTGGAGGAGATCCAGGTCCGTTCCGCCGCCGACATGACGTCGGCGCGGCCGACCACGGCGGCGAGCGGAAAACCGTTCGCCATCGCCTTTCCGAATACCGCGACGTCGGGAACGATCCCGGCTAGCTCCTGATAGCCACCGCGTCGCAGCCGAAAGCCGGTCTTCATCTCATCGAAGATCAGCACGGCACCGCTCGCCTCGCACGCGCGTCGCGCCTCCATCACCCATTCGCGCGACGGGAGCCGCTCGATGACCGGCTCGAGCACGATCGCGGCCAGCGCATCCCCCGCCCGTCGCGCCGCGTCCGCCAGCGCTCCGGCGTCGTCGAAGGGGACGCTCTCGAAATCGGCCCGCGCGCCGGCGGGGACGCCGGCGTCATCCCGCCACCAGTCGAGCCACCCGAAGTAGCCGGATCCGATCACGCGGGATCGGCCGGTATGCGCGCGCGCGATCCGCACCGCGGCGGCGACACCCTCGGCGCCGCTCTTCAGGAAGCGCACCCGCTCGGCGCACGGGATCGCCCCGCACAGCCGCTCGGCAACCTGCACCTCGAGCACGTGCGACAGGCCGGACACCGATCCGCGGCTGGCGGCTTCCACCACGGCGTCGGTGACGTACTGGTCGGCGTAGCCGATGGCCACGGCGCCGAGCGCCATGGTGCAGTCCACCAGCTCTCTCCCCCCGGCGGTGACCACGCGGCACCCCTCCGCGCTCACGAAGTGCGTGGGCGACGACGGAAGCTCCGCTCCGTACAGCGCCGGCGCGCGCTTGCTGCCGGTGGAAGCGCCACCCGGAATGATCGCGCGCGCGCGCGCGAGCCATGGTGCGCCGAGGTCATCCGGATCGGGGAACGGCTGCGGCATGCGGTACGAAAGACCGGGAGGGCGTGAGCGTCAAGTGCGCGTGCGCGCGCGGTCGAGGGCCCGCACCACCTCGATGGCCATGGCGCGCACCAGCTCGATCTCGCGCGCGTCCGGCGCCGCGCGATAGGCGAGCGAACGGCCGGTGCGGAGAATCAGCTCGGCGTTCCGCGTGCGGAAGAAGTCGAGTGCCTCGAGCGCGCGGTGCACGTCGGCGAAGAGGCGTTCGTACTGCCCGGCGGTGGCCGGAGGCGCCTCCTTGCGCGCCGGCGGACGCTCGCGCGTCACCCCGGTGGCCGCGCGGTGCAGCTCGTAGAGCCCGATGAGCACGGCCTGCGCCAGATTGAGCGACGCATGCTCGGTGGTGGGGATCGTCACCACCAGATGCGCGCGATCGAGCGCCGCATTGGCGAGCCCCGTGTCTTCGCGGCCGAAGAGGATCGCCACCGGACCATCCGCCGCGAAGCGCAGCAGCTCGGCCGCTGCCTGACGAGGCTCCACGATGGCGCGCTTGGCGGTGCGGTGTCTGGCGGTGAAACCGGCCACCCGCACGCAGTCCGCCAGCGCGTCATCGAGCGTGTCGTGGTGGCGGATGCCGGACACGATGTCGGAGGTGCCGTGCGCCACCGCTTCGATTCGGCTCGCGTCGTAGGCCTTGGGCGCGACCAGTCGGAGGTCGCGCACGCCCATGTTCTTCATGGCGCGCACGGTGGCGGCGATGTTCACCGGATCCTGCGGCTCGTGCAGCACCACACGCACGGCCGCCAGCGCGTCGTCAGGCATGGGCGATCATGAACGGAAGCAGCCGATGCGGCGACTGGCGGTCTCCCTGGAGATAGACGTAACCGCCGAGCCCGCCGCTGAGCACGAGCTGCCCGCGCCGGCGCTCGCGGTCGGGGGACATGTCGTTCACCAGGACGTCGAGCCACACCGGCAGCACCGGCGCATCGCCGAGCGCGCTCAGCGGAAGGCGAAAGGTCATGGCGTACCCGCCGTCGCGCTCCTGCCAGGTCGCGGCGACGGGCACGCCGGCATAGGACCCGTCGACCGCCCGGAGGCGAACGGTGCCACTCTCGCGCTCCGGCACCGCCAGCCAGGCGGCCATGGCGCTCCATGCCGGACTCAGGACGTAGAGCTGCACGCCGTCGCTGTGGATGTCGGGGTGCTCGTTGTCGAGCAGCGGGTCGGACGCACCAGGAGGCCGGAAGACGACATCCCGCTTTCGCACCTCGACGCCGACCACGAGGTGCGCATCCTCGACGCCAATGGCGACCTCGGCGCGCGGCGACCCGGCCTCCTCCCACGTCGGCTCCGATCGACGATAGTGCTCGGCGCCGAGCCGTGCGGTGAACGCGCGCGGCACGGCCGGGATCCCGATGGCCCTGGACGCCGGCGGCATCTCGCGCCACGCGACGGTGGCATCCTCATCGGGAAGCGCATCCGTCGCGCCGCCGAGTATGATGGTACTGCGAGCGCTTCCCGCCATGAGCTCGACGTGCCACTCGCCGTCGCGGAGCGCGTGCTCGTGCACGTCCCCGGCGGTGCGCCGAACGCGAATCGTGTCGCCGTCACCCTCCACGTCGACGACGGCCCTCCCCCAACTCCACACCGTGGTGATGGAGCCGCTTCGCGCCTCGCGGCGAACCAGATGAAAGGGCCGATCGCCACGCCCGGGAGGTCCGGGTGCGGTGGCTCGCCACCACCGGGCGTCAGCGCCGGTGACGATCCAGGCGTCGCCACCGTCGCCCCCGCCCAGCACCAGGCGAGCGACACCGGAGCTCGGCGCGCACGCCGTCGCCTCGTCGCGCGCGTAGGAAAAGCCGTCTTCGACGTTCGCGCCGCCCGACAACTGTGCCGGCTGCCAGGCGCTCACTCCCTCCAGCGCACCCAGCGCGTGAATCGGCAGCTCGACGCGCACATCGCGGTCGCTCTCCCACCGGAGCTGCTCGATGGCGTAGTCGGTCATCACCACCAGCGAGCGCGAGGCGGCGACGCCGGGCGCCAGGGCGCCGATCGGCGCTCCAGCGTCGATCCAACCGGCACCGCCGCGCTCCTCGAAGGCGCGGAGCACTCCGCGCGTCCGGTGCTGCGAGCGGCCGTCGAAGAGCGGCGCGTTGTGCGCCAGAGTGCTCCGATACCAGTGAAGCGTGGGATCCACGTAGGAGCCGGTTCCCATGTCGTCGAGCCATCGCTCGCTTCCGACGCTTAGCAGGATGTTGAGGCGATCGGGGTGGCCATGTCCGCCGCCGGAATGCCCGTAGTCTAGCGCGGCGTACACGCGTCCGCGGTCGCGCCGAAAGACCGCGAAACCCTGCTCCTCCAGGTGCGCCGAGCGTGGTGCGACGGGCTCGAGCGTCGGGAGCGTGGGCGGCGCGAAGAGCAGCGAGCGCCAGCCCAGGTCCGCGCGGGACAGGCTGGAGGGAGGCTCGTTTCGCTCCGATTCCGCCGTCGAGCGCCAGCGTCCGGTGTCGCCCCGCGCGTACGGGCGCTCGTAGAGCTCGTACAACGCGCCGATCAAACATCGGTCCTCGCTCCGGGCGAGACCGAGCTCGCACGACTCGGCGAAGCGCCATTGACGGAGCGAGACCGCGTACTGCGAATCGCGCCGCGACGGAAAGGTGAAATCGGGGAGCGCCGTGGCCAGCGGCGCCGCGAATCCCCGGTCGAAGCGCCTGACGAGTGGGGCGGGAATCTCCACGCCGGCGCGCTCCGCCAGCAGAACGCCGTACCAGAGACCGCGGTGCGCGAAGAAGTGATAGTTCTCCCCCTCGAACCAGGAGCCGTCGCCAAGCAGCCCTTCCGCCAGGTGCGAGAGCACGCCCGATGGTCCGACCACCGCCTGCTCCGCGGCGCCGGTGTCGTCCAGCATCAACTCCGCCGCGATGAGCGCCGCGTTGTTCCAGATCTGCCGATTCGACCCGCCCTCGTCGTACGAGCCGATCATCGCCGCGCTCGGCTCGATCACGCGCTCGCGCACGATCGAGGAGAGGGTGCCGGCCGCGTCCGCCGACTCGAGCATGTCGAGCGCGGCGGCGATGTACAGCAGCCAGATCGACTCGAGGTACGTGCTGAAAAAGGGACGCGACGGACCGAGCACGTTGTCGCGGTTCGGATAGCTCAGGTAGCGATCGGCGTAGCCGCGGAGGATCGTGCGCGAGAGCGCGGCCAGCGACTCCTGTCCGGTGACCGCGTGCAGCGCGGCGGCGTGCACCGCGCGCTCCACCAACCAGAGCTGGTACCAGGTGATCCAGGCGCGGTCGTGCCGCTCCCCTTCGTACCTGGCGCCGCATGACGGACAACGATGCGACGCGGGAGAGTACGGATCGAACGCCAGCTGGCTGCCGTCGCGCGCACAGCGACCGCCGTCGCGCGAAAGGAGCGCCTTGCGGGTGGGGATCTCCGGATCGGCGGCCAGCACGCGCTCGAGGTCCTGGCCGAGTGAGACCGCCAGCGGCGCGAGCGGGCCGGCCACCTGCTCGCGTCGCGTCAGCATTGCCGATTCGGGCAGGAACAGGCTCACTGCCGCGCCGCCACCGTGCCCTGC
>DATFFZ010000149.1:0-2674 GCA_035249845.1 Gemmatimonadaceae bacterium
TCTTCCGTTCGCGGGTCCACACGCCGGTGTACCCGGCGTGGCGCTCTCCCGGAATCCCGTACTCGCCGATCGCTCTGATCAGCGCCTCCTCCACCTGGCGAAGGTACCAGTGAAGGTCCTGCCGGTGCCGTTTGAGGTCGAGGATCGGATAGCCGACCAGCTGTCCGGGCCCGTGAAAGGTGACGTCGCCGCCGCGCTCGACCTCGAACACCTCCACGCCGCGCGAGCGAAGAAACTCGGGAGATGACGTGAGGTGCCGCTCCTTGCTGGCGCGCCCGAGAGTCACTACCGGCGGATGCTCGAGGAGCAGCAGCACGTCTTCGGAGAGCTGTCCGGCGATGCGCGCGGCCGCCACCGCGCGCTGCAGCTCGAGCGCCTCGCCGTAGGCGATGCGGCCGAGTCGGACGACCCACAGCTCAGGCATGGATCAGCTTGCCGACGGAGTCGAGCGCCGCCTCGGCGATCGCCTCCGAGAGCGTGGGGTGCGCGTGGACGGCCAGGTCCACCTCGTCCACCGTGTACTCGTTCTCGCGCGCCACCGCCAGCTCGTGGATGATCTCGGTGGCGTGGGCGCCCACGATGTGCGCGCCGAGGATCTCGCCATACTTGGCGTCGCGAATGATCTTGACGAAGCCCTCCGTCTCCCCCGACGTGCGCGCGCGTCCGTTGGCGGAGAAGGGAAACTTCCCGACCTTGTACTCCAGCTTCTTCTCCTTGCACTGCTGCTCGGTGAGTCCGATGGACGCGACCTCGGGATGGCAGTAGGTGGCGTTGGGGATGTTGCCGTAGTTCACCAGGTGGACCTGCTTCTCTCCGGCGATGAGCTCCGCCACCACCACGCCCTCGCGTGAGCCCTTGTGCGCGAGCATCGGCGGACCGGCCACGTCGCCGATGGCGTAGATGCCGGGCGTGGTGGTCTCCAGCCGCTCGTTGACCTTGATGAAGCCGCGCTCGGTGAGCTGCACGCCCGCTTCCTTGAGCCCGATCTCTTCCACGTTCGGCGCGCGTCCCGCGGCGACCAGCACCTTCTCGACGGTGAGGTCGTTTGTCTTACCGCCGCTCTCCAGCGAGAGCGTCACCGAGTCGCCGCCGACCTTGGCGCCCTTGATCTTGGCGCCGGTCACGATGTCCATCTTCCGCTTCTTGAAGCTGCGCGAGAGCTCGGCGGAGACGTCGGCGTCCTCGATGGGGAGGACGGTGGGGAGCACCTCGATGAGGGTGACGGCGGTGCCGAAGGCGCTGAAGACGTCGGCGAACTCGCAGCCGACCGCGCCGGCGCCGACGATCGCCATCGACGTGGGGGCGCTCTCGAGGATGAGCGCTTCGTCGGAGGAGATCACCCGGTTCCTGTCGAGCTCGAGACCGATCTGCGGAAGTCCCTTCACGCGCGATCCGGTGCAGATCACGACGGCCTTCCTGGCCTCGTGCCGCTCCTCCTTGCCGTCGGCGCCCTTCACCGTGACGGCCTTCTGCCCCGTCAGGCGGCCGGTACCCTTGATCCAGGTGACCTTGTTCTTCTTGAAGAGGAACTCGACCCCCTTCGAGTTCTGCTGGCTGACGCTCCGCGAGCGCTTCATGGCGACGGCGTAGTCGGTCTTGACCTCACCCACGGTTACGCCGAAATCGGCCGCGTGCCTGACGCGCGTGGCGAGCGCCGCGGACTCGAGCAGTGCCTTGGCCGGAATGCACCCCCAGAGCACGCACGTACCGCCGAGCCCTTCGCGCTCCACGACGGCCGTCGCGAGCCCGAGCTGCGCGGCGCGAATCGCGCCGACGTATCCGGCGGGCCCGCCGCCGAGGAAGATCACATCGAATGAGGGCATGGATGTCGGGTTCGGGAATCGGGAATCGGGAATCGGGAATCGGGAATCGGACCGGCGGATTCGGAAGTCATCAGGTGTGCCTGCGATTCCCGATTCCCGATTTCCGATTCCCGCGCCTCAGTACACCAGCATCAGCGGATTCTCCAGCATCCGTCGCACCGTCTGCAAGAACTTCGCGCCGGTGGCGCCGTCGACCACGCGGTGGTCGCAGCTCATGGTGAGGTGCATCCGCTTGCGGACCGTCGTCTCGCCATCCTGGACCACCGGCTTCTCCTCCACCGCGCCCACCGCGATGATCCCCACCTCGGGCGGATTGATGATCGCGGTGAACTGCTCGATGCCGAACATGCCGAGGTTGGAGACGGAGAAGGTGGAGCCGGTGTACTCATCCGGCTTGAGCTTGCGTTCGCGCGCGCGCTTGGCCAGCTCCTTCGCCTCACGCGAGATCTCGCTCATGCGCTTGCGGTCGGCATCGAAGATCACCGGCGTGATGAGTCCCTCATCGATGGCGACGGCCATGCCGATGTGCACGCGGCCGAACTGGCGCATGCGGTCGCCGAGCCAGTGTGCGTTCACCTCCGGGTGCTGCGCCAGGGCCGTCGCCACGGCTTTGAGGATGATGTCGTTGAAGGAGACCTTGTAGTCGTCCCCCATTGCCGCCATCGCCTGGCGCATCTCCGCGGCGCGTTCGAGGTCGACCTCGATCGTGAGGTAAAACGTCGGGATCGGGCCGATGGATTCCGCCAACCGCCGGGCGATCGTCTTCCGGATCTGCGTGAGCGGGACGTCGCGGTAGTCGCCCTCCATGACCGGTGCCTGACGAGCAGCGGGCGCGGCGGGCGCGGGGGCCG
>DATFFZ010000150.1:0-8376 GCA_035249845.1 Gemmatimonadaceae bacterium
CCGACGCCTGGAGTCGGCCCCGTCACCTCCTCCCCGCGTCGGCGCTCTTCCGGGCCGGCGTCGCGGCCCGCGATCTCGCGTTTCGGCGCGGGCTGGCGAAGGCGCGCCGGTCGCGCATCCCGGTGATGAGCGTCGGGAATCTCAGCGTCGGCGGAACGGGGAAGACGCCGATCGCGGCCTGGTTCGCCGCGGAGCTTCGCCGGCTCGGAGCGCGACCGGCGATCGTCATGCGCGGCGTGGGGGCGGATGAGACACGGGTGCACGCGCTGCTCAATCCGGAGGTGCCGGTGATCGCCTCCCCCGATCGCCTGGCCGGGATCGCCATCGCTGCCGCCGACGGCGCGGACGTCGCCGTGCTCGACGACGCCTTTCAGCACCGCCGCGCGGCGCGCGATGCGGACGTCGTGCTGGTGAGCGCCGACGCCTGGAGTCGGCCCCGTCACCTCCTCCCCGCCGGCGCCTGGCGCGAGCCGCTCAGGGCCCTTCGCCGGGCGTCGATGGCCATCGTCACGCGAAAGGCAGCGGACGACGCGGGCGTCTCTTCAGTGCTTCGCGCCATCGGGCGCGCGGCGCCGCGCCTGCCGGTGGCGGTAGTGCGCCTCGCGCCGGACGAGCTACGGCGGCTGGACGCGCCGGAGGAATCGCTCCCCCTTTCCGCCCTGGAGCGCCGCGAGGTGCTGGCCATCGCCGCCGTCGGCGATCCCGCTGCCTTCCTGGCGCAGATCGCCGCGGCCGGACCCGAGTCGGTGGAATGGGAGGTCTTTGCGGATCACCATCCTTTCAGCCAGCGCGACGTGGCCCGTCTGCAGGCTCGTGGCCGGGGCGTCGACATCGTCGTCTGTACCCTGAAAGACGCCGTAAAGCTAGGCCCATCATGGACTCGCGCCACGGCGCCGTTGTGGTATGTTTCTCAGCGCGTCGTCGTCGAGTCCGGGGGTGAGCGGGTGGCGTCGCTGCTCGCCGAGCTGTTGCGATGTCGCCCAGCCTCCCATGCCGTCGGGGCGAGCCCCGATGGAGTCTCCCAGCCGTCATGACCACCGACCTCCGACTTCCCACCCACCGCATCGTCCGGCCCGACAAGGACCGCTTCCTCAACGAGGAGAACCCCTTCGAGGCGATGATGTCGCGCTTCGATCGCGCGGCGGAGCTCCTGGACCTCGAGCCAGGGCTCTACAAGATCCTTCGGCACCCCGAGAAGCAGATCATCATCTCCGTCCCCGTCACCCTCGACAACGGGGACATCGAGGTGTTCACCGGCTATCGCGTCCTGCACAACACCTCGCGCGGGCCGGCCAAGGGGGGGATCCGCTTCGACACGCAGGTGACGCTGGACGAGGTGAAGGCGCTGGCGGCGTGGATGACGTGGAAGTGCGCGGTGGTGAACATCCCTTTCGGCGGCGCCAAGGGCGGCGTCATCTGCGATCCGCTCAAGCTGAGCGTCGGAGAGTTGGAGCGGCTGACGAGACGCTACACCGCGGGAATCATCAACATCCTCGGCCCCGATTCGGACGTGCCGGCGCCCGACGTGAACACCAACGAGCGCGTCATGGCGTGGGTGATGGATACCTACTCGATGCACGTGCGGCACACCGTCACGGCGGTGGTCACGGGGAAGCCGGTGGAGATGGGCGGCTCGCTCGGTCGCCGCGAAGCGACCGGACGCGGCGTGATGGTCGTCACCCGCGAGGCCCTGCGGAATCTCGGGATGCCGATCGTGGGTACCGGGGTCGCGGTGCAGGGCTTCGGGAACGTCGGCTCGGTGGCGGCGCAGCTGCTCCAACGTGAAGGGTGCGTCATCAAGGCCATCGGCGACCGCTCCGGTGGGATCTTCAACGAAGCGGGCGTCGACATCGACGACGCCATCGCCTGGGTGAAGGAGCACCGGTCGCTGGAGGGCTACCGCACGGGTGACCGCATCACCAACGATGAGCTGCTCAAGCTCGACGTCGACGTCCTGGTGCCCGCGGCGCTCGAGAACGTGATCACCACCAAGAACGCGGCGGACATCCGCGCCAAGGTGATCGCCGAAGGGGCCAACGGGCCCACCACGGCGGCCGCGGACACGATCCTCGACGAGAAGGGAGTCTTCATCATCCCCGACATTCTCGCCAACGCCGGGGGCGTGACGGTGTCGTACTTCGAGTGGGTGCAGGACCGCGGCGGCTACTTCTGGACCGAGGACACGGTGAACGACCGCCTGCTCCAGATCATGCAGCGGAGCTTCACCGACGTGCTGGAGATCTCGCGTCGCCACCGCGTCAACATGCGCACCGCGGCCTACATGCTGTCGATCAGCCGCGTGGCGACGGTGCATCGGCTGCGCGGGATCTACGCGTGAGGAATGCGCCTCTCCGTCCTGTGCATCGGCAAGCTCCGCGACGCGCACCTTGCCGCCGTCATCGCCGAATTTGAGCAGCGGGCACAGCGCTACTGGCCGCTCGAGGTGCGCGAGCTGCGCGAGGAGTCCGCGCGCGGCCGGACGCCCGACGCGGTGCGAGAGAAGGAAGCCGAGCGCCTGCTCGGCGCGGTGACGGACGGCGCGATGCTGGTGGCCTGCGACGCGCTCGGGCGCGAGATGACCTCCGAGGAGTTCGCCTCCTGGCTCCAGCGCGAGCGGGAACGCGCGTCGCGCGATGTGGCGTTCGTCATCGGTGGCGCCTTCGGCCTCGCTCCGCGGGTGACCGCTCGCGCCGAGCTGCGCCTCGCATTCTCCCGTTGGACCCTTCCGCACGAGATGGCCCGCCTGGTGCTGGCCGAACAGCTGTACCGGGCGGGCACGCTCGTGCGTGGCGAGCCCTATCACAAGTGATGAGCGCGTCCACGTCCGGCCCTCGCGTCCTCACCACGTCCCTCGGGGGCAGCGCGCTCACCCGCGCGCTCCTCGGCGGGTCGGGCGCGGCGTGGCTGACGCCGAGGCCGGTGGACGAGACGGAGTGGCGGACTCACGCCGAGGCGTTGCGTGCGGAGATGCGCGGGCGCGATTGGCTGGCGGCGCTCACGCCCGCCCTCTCGTCAGGCACCGCCGGCGTCGACCGCCTGCGCCGCAGTGCCGCCGAGCAGGGGATCGTGGTCACCACCGGCCAGCAACCCGGGCTTTTCGGCGGACCGATGTACACCTGGACCAAGGCGCTCGCCGTGCTGGCGCTCGCCGACGAGATCCAGGACGCCACCGGCGTACCGGTCGCTCCCGTGTTCTGGGCGGCGACCGATGACACCGACCTCGCCGAGGCACGCACCACCCACGTGGCCGTGCGCGGCGGGCTGGAGGCGCTGAGTCTCCCCGGTACCGCCGCCGATGGCGCGAGCCTGCGTGACGTGCCGCTGGGGGACGTCTCCGCGCTGCTCGACGCGCTGGCGCGCGCCACCGGCTCGGCCGTCGATCCGCGCGTGCTCGAGCGCACCCGGGAGGCCTACGTTCCCGGCGTCACCGTCGGCCAGGCGTACCTCACCCTCCTCCGCTCGATGCTCGAGCCGTTAGGCATCGCCGTGCTCGACGGCGGCGACCCGGCGGTACGGCGCGCGGCACACCCGATCCTCGTGCGCGCGCTCGAGCGTGCCGGCGCGGAGGACAGCGCCCTCACCACGCGCACCAGCGAGATGCAGGCCGCCGGGTTCGAGCCGCAGGTGTCGAACGTGCCGTCGCTCACCGTCGTCTTTCGGTACGGCGATGGCAGCCGAGAGCGCGTTCCCGTGACCGAGGCGGCCGAGGCCGCACGGCGCGCCGCTCCCGGCACGCTGGGCCCGAACGTGCTGCTCCGTCCGATCGTGGAGCGCACGCTCCTCCCCACGGCGGCCTATGTGGCCGGTCCGGGCGAGATCGCCTACTTCGCGCAGGTGAGCGCGCTGGCCGAGGCGCTCGGGACGGCGCAGCCGGTGGCGCTGCCGCGCTGGGGCGCCATCGTGGTCGAGCCGCACATCGATCGCATCCTGCAGCGCTACGAGCTCTCGCTGGAGTCGATGCGCGACGAAGGAGTGGTGGAGCGGATGCTGGCGCGTCGCGGTCTCCCTCGGCCGGTGCGCGACGCGCTCGAGCGTGCCCGGCAGCAGCTCGCCGAGAGCGTGGCCGAGATCGCGCGGGCGGTGGAGCGCACCGGGTTTCCGCTGGCGCCCGAGGTGGTGAAGGGGCTCGATGCCACCGTGCGGCGGCGCGTGGAGCGCTTCGAGCGACGCGTCCTCGCCGCGCAGAAGCGGCGCGACGCGCAGACCGCGGCCGACATCGCCACCGCCCGGGCCGCGCTTTTTCCGCTGGGCCGCCCGCAGGAGCGGGTTCTCAACTTCATCCCGATCCTGGCGCGACACGGGACGCCGCTGCTCGATGCCATGCTCGAGCGCGCCCGCGAGCACGCTCGGCGCCTGGTGAACGGCGTTGCCGCGCCCGAGAGCGCTCCCTCGACTCGTTAAGCATGGGCGTCACGCCGGCCAGCGACTCGCCCCCATCCACGCCGCCCCCCGCCAACCCAGAGAGCGGCGGACGATTCGCCCTCTTGGTCGCGACCGGCATCTTCCTCAGCCGGATCGCGGGGCTGGTCCGGCAGCGCGTCTTCGCCTTCTACTTCGGAAATTCCGCCGCCGCCGACGCGTTCTCGGCGGCGTTTCGCATTCCCAACCTCCTCCAGAACCTCTTCGGAGAAGGGGTCCTCTCGGCGTCGTTCATTCCCGTGTATGCCCGACTCCTCGCCCGCGACGACCGCGACGAGGCGCGTCGCCTCGCCGGCGGCGTCCTCGCGTTGCTGGCGCTCGTCACGTCCCTGCTCGTGCTCCTCGGCGTCCTCGCCACGCCCCTTCTCATCGATCTCATCGCGCCCGGCTTCACCGGCGCCAAGCGCGAGCTCACCATCAGGCTGGTGCGCATCTTCTTCCCGGGCGCCGGCCTGCTGGTGCTGTCCGCCTGGTGCCTCGGGATCCTGAACAGCCACCGGCACTTCTTTCTCTCGTACGCCGCACCGGTGATCTGGAACGCGGCGATCGTCGCCGCGCTCCTGCTCGGCGGAACCCGCCTGGGCCAGGAGTCGCTGGCCATCACCGCCGCCTGGGCGTCCGTCGGTGGAAGCCTCCTCCAGATCCTGGTGCAGCTGCCGACCGTGCGCGCCGTGCTGGGGCGCATCCCGCTCACCAACGGCCTCACGAGCGAGCATCTGCGCACGGTGACGCGAAATTTCGTGCCGGTGTTCGTGAGTCGCGGGATCGTGCAGATCAGCGCCTACATCGATCAGCTGCTGGCGAGCCTCCTTCCCACCGGCGCCGTGGCCGCGCTCTACTACGCGCAGATCCTCTACACGCTGCCGGTGAGCCTCTTCGGGATGGCGGTGTCGGCTGCCGAGCTCCCGGCGATGTCGAGCGCGCTCGGCGACCAGCGCGCGGTGGCCGAGCATCTCCGTGCGCGCCTCACGAGCGGGCTGCGGCGCATCGCGCTCTTCGTCGTCCCCTCGGCCGTCGCGTTCCTGGCGCTCGGCGACGTGGTGGCGGGGACGCTGTACGAGACGGGGAGCTTCACGCGCGCCGACTCGCTGTACGTCTGGGGGATCCTGGCGGGCTCCGCCATCGGTCTGCTCCCGGCCACGCTGGGGCGTCTGTACGCGTCGACCTTCTACGCGCTGCACGATACGCGCACGCCCTTCCGCTTCGCGCTGGTGCGGGTAGTGCTGACCAGCGGACTCGGCTACCTGGCCGCGCTCCACGTCCCCGGGATGCTCGGCATCGCGGCCCGCTGGGGTGCCGCCGGAATCACGCTGGCATCGGGGGTGGCCGCCTGGATCGAGCTGGTGCTGCTGCGCCGAGCGCTGTCGAACCGCATCGGGGCCGCACCGGGCTCCACAGGGCATCTCCTTCGCCTCTGGGTGGCAGCAGGAGCCGCCGCGGCAGCCGGGTGGGGGATTCGCCTCGCCCTGCCGCTGGGGCTGCACCCGGTGCTCTCCGGGGCGGCGATCCTCGGCGTGTTCGGGGTATTCTACTTCGTGCTGGCGGCGGCGCTCGGCGTCGAGGACGCCGCGGCCATCTTGCGACGAGGCATCAGGCGGCCATCCAGGTAGTCCGACATAGAGACTTAAGTCGCTGCCATTCACGTACTTGAGCTATTATAATTAAAGTTGAGTCCCAAGCCGCACCGAGCTGCATGATGACCGCGCCCGAGCCCGTCGCCCTCAAGATCACGCATCTCCCCGAGTCCCCCGGAGTCTACCTCTGGAAGGATACGGAGGGGAGCGTGCTCTACGTCGGGAAGGCCAAGCGCCTTCGCTCGCGGGTGCGCAGCTACTATGGCAGCGACCATCTGGAGAGCGTGAAGACGCGGGCGCTCATGCGCCAGGTGGCCGACGTCGACACCATCGTCGTCCCGTCCGAGGCGCACGCGCTCATCCTCGAGGCGAATCTCATCAAGGAGTATCGCCCGCGCTTCAACATCGCGCTGCGCGACGACAAGAGCTACCCGTACATCAAGGTCACGGTGCAGGAGCCCTTTCCGCGCGTCTTCGTGACGCGCCGGTTGGTGAGCGACGGGGCGCGCTATTTCGGCCCGTACACCGACGTGGGAGCCATGCGCCGCGCGCTCAACGTGGTGAAGCGCATCTTCACGGTGCGCTCCTGCAACTACGACATGCCGCGCGAGATGCCCGAGCGGCCCTGTCTCGACTACGCCATCAAGCGGTGCAAGGCGCCCTGCATCCTGGCGCAGACGCAGGCGGAGTATCGCGCGATGATCGATGAGGTGCTCCTCTTCCTCGATGGACGGGCCGACGAAGTCACCCGCCGCGTCCGCGAGCGCATGGAGGAGGCGTCGTCGCGCCTCGACTTCGAGCGCGCCGCCGAGCTGCGCGACGTGCTGCGTCACCTGGAGCGGCTCGAGGAGCCGACGGTGGTGGTCGAGGTCGAGGGTGGGGATCGCGACGTCGTCGGCTACGCGCGTGATGGCGACGAGGCCTGCGTGGCGATCATGCGCATCCGCGGCGGCAAGCTTCTGGCCCGCGAGCACCACTTCCTCGAGAACCTGGAGGAGGAGGAAGACCCGGCCGTGCTCGCGGCGTACCTGGCGCGCACCTACCTGCCCAGCGAGGAGCGCGCCAGCGAGCTGCTCGTTCCCTTCGACTTCGAGGATCGTGAGGCGCTCGAGGCGGTGCTCGCCGGGACGCACGTGCGCATCCCTCAGCGCGGCCCACGGCGCGAGCTCATCGATCTCGCCGAGCAGAATGCGCGGCATCTCCTCGAGGAGCTCAAGCTGGCGTCGATGGAGACCGACGAGCGCGCCGCCGATCCGGTGTACACGCTCGGACGCGAGCTCGGATTCACCCGCATCCCACGCTCCATGGTCTGCTTCGACATCTCCACCACCCAGGGCACCGACACCGTCGGCTCGCTCGTGTGGTTCGAGAACGGCAGGCCCAAGCGCGCCGAGTATCGGAAGTTCAAGGTGAAGACCGTCGGGGGCACCGATGATTTCGCGTCGATGCGAGAGGTGGTCACCCGCTACTTCCAGCGGAGGATCGAGGAGCAAAAGCCGCTCCCCGATCTGGTCGTCGTCGACGGCGGGCGAGGGCAGCTCGGCGCGGCGCAGAGCGCGCTCGAGTCGCTCGGGCAGGGAACGTTGCCGCTCATCAGCTTGGCGAAGCGCGACGAGGAGATCTTTCTCGTCGGTCGGAGCGAGCCGCTTCGCCTCCCGCGCCGGTCGGCGGGGCTCCGGCTGCTCCAGCGCGCGCGCGACGAAGCGCACCGGTTCGCCGTGACGTACAACCGGAAGCGGCGCCAGATGCGCACGGTCACCTCCGAACTGCTGCGCATCCCCGGGATCGGTCCGAGCAAGCGCAGCCTGCTGTTACAGACGTTCGGCAGCGTCCAGGGCGTCCGGAGCGCCAGCGAGGAGGAGATCGCGCGCCTGCCGGGCTTCAGCGAGCGGAGCGCCAAGCGGCTGCTCGAGTCGCTGCGCGAGAGCGAGCCCACGCGCCCGGTGGAGTAGGTGCACGCCTGGACGCTGGCGTGCTCGGCCTGTGACGAAACTCTTCCCGGCGATGCGCTCGCCGGCGTCTGCCCGCGTTGCGCGCAGCCGCTGCTGGTGCGCTACGCGGCGCTCCCTCGGACGCGGGATCTCACCGAGCGCTGGGACATGTGGCGCTACGCGGCACTGCTCCCGCTGTACGAGAACGAGCACCCGATCTCGTTAGGCGAGGGGGGCACACCGCTGCTCGAGTCGCCGGCGCTCGCCGAGCGCCTGGGCACCCGCCGCCTCTGGGTCAAGGATGAAGGTCTCAACCCGACCGCCTCGTTCAAGGCGCGCGGCATGAGCGCCGCCGTCACGCGCGCCCGTGCGCTCGATGTCCCCGGGCTTGTGGTGCCGACGGCGGGCAACGCCGGTGCCGCGCTCGCGGCATACGGTGCGGCTGCGCACCT
>DATFFZ010000151.1:0-3594 GCA_035249845.1 Gemmatimonadaceae bacterium
GGGAAGGGCGATGCGCTTCAGGGCGAAGACGAGGAAATCGAGGCGGATGCGGTCGTCCTCGTCAGGCACGTCGTCCAGCTCCGTCCAGAGCCGGTCGTAGTACGACGCGGTTCGCAGGGCGGCCTCGGCGTTGGCGGCGAGCGCGCGAGCGGTGGCCGAGTCGTCCTCCGGCTCCCGCCCGGTCATACCGGACTCACGTGTCGGTCGACTCCCAGCGAAGGGGCGCCAGCAGCGAACCCCACTCCGGTCGCGGCGGGCTCGGAATGTCCGCCTGGCGCTCCCAGACGACGTCGAACGCGATCGCTTCCTCCACCTCATCCAGGTCGAAGGTGCCGTTTCCGACGAAGAGCGAGATGGTGTACGCCCCGGGCGCCAGGTCGAGCCGGTCGATGGTGGCGCGAACGATCACGCGTCCCGTGCGGGTGCGGTGCACCGCGTCGTACTGGTTCATGTTGCCGCCGAGGATGTGCGTGCCGGCCACATCCTTGATGAGGAGCCCGAGGGAGAGCGCATCCATGTCGGTGCCATCGGCGGCGCACGTGACCTCCATCTCCAGCGGATCGCGCGACGCGAAGGTAGCGGTGGGGTTGCCGCGGCTGGTGAGCCGCACGTGCCGCAGCACCGGGCGGGAGCCGCCCGTGCGCCCCGGGTGCTCGGTGAGATCGCGGGCTGGCTGGCCGCCCTCCCTGGCCAGGTAGCGCCGCACCACCGCGCCGGCGTCTCCCCGATCCACGATGCGTCCGCCGTCCAGACGGAAGGCGCTCCGGCAGAGGTTCGACACCGCGGCCATGTTGTGACTCACGAACAGGATGGTGCGCCCGCCGCGCGCCACCTCGCTCATCTTCGTCAGGCACTTCTTCTGGAACGCCACGTCGCCGACGGCCAGCACCTCATCCACCAGCAGGATGTCCGGCTCCAGGTGGGCGGCCACGGCGAAGGCGAGACGGAGGTACATCCCGCTGGAGTAGCGCTTCACCGGCGTGTCGAGAAAGCGCTCCACTTCGGCGAACTGGACGATCTCGTCGAAGCGGCGCCGCGTTTCGGCGCGCCGCATGCCGAGCACCGCGCCGTTCAGCCAGATGTTCTCGCGGCCGCTCAGGTCGGGGTGGAATCCGGTGCCCACCTCGAGCAGCGAACCCACGCGACCATCGATGAGCGCGCAGCCGGCGGTGGGCTCGGTGATCCGCGACAGCACCTTGAGCAGGGTGCTCTTGCCGGCGCCGTTGCGGCCGATCACGCCCATCACCTCGCCGTGCGGCACGTCGAAGGTGACGTCGCGCAGCGCCCAGATGTGGTCCTCCTCGCGCGCGCGCGGCGCGGCGCGGAAGGCATCGGCCAGCGCGTCGCGCAGCGTCTCGTGACCGCGCTTGAGCGCTCCGAGGCGATAGCGCTTGGAGAGACCGTCGGCGCGGATCGCGTGCGGGTCCATGGATGCTCGTCGGTGCCCGCTAGAGGACGTCGGCGACGGTGCGCTCGGTGCGTCGCAGGTAGTAGGCGCCGCTCAGCAGCAGCACGAACGCGGTGATGGTGGAGACCAGCAGCGGCAGGCCGGGCGAGTCGCCGGTGCCGAGCAGCGACCAGCGAAAGCCCTCCACGACTCCGACCATCGGATTGAGCGCGTACACCGCGCGCCAGGAAGCGGGCAGCAAGCTGCTCGGGTAGGCGACGGGCGTCACCAGGAGGAGCAGCTGCACGAGGAATGGGACGGCGTGCCGCACATCGCGATAGCGCGCGTTGAGCGCCGCCAGCCACAGGACGACGCCGAGCGTGGCCACGAGCAGGAGGAGCACGAAGAATGGAAGCGCCACCACCTGCGGAGGCGGCATGACGCCAAAGACGATCAGCAGCACCACCAGCACGCTGAACGCGAGCACGAAGTCGAGCGCGCTGCCGAGGACCGCGGCCAATGGCAGCAACAGGCGCGGGAAGTACACCTTGTCGATGAGGTTGGCACTCCCACTCAGACTGTTGGCTCCATGTCCGAGACCGGTGGCGAAGAAGGTCCACGGCACGAGCGCCGCGTAGCTGAAGAGCGGGTACGGAGCGCCGTCCGATGGCACGCCGGCGAGTCGTCCGAGAAACACGGTGAACGCCACCATGGTGAGCACGGGCTGGAGGATGGCCCAGGCCGCGCCCAGGAACGTCTGCGCGTAGCGGACCTTCACATCCCGCCAGACGAAGAAATAGAGGAGCTCGCGGTACTCCCAGAGCTGGCGAAGCTCGAGCGATGGGCGGCCACTGGACGCGCAGACCATCGTGGGCGCCGCGCCGTGGCGCCGTGCGAGCGGGGTACGCGATTCGGCGGCTGTGGCCATTGGCCGAAGATGCGGCAGGCGACCAGCGCGCTCAAGCGCGGTGAGGAGAACGGTCATCCCCGGATGCCCGGCGCCGGTCGGACGCGAGGCGGCCCCGCCGGCTCGCGCATTGGGCCGTAGCTTGCAGTCGAGGGCGGTGCTCGGCCAACCGAAGCTGGAACGCGAGGATGACGTGCCCCTGTCCATCCGCTCGACCGCCTTCACACACGGCGCCGCGATGCCCAAGCGCTACACCTGCGATGGCGAAGACATCTCGCCTCCGCTGGAGTGGAGCGGGGTGCCCACGGGCGCCAAGAGTCTGGCGCTCATCGTGGACGATCCTGACGCGCCCGACCCGAAGGCGCCGAAGCGGGTGTGGGTGCACTGGGTTCTGTACAACGTTCCGCCGACGGCGGCCGGGGTGAAGGAGCGGGTGAGCGGCGGAGGGCTTCCGGACGGAACTCGTGAGGGTCTCAACGACTGGAAGCGCGCGGGCTATGGCGGTCCCTGTCCGCCGATCGGACGTCATCGCTACTTCTTCAAGCTCTACGCGCTCGACACGCTGCTCCCGGAGCTCGGCGCCGCTACCAAGAGCGAGGTGGAGACGGCGATGCGCGGGCACGTGCTGGAGCAGGCCGAGCTGCTCGGCACCTACGAGCGGGGATGACCTTTCACGCGGGGGAACCAACATGGCCGGGTACGTCACCAACATCGAGCAGGACACGATCGCCAACGAAGACTACCGTCGCGTGCTGTTCACCGGGCCGAACACGCAGCTCGTTCTGATGACGCTCCGCCCCGGGGAGGAGATCGGGCTCGAGCGCCACACCGGGCACGATCAATTCATCCGCGTCGAGGCGGGGAGTGGCTACGTGCAGCTCGACGGCAAGCGACACGAGCTGCGCGACGGGAGCGCGGTGGTGATCCCCTCCGGCACGGAGCACAACGTGGTGAACACGTCGCAGTCGGAGGCGATGCGGCTGTACACGCTGTACAGCCCGCCGGAGCACCCGGATGGCACGGTGCAGCACACCAAGGCGGACGAGGCGGCGGCGCGGCACGGATAAGGAGTCGTCACGGGAGACTCGTCAGGCAGCGGCGGTCAGCTGCTCCGCACCGTGTACCTGATGAGCACGTCCTCCACGAACTCCGCCTCGATCAACCCCAGCTCACCGCGGAAGAGGAGCGTCACCACTTTGAGCGCCCCCTCGGCCCGCTCGGTGGCCGAGATGGGCTTCCCGAGCGCGCTCTCCACCTCGGCGCGCGACGCGCCCTTGCGGAGCGCGCCGAGTCCCGTGGC
>DATFFZ010000152.1:0-3985 GCA_035249845.1 Gemmatimonadaceae bacterium
CGCGGCGGCGGCGTCCGGCCAAACGCGGGTGGCGGGGACGCCTCGTCAGGCGGCGCCCTCCACCGTGGCGCCGGAGCCGGCCGAGGTAGCGGTGGCCGTGGCGTTGGGCGAGGACGAGCTCGGCGACGCCGAGCTCGAGGCGCTGCTGCGGGACATTCGAGGCTTCGACGGCCTTCCCGATGCCGATCCGGGCGACCTGCTGGGCGTGCCGGCCACCGATGGCGAGGTGCAGCGATGACACGTCTGGTGGTGCTGACCGCGCTGCTGGCGCTGCTCGGCGCGCCCTCGTTGGGCGCGCAGCAGGGGCCGCCGCGCGGAGGTCCGCAGCGTCGCGCCGAGATGGAGCAGCGCGTGCGGCAGCAGTTCGCCCGGGTGGTGCAGGAGCGCCTGGCGCTCACCGATGAGCAGCTCCGAAAGCTCGGCGAGACCACGCGCAGGTTCGAGGAACGCCGCCGTCTCCTGCTGGCACAGGAGCGCGACGCCCGCATGGGGCTCCGGCAGGAGCTGGTCGCCGGCGATGACAAGGCCAACCAGGATCGGGTGGCGCGGCTCCTCGATCAGCTGGTGCAGGTGCAGCGTCAGCGGATCGAGCTGTTCGAGCAGGAGCAGCGCGAGCTGGCGTCGTTCATGACACCGGTGCAGCGCGCCAAGTTCGCGGCGCTTCAGGAGCAGTTGCGGAAGCGCATCGAGGAGCGGGGGCGTGGTCGGGGGCGCGAGGGCCCGCGGCCGCGCGGACCCGGCTTCTAGTCGCCAACCGGTGCGGCGTCCGCTAAATTTCCAGCGGGCGCCGATGCGCAATCGTCGCCCGGCGCCCGGGTGGCGGAATTGGTAGACGCAGGGGACTCAAAATCCCCCGACAGGCAACTGTCTTGCGGGTTCGAGTCCCGCCCCGGGTATTGCGGCGCGGCGCTCCATGACCGCGCCCGAAGGAGGCGCCGATGTCAATCCGCTACGAGCGGTTGCTCATCGCTGTGGTGGGTCTCACTCTCCTGAACGGCGCCTCCGCTCAGCGGTCACCAACGACCGCACCGCCTGACAGCGGCGGCCTGCTGCTCTCGAACGTGCGCGTGTTCGATCCGGCGAGCGGCACGTTCACCCCCCCGATCGACATCCTGGTTCGCGACGGTCGGATCGCGTCCACCGGAACGATGCTCCCAGCGGGACGCGCCATCACGCGAATCGATGGCGCGGGGCGGTATGCTCTTCCGGGACTCTGGGACAGCCACGTCCACTTCTCGTTCCTCACCCTCGGTGGCGATTCCATCGTCGTCGAAACGCTCGAAGCATTCGCCCGCAACGGCATAACGAGCGTACGAGACGTCGGGGGACCTCTGGCCACCATTGCCGCTCTCCGTACGCGCGTCGATGAGGGCAACATTCTAGGACCGAGCATCTACTTCGCCGGGCCGATGCTCACCGGAGCTCCCGTATGGGAATTCCTCCGGCAGATCAACGGCGCGCTCGCGGGCTTCGTGGTTGTCGTGGCATCGCCGGCGGAGCTGGACACGCTCCTCGATCGCCTCGCTGCCCACGGTGCGAGCATGACGAAGGCGGTCGACCGTTGGGACGCGACGTTGCTCCGCTACTACCTGCGCGCCGCGAAAGCACGATCCCTACGTGTCGTGTGGGACGCCGGTCTCCCGATTCTCAATCCGGTTCCCATTGACACGGCGCTCGCGCTCGGCGTCACGAGCATTGAGCACGCCAAGGCGGCCTGGTCCGGGGTGCTGCGGGACGACCTCGCACGCGAGGTCCAGGCGTTCATGACATCCGGTAAGGATTACGGCTCTGGCGAAGAGCTCATGCTGCGCATAATGACGCTGGGCGAGAGATCAGTTTCGCACGATCGGCTGGCGGCGCTGGCGGACACGTGGGCACGAAGCGGATCTTTCTTTAGCCCGACTCTGCTGGTTGCGGTGAGTAACCTCGCCGAAAACCCGCCCGAGCGATATCGGCGACCCTTCGAGGGCTTGCTCGCCGTCAGCAAGTTGTTCGCGCGCGAGCTCTCCGCCCGAGGGGTCAGGCTTCTCGTCGGGCAGGATCAGGTCCAGCCGGACGGAACGTGGAAGGAGATGGAGGCGCTCGCCGCGGCAGGGGTGAGCAACGTCGAGATTCTTCGAGGTGCCACGATCTACCCGGCGCAGTTTCTCGGTCTCGACGACAGCGTGGGAACACTGACTCGCGGAAGGCGGGCGGACATCGTGATCCTGGAGGCAAATCCGCTCGAGCGCATCGAGAACATCCGCTCAGTCTGGAAGGTCGTGCGTCACGGCAAGGTAATTCCTGACAAAAGCGGGCAATAGACGATGTGCTTGGTCCGGGACCCTTCTTCGCCGCCCGCGTCGGGGGGCAAGATGAACGTCGAGATCGTCGCGTACCGCGCGGAGCACGCGCGCCGATTCGCCGAGCTCAACCGCGAATGGCTCGAGCGGTACAACCTCATGGAGCGCGCCAACGAGGAACAGCTGGCCGATCCCAAGGCGCACTTCCTCGATCGCGGCGGCCAGATTTTCCTGGCGCTCCACGAAGGTGACGTCATAGGAACGTGTGCGGTCGTGCCGCAGGGTGCGCGACGTTGGGAGGTCGCAAAGCTCGCGGTGTCCTCGGAATTTCGCGGGCACGGTATCGCACGGCGCCTGGTCGCACGTTGTATCGCACACGCCCGCGAGCAGGGTGCACGCCTGGTGTACCTGGTCTCCAATTCGCAGCTCCAGCCAGCGCTCCGGTTGTACGAGTCTCTCGGGTTTCGCCATGGCGCGGCCCCGGAGGTCAAAGAGTACGACAACCAGGATGTCTACATGGAATTGAGCTTCGAAAGCGCGGAGCCCTCACCGTAGATCGCACACGCGGCATGCGCCGGGTGCACCACACGGTGCAGGAGAACATCCGCTCAGTCTGGAAGGTCGCGCGACATGGCGAGGTGTTTCCTGGGAGAGGCGCGCGAGAAGACCACGTACGTCCTCGTGCCGGTTCGTCCAACCCCTCTCCAGTGCGCGTGACTTCCACCGCCCGCGACTCCATATTCGCCCACAGACCACTCCACTCCAGCCATCGCGAAACAGGCCTGACTCCATGACCACCGGCGCGGGGGGCCAAACCGGCCCGCTTGCCGCGGCCCTGTCCGGCCGCTACCGGCTCGAGCGCGAGCTGGGGACCGGCGGCATGGCCACCGTGTACCTCGCCGAGGACGTCCGCCACCGCCGGCGCGTCGCGATCAAGGTCCTGCATCCGGAGCTCTCGGCGGTGCTCGGAACCGAGCGCTTCCTCAAGGAGATCGAGCTCACCGCCAGCCTCCAGCATCCCCACATCCTCCCGCTCTTCGACTCCGGCAGCGCGGACGGTTTGCTCTACTACGTCATGCCGTACGTCGAGGGAGAGACGCTTCGCGCGCGCCTCGAGCGCGAGCGGCAGCTCCCCATCGCGGATGCGGTGCGCATCGCCACCGAGGTGGGCGACGCCCTCGATCACGCGCACGCCAGGGGCACGGTCCACCGCGACATCAAGCCCGAGAACATCCTCCTCCAGGGCGGACATGCGGTGGTGGCGGACTTCGGCATCGCGCTCGCCGTGCAGCAGGCCGGCGGCACGCGCATGACGCAAACCGGGCTCTCGCTGGGCACGCCGCAGTACATGGCACCGGAGCAGGCCATGGGCGAGCGCTCCATCGACCTCCGCGCCGACGTCTACGCCCTGGGCGCCGTCACCTACGAGATGCTGGTCGGCGAGCCACCGTTCACCGGGCCGTCGGCGCAAGCGATCGTCGCCAAGGTGCTCACCGAACGGCCGGTCTCGCCCCGTTCGGCGCGCGATACGATACCGCCACACATCGAGGAAGCCATTCTCACCGCGTTGGCCAAGCTCCCCGCCGATCGCTTCGCCAGCGCCGCGGAGTTCACCCACGCGCTGCACGCGCCGACGGCCGCGGGAAGCACGACGTCGGGCACCACGCGCTCGCTCCCGCCGCACGCCGCCGCCGGCAGGCGTC
>DATFFZ010000153.1:0-12095 GCA_035249845.1 Gemmatimonadaceae bacterium
GCGGCGAGAGGACGATGCGCGTGGCGTGGCCGCGCTCAGCGTCATCAGGCGCCGCCACCCTTCATGGACGTCGACACGCGGCGTCGCTCCGGCGAGAAGCGCGCCGGCGCGCCCGGAGATCAGCAGTTGCTCGTCGCGGGCGGCGGCGCACCGCGGGCATCGTCGCAGGTGGCGTCGCGCGCGAATCCGCCGCAGGGCGCCGAGCTCACCGTCGAGATGCGCGCGTATCGCGCCCTCGGTCAGGTGCCGGTCGGACCAGAGACGATCGTCGTCCGCATCAGCGGTTGGAGGCCTCTCTCGCATCGTACTCCTCCTCCCCCAGAGACTCGTAGCACTTCACGAAGCGTCGCTGCGCGCGGGTGAGGAGCGATCCGACCGAGGACGGAGCGACTCCGGTGTGCCGCGCGATGTCGCGGTAGCGAACGCCGTCGTGGTGGAGGAGGAGAAGGGTGCGATCGCGCTCCGGCAGCCGGGCGAGCGCGCGGCGTACGCGTGCCACCGCCTCCGCCCGGAGCATCGCTGCTTCAGGATCGTCCTCGCTCTCGTTCGACAGCTCACTACCGATGAGAGCGAGATGCCGCGCGCGCCCTTGCGCGACCCGCGTGTGATCGGTGGCCAGATTCCCGCCGACCGTGAACAGCCACGCCACCGGATCGCGCGGCGCGGCGCTCAACAGTCGCAGGAACGCCTCCTGCGCCACATCCTCCGCCTGATCCGTGTCGCCCAACCGCAGGGCGAGCTGCCGGACGAGCCGGGGATACCAGGTCTCGAAGACGCTCCGGAATCCAGCCAAGCGCGATGGGGATCTCGTTCTCGACTGAGAGAGAACGAATGGGAGGGGAGAATCAGGACAAGCGGGGAGCGGGAAGGGGGGAGGGGGGAGCGGGAAGCGCCGGCGGAGACGGTAGTCATCAGGTGTGCCTGCGCTTCCACCCGCCCGCCTTCGGCGGGCACCCGCCCGCTCCCCGCTCCCCCGCTCCTTACTTCTTCTCGAACATCGAAGCGTACTCCCCGTATCCTTCCTCCGCCAGCTTGCTCGCCGGAATGAAGCGGAGCGAAGCCGAGTTGATGCAGTAGCGGAGGCCCGTCGGAGCAGGGCCGTCGCCGAAGATGTGGCCGAGGTGGGAGTCGGCGTGCTTGGAGCGCGCTTCCGTGCGCTCCATGAAGAGCGAGCGGTCCGTGCGCGTCACGATGTTCTTGGGGTCGAGCGGCTTGGTGAAGCTCGGCCAGCCGGTGCCGGAGTCGAACTTGTCGAGGGAGCTGAACAGCGGCTCGCCCGAGACGACGTCGACGTAGATCCCCGGCTCGTGGTTGTCCCAGAACTCGTTCCGGAACGGGGCCTCGGTGCTCTCGTGCTGCGTGACCTGGTACTGGATCGGGGTGAGGCGCTGCTTGAGCTCCTCCTCCTTGGGCTTCTTGTATCCCACTGGTTTCCATCCCGCTGACGCGGTCTGCGGCTTGGAGGCCGACGATACCTTCTTCGGCTCCCCCCACAGCTCCTTCAGCCGTTGCGCACGCCCACAGTTCCACTTGTAGAACTTGTAGCGCACGGGGTTTTTCGTGTGATAATCCTGGTGGTATTCCTCCGCCGCGTAGAACGGCGCGGCGGCGACGATCTCCGTGACGATCGGCTTGTTGAATCGCTTGGCGCCCTCGATCTGCGCCTTCGACTGCTCCGCCAGCCGCTGCTGCTCCTCATCATGGTAGAAGATGGCCGAGCGATACTGCCGTCCGTGGTCGCAGAACTGCGCGTTGGCGGTGAGGGGATCGACGTTGCGCCAGAAGTTCTCGAGCAGCTGCTCATAGCTCACGCGGCGGGGGTCGAAGACGATGAGCACCGCTTCGGCGTGCCCGGTTCCGCCGTCGGAGACCTGTTCGTACGACGGGTTCCGGACGGCGCCGCCCGTGTATCCGGAGATCGTGGCCAGCACCCCCGGCACCGCATCGAAGGCCTCCTCCACGCACCAGAAACACCCGCCGGCGAAGGTCGCGGTGTCTCGCGTGGCCCCCTGCACCCCCTCTACCTCGGCCGCCGCCAGCAGCTCGGAGGGCGCCGTCTGGTCGCGCCCGTACAGCCCGGCTATTCCGGCCCCCGCCAACAGGGCCAGCAGTATCCCCATCTTTCCCATGTTCTCTCCTCGGATTCGCGCCGGCATCACCTGCTGTAGCGCAATTATCGTGGCGAAGTTCCCCAGGCGGGAGGGGGACATCGGGACTCGGACATCGGGACTCGGCCATCGGGACATCGGGACTCGGCGACCGGTCGCGATCTCGCCGCCAAAGCCGAGTCCCCAGTCCCGATGGCCGAGTCCCGATGTCCGCGTCCCGATGGCCGAGTCCCGATGCCCGATGCCCCCTCTCCGGTCCCTCTCTCTAAGCCCTTCGTCCCCACCCCATTGTGCGGAATCGGACATGGAGGCAACGTGTCCTCCGACACCCCTGCGATCCACCCCTCGAAGAGGACCTTCCTGCCATGTCACGACGCCTGCTCTGCGCGCTCACGATCAGCGCGCTGGGATGCGCTCCCGTCACCGCTCAGAACACCGCACCGGCACCCGCGCCCGGCGGCGCGGCGCAAGGCCAGGGCGGGCCAGGCGCGCAAGCACCACGTGCCTCGTACAAGAAGTTCGAGGACGTCACCAAGGACGCCACCTTCCGCCCCGGCTTCTTCGATACCTACGAGAAGGACGGGCGGGTTTACCTGGCGGTGCCGAAGGAGCGGTTGGGCGAGAAGTTCCTCCTCACCTACGAGATCGCGCAGGGGATGGGGAGCCGGAACGTGATCGGCGGGACGATGCTCAACATCTTCGAGGCCTCCACCGTCTCCATCGAGCGGCGCGGCGACAAGGTCTTCCTGCTCGAGCACCCCATTCGCTACACGGCCGAGCCGGGCTCGCCCACCGAGAAAGCGGTGGAGCTGACCTTCGCGGCCTCCGTCCTCGACGCGGCCAAGATCGAGTCGTTCCGCGGTGACTCCGCGGCGCTGTTCGACATGACCGACTGGATGCTCTCCGACCTCTCCGACATCGGCACGCGGATGCGCGCGGCGTTCGCCCCTCGTCCCGGCACGCCGGGGCGCGCCACGCTCGACAAGAACCGCAGCTACATCGAGTCGGTGAAGGGCTTCCCAGAGAACCTGAACGTCCGCGCCAAGCTGACGTTCGCGCCCGGCGAGCCGATCTTCATCCAGTCGGTGACCGACAGCCGCTTCGTTCCGGTGTCGATCTTCTACAGCTTCGCCAAGCTGCCGGCCAACCCGATGACCCCGCGCGTGGCCGACGACCGGCTCGGTTACTACATGACGGTGCACAAGGATTTCTCCAGCACCGGAGACTCGTTCTTCAAGCGCTACGTGCACAAGTGGCGGCTGGAGCAGGGTGAGAAGGTCGGCGATCTCTACAAGCCGAAGAAGCCGATCATCTACTACATCGATCGCACGGTGCCGGAGGAGTATCGCCCGTACGTGATGGCCGGCGTGAACGCCTGGAACCGCGCCTTCGAGGCGGCCGGCTTCAAGGATGCGATCCGCGCCGAGATCCTGCCCGACAGCGCCGACGCCGAGGACATCCGCTACGCCACGATCCGCTGGAACACGTCGGACATTCCGGATTACGGCGCCATCGGACCGTCGATGGTGGATCCGCGCACGGGTGAAGTGCTGGACGCCGACATCCTGGTGGAAGCGACGATGATCCAGAACTTCCGCCGCTCGTGGAAGACGGTGGCCAGCCCGTCCATGGCGGCCGAGGCGGTGCTGGGCATCGGTCTGGAGACGGAGCACGCGCTCATTCCCGGGCTCGAGCACGCCGCGCTGGCGCCGACGATCTCCGCGCAGGGCGCGCTCCTCCGCGCCCTGCTGGTGGCCGACGGCACCATCGAGCCTAACGAGGCGGTGCCCAGCGAGATGGTGGGGCAGGCGATCCTGTGGGTGACGGCGCACGAGGTCGGACATACCCTCGGCCTGCGTCACAACTTCCGCTCGTCCACCGACACGCCGCTGGACAAGCTGTACGACAAGGACTTCCTCACCGAGAACGGGATCTACAGCTCGGTGATGGAGTATCCGAGCATCAACCTCGCCCCCAAGGGCACCAAGAACGCCATCTTCTACAACACCGGCGTGGGGACGTACGATCGCTGGGTGATCGGTTACGGCTATCACTACGACGACGCGCAGGCCGCCAAGCTGGCGCGTGAGGTCGCGCGCGCCGGTCATGCCTACGGCACCGACGAGGATGCGTACGCACCCGGCTCCATGGACCCGACCACGACGATCTTCGACCTGAGCGGCGATCCGCTGGCCTGGGGGAAGCAGCGCGCGGCGCTCATCGCGTCGCTCTTCCCGTCGCTCCCCGACCGGGTGCTCACCGACAACTCGCGCTACGCCGATCTCACCGACGCGTTCCAGACGCTGTACGGCCAGTACGTGCAGGCGGTGGCGACGAGCGTGAAGCACCTCGGCGGGCAGACGCTCTACCGCGATCACGCGGGCGATCCCGACGGGCGCCCGCCCTTCGTGCCGGTGCCGCGCGCCAAGCAGCTCGAGGCGCTGCAGTTCCTGACCACGTCGGGCTTCGGCGAGAAGTCGTTCCCGGTGCCGCGCGAGGTGGTGGCCAAGTTCGGCACCAGCCGCTGGGCGCACTGGGGCGAGAACATGACGTTCAACGGGCGCAGCGACTATCCGTGGCACGAGCAGATCCTGAACACGCAGCGCACGCTGCTGAACACCGCCACGCACGCGCTGACCTTCGCCCGGATCCGCGACGCCGAGCTCAAGTGGGGTCCCAAGAACGTGGTGACGATCCCCGAGCTGCTGAGCGGCCTGACGTCGGCGATCTGGAGCGAGGTGTACACGGGCGTGCCGCGGAGCGTGGTGTCGAACCGCCGCGACCTCCAGCGTGCCTACCTCGATCGTCTCACCGAGATCGTGGCGGGTAACCCGGAGCGTCTCCCGGCCGATGCGCGCTCGGTGGGCCGCGTCCAGCTCGCCGAGCTGAAGCGCCACATCGACGCCCGCCGCGCCGCCGCCGGCGCGCTCGACGCCTATACCCGCGCGCACCTCAGCGAGAGCTCGGCGCGCATCGGGAAGATTCTGGAGGCGGGATTGACGGAGAGCGTCCCCAGGGTACCGCCGCCGCAGCAATAGCGGATGTGCGATCGACATATGACGATATGACGATTGCATCGCGAAGGTGCGATGGGGATGTGTGATGTGCGAGGGGCTCCGATTTGACGTCGGAGCCCCTCGCACATCCTCTATCCAGATCGCCCATCGCACCTGCAATCGTCATATCGTCATATGTCGATCGCACATCGCATATCGTCATATGTCGATCGCACCTCGCATCTACCTCACTCCTTCTGGTATACGACGCGCCCGCCGACCATGACCATCACCGCTTCCGTCTTCCCCAGCTCCGCCGCCGGCACGCGGAAGATGTCTTGCGAGAGCACGACCAGGTCGGCCAGCATCCCGGTCATGAGCGTGCCCTTGCGGTCGTCCAGCCCCTCCACCGCGGCGGAGCCGCGGGTGTAGGCGACGATCGCCTGCTCGAGCGTGAGCGCCTCGGCGGGCGTGGTCGGGTGGGCGACGGCGGCGGCGATGTGGCGGAAGGGGGCCAGCGCGCCGTCGGAGCCGAAGCCGAGGGGAATCCCCTGCCTGACGAGCGTGCGGAGCGGCTGCCAGGACGGGGTCACGTGACGCGGCAGACGCCGGCGGGCGAGATCGGTGCTCGTCAGGCGTGTGGGGTTCTGGACCACCGCCACGCCGACACGCTTGGAGAGCTGGATGAGGTCGGGGAGGAGCCCGTCGGCGTCGTCCAGGCGAAGGCGCTTCGTCCGCCAGCGGGTGAAGGTCGCGCTGTCGCCCATGGAGGCCAGGACCAGCGCCAGCGTGCTGTCGCCGGTGGCGCGCAGAAGGTGCGGGTCTCGTGAGGCGAACGCCTCCTCGAGCACCGTGCCGATGGTGTCGAACGAGAAATAGCCGCGGCCGAACCATCCGGCGCGGTCGGCGTACTCGGCGCGGAGGAGCGCGCCACGCTCGACCAGAGTTCCGTCGAGCACCCACTGCGTTCCCGACAGCGTCACCATCGTGGCGGCGGGCGGCGCGGCGATGCGCGCCTCACGAGTGATGCGCCCGGCGGCGCCGCTCAGCGGAAAGCGGATGAGACGCCAGCGGATGGGCGACTGAGAGGCCACCAGCGCGCGGAGCGCGACGTCGGTGGGCTGATGCTTCGACACCAGCTGGAGCGAGGTGAAGCCCAGGCGCATCGCGCTGTCGGCGTAGGCGCGGTACAGCGCGACCAGGGCGGAGTCCGACCGGCGCGAGGAGAGCGCGCGCTCCAGCGCATACTGCGCGTAGCCGTGGGCGAAGCCGGTGATCCGTCCCGTGCTGTCGCGGTCGAACCACCCGCCCATCGGATCGGGGATGCTGTCGGCCGCGCCGAGCTCCGTCAGCGCGGCGGAGTTGAGGAGCGCGCCCTGGCCCGTGAGCGCGGTGAGGAAGACCGGGTTGCGCGACGACACGCGGTCGAGCGCCGCGCGAGTGGCGCCTCGGTCCTGCAGCGCGTTCGACCCCAGCGTGCCGCGAATCCAGGCGCCTTCCGGAAGGCGACGGGCCGCGTCTCGCACCGCGTCGAGCACATCGCGCAGCGAAGGATCCTCGCGCCGGAAGCGGAGCACCTCGCCGACGTCGCTCTCACCCACGTACACGCGCGCGTCGTTGAGCCCCGGGATCACCGTGCGGCCGGCGAGGGGGATCTCCCTGGTGTCCGGTCCCGCCAGCAGACGGATCTCCAGATTCGACCCGACGGCCAGCACCCTGTCGCCGCGGATGGCGATGGCTTGCACGTACGGACGCCTGAAGTCCGAGGTGAAGATCTTGCCCCCGGTCAGGATCAGCTCCGCGCGCTGGCGCTGCCGCTGACGCTGCTGCGCCTCGGCGGATGTGGACAGGACGAGAAGAGCGATGGACAGGAACGACGTCAGGCGCATGCAAGCCTCGAGCGACGGTCACGAAGTCGAGGGGAATGTGCAGACGCGAGAGTCGTGCTGCTAGATTATCGCATGGCTCCTTCAATCGATCTTCAGCTTCCGAGCTCTCCCAGCGCGTTCGCCGACGCGACGTGGGACGACATCCTCCCGTATTACGAGCGTCTGGCCACCGTTGCGCTCGATCGCGCGAACGTGGAGCAGTGGCTGGCCACCTGGTCCCGGCTCGAGGAGCTGGTGGGGGAGGCCGCCGAGCTGGCGTCCATCGCCTTCACCTCCGACACCGCGGATCCGGCGAAGGAGGCGGCGCATCTGCGCTTCTCCACCGAGATCATGCCGCGGCTGACCGAGCAGTCGGTGCGCCTCGCCAGGCGGCTCCTCGAGAACGGCTTCTCCCGCCCCGATCTGGAGACCGTCATCGCCGAGTTCCGCACCGACGCGGAGATCTTCCGCGAGGAGAACGTGCCCATCTTCTCCGAGCTGGAGGAGCTGGGCGCGTCGTACGAGAAGATCACCGGCGCCATGACGGTGGAGTGGGAGGGAGAGCGGAAGACGCTGCCGCAGCTCCAGCCGCTCATGAAGTCGCCGGACCGCGGCGTGCGCGAGCGCGCCTGGCGTCTGTCGCTCCAGCCCTACATCGAGCGGCACGACGACATGGCCGACCTCTTCGACGGCATGGTGGCGCGTCGTCAGGCAGTGGCCCGGAACGCGGGCTTCGCCAACTACGAGGAGTACGCGTACAAGGCCAAGCACCGCTTCGACTACACGCCGGCCGACGTCGCCCGCTTCCACCGCGCCGTGGAGGCGGCGGTGGTACCGGCGGTGGAGCGACTGCACGCGTACCGCCGCGAGCGGCTCGGCGTGGCCACGCTCCGCCCCTGGGACCTGAGCGTGGACCTGCACCGCTCGGGCCCTCTCAAGGCGTTCGACGATGTGGACACCTTCGTCAGGCAGGGCGGGCAGGTGTTCGGGTGCGTGGACGACGAGCTCGGCGCCCAGTTCCGGCTCATGGCGTCGGAGGGGCTGCTCGACCTCGACAGCAGAGAGGGGAAGGCGCCCGGCGGCTACTGCACCACGCTGCATAGCCGTGGACGTCCCTTCATCTTCATGAACGCGGTGGGGGTGCCTGACGACGTCAACACGCTGGTGCACGAGGCCGGGCACTGCTTCCACGCGTTCGCGGCCAAGGACCTTCCGTTCATCTGGCAGCGCGGCACCGGGATGGAGGCGGCGGAGCTGGCGTCGATGTCGATGGAGCTGCTGGCGGCGCCGTATCTAGCGCGCCCCGACGGCTACTACTCGGCGGCCGACGTGCGGCACGCCTGGATCGAGCACCTCGAGGACGTGCTGGTGTCCCTCCCGCACATCGCCTCGGTGGACGCCTTCCAGAGCTGGGTGTATACCAGCGGCCGCGGTGAAGACCGTGACGCGCGCGACCGCGCCTGGCTGGAGATCCGCGCCCGCTTCGAGCGTGGGGTGGATTGGGGCGGACTCGAGCCGCAGCGCGTGGCGCGGTGGTACCGTCAGCTCCACATCTTCCTGAGTCCCTTCTACTACATCGAGTACGGCATCGCCCAGCTCGGCGCGCTCCAGATCTGGCGCAACGCGCTCCGCGATCAACGGGGCGCGGTGGCGCGCTACAAGAGCGCGCTCTCGCTCGGCGGCACCAAGCGCCTTCCGGAGATCTATGCCGCGGCGGGCGCTTCGCTCGTCTTCGATCCGGAGCCCATGGCCGAGCTGGTGGAGCTGGTGGAGACGCGCCTCGAGCGGCTGCGCGAGGAGGCGGGAGAGGAGGAGGAGGCCGTGGGAGTCGGGGGAAGCCCAGAGGGCGACAGCTAGCCAAGACTCGTGCCTCATCACCGCCAACTCGTCGTACCGCTCGCCGCGCTCGGCCTGGCCGCGTGCGCCAGCGCCGGCCCGTACCGGTTCGGGCCGGATGGGCCGCTCCCCTGCGAGCGCGCCATCTGCGCCGTGGACCTCGAGCAATATCGCTCGGTGCAGGAGCGTGCCGGCCAGGACTCGAGCGCGGTGGTGGCCATCGCCATCTCCGGCGGCGGGCACCGGTCGGCGAACTTCGCCACCGGCGTGCTGCTGGAGCTGGAGAGCATCCCGTACGGCGGCGCGGGCCTCCTCAACGAGATCGATTACTTCTCCACCGTCTCGGGGGGCGGTTTCGCCGCTTCGGCCTACGTGACCGCGCGGCTCGAGCACCAGCGCGACGGCGACGGTCCCTTCCGGTACGCGGAGGCGTTCACCACGAATTGCGGCGCCGGCCCGCGTCTGGATGATCGTTGCCGCCCTCACAGCCTGACGCGGAGCTACGAGGGGTTGTTCGCCTGGATCAGGCATCCGGGGATCATCTTCTCGCCGGTGACGGGCGGCGATCTGCTGGAGCGCGACATCGACACGCGACTGCTCAGTACGTGGACGCGGGACACGCTCGGACTCGCCAGGCGGTCGGCCACGCTCCGCGACCTCTTCGTGCCGCGCGACAGCGCGCGCCGCCCGACGCTGCCGTATTGGGTGGCGAACGCCGCCGTCTACCGAAACGGCGCGGTATTCCCCTTCACGCCGGATGTGCTGGCGCGCTATCAGGTGTCGCGCTACCGCCATCGGTTGGCGCGCGACTCGCTCGACGACCCGTACGACATGCCGTTGGCGGTGGGCGTCAAGGCGAGCGTGAGCGTGCCGGGTCTCATCCCGCTCACCACGCTCGAGACCTACCCGGCGCGACGCTTCCGCTACCTGCGTCTGCTGGACGGGGGCCTGGCCGACAACCTCGGCGTGATGACCGCCGCCGATCTCCTCTGTCAGGACACGCTCCACGCGCCGGCGACGTCCGAGTCACGCGCGGAGCGGCGGCGTCTCATGCTGATCGTGGATGCCTATCAGGAGGACGGCATGCCGTACGACGCCAGTCCCCGGTCGAGCGCGATCGGGAACGTCATCCGCGCCGCGGTGGTGGGACTCGATTCCTGGCGTGGCCGGTACGCGTCGGTGCTGCGTGCCCTCGGCGCGCGGTGCGGCTTCGAGATGGTGGCGCTGGATTTCTGGGCGCTCGACTCGACCAGCGCCAACCCCTGGAAGGGCACCGCCGCGGAGCGCGCGGCGTGCGCGAGCGAGCTGACCCCGAAGCTGCCGCGAGACGGCGAGCCGCTGGAGGACGCCCTGGCGCGCCTCAAGCGTGACGCGCAGGGAGTTCGCACCCGCTTCCGCATCACGGAGGAGCAGCAGCGGTCGCTGATGACGGCGGGGCGGCTGGTGACGTGCTTTGCGCGGCCGGCGATTCTCGCGGCGTTGACGCAAAGAGACCGGGAATAGGGAAGCGGGAAGCGGGAATCGGCGTCGATTCGGACCAGCTGGACTCGGGCAACGGCCATCACAACCCCGGCCCGGTGCGAAAACGTGCCAGCGGTATGGCGTGCATTATGGCGCCACTCGAGCGTCTATTGCATGGCGGGCGCGAACACCGCATGTGTGGATGGTATGGCGCTTCGCGATTCCCTATTCCCCATTCCCGCTCTTCATGCGTCTCGTCTACGCTCTGGGTTTCGCATACGTGTTGCTGTGTGCATACGTCCTCCGGCTGGGGAGCCTGCCGCAGCCGGCGGTCGCGGCGGCGGTTCCGGTCGCCGCTCCGTTCGAGATACCGAACGGCGACGCGTGGTTTCAGCGGATGAAGCCGTACTGCAACGCGGTGGAAGTGGAGACGCGACAGCGCGCGTTCCCCGCGCCGGCCACGCCTGACGGGATGGGCTACAGCGCGGCCTGCTACGCGCTGGCCGGCCGCATCGAGATGGCGCGGAACGCGATCCTCACCCTTCCCGCCGGCCAGCGCGGGCACGCGGCGAACATCGTCTTCCACATCGGGCACCCGGTGGCCGACGCCGGCGACGACAGGTCGGCGGGACCGATGATGAGCCTGGTGGTCGAGTTCTCCCCGGACAACTACATGGCGCTCTATCACGCCGGGGTGTCGAACTACATCCTCGGCCAGAACGCGCTCGCCCGCCCGCAGCTCGAGCGCTTTCTCGAGCTGTACGCGGCGGACGACGGCTGGCGACGCAACGCCATGGACGTGCTGGGTCGCATGAAGGGCAACCTCCCTCCGCGTTAGGCGACGACGTGGACCCACTGGCGCTGGCGCCGGGGTCGCTGCTCGCCGGGCGATACGAGATCGCGCGCGAGATCGGGCGCGGCGGCTACTCCATCGTGTATCAGGCGCGCGACCGGAGCGTCGGCGCCGACGTCGCCATCAAGCTCCTCGTCCCGCCGCCGGTGGTGGCGCAGCTGGCGCGCGAGCGGATGCGGCGCGAGGTGCAGGCGGTGCGGGAGCTGTCGCACGAGAACATCGTGGCCGTCTACGACCTGCTGGAGGAGGAGACCCGCTCCTGCATCGTGATGGAGTACGTCCCCGGCCCCGACCTCCAGGCGCGCGTGGTGACCGGCGGCGCGCTCACCGTGCCGCAGCTCGAGTCGGTGGGGAAGGGGATCGCGGCGGCGCTGGCGGCGGCGCACCGGCACGGCATCCTCCACCGCGACGTCAAGCCGCAGAACATCCTCCTCGCCCCCGACGGGCGGGCGCGTCTCACCGACTTCGGTTCGGCGCGGCTCGACGGACAGGCGACGGTGACGCAGACCGGCGGGCTGGTGGGGACGCTGGCCTACACCGCGCCCGAGGTGCTGGCCGGCCAGCGGGGCGACGCCCGAGCGGACCTGTACTCGTTCGGCATGACGCTCTACTTCGCCGCCACCGGCGCGCTCCCGCCGGGAACGTCGCGGCACCTCCCGCCGCCCGCCGCCCCCGAGGGACATCGCGCCCGCGTCGCGCGGCGCGACATTCCGGAGTGGCTGGACGGAATCATCGCCCGAGCCACGGCGGCCGATCCGCGCGACCGATTCCCGGGCGCCGCGGCTTTCCTCACCGCGCTGGAGCAGCGGAGCTCGCAGACGATGCCGGCGCGGAAAGGCGGCGACGCCGGCGGCGAGTCGTGCGTCATGTGCGGCGGGCTGGACGATTCGCGCATCGGCGTGTGCGCCCAGTGTCGCGCCGCGTCGGCACCGTCGGACGCGCTCATATTCGTCAGGCGGGGCGCCGGTGGGCT
>DATFFZ010000154.1:0-4270 GCA_035249845.1 Gemmatimonadaceae bacterium
GCCTCGCCCCGCGCTGCACGCTGTCCCGTCGCTCCCCGTCGAGCGCCTCGATGCCGCCGACGCCGGTCGCGTCAGGCGCGGACAGCGGGTGGGCGCGTCGCTCGAGGCCCCGCGCGCCGCGCTCGTGGACCAGAGTGGCGCGCTGGTGGCCATCGGTGAGCGGCAGGGTGGGGAATGGCAGCCGCGCGTGGTACTGGGCGATGAGTGATCGCGCGTCGCCCACCGAGCGCTTCCGCGACTGGGCGGACTCCGGGCTCCCGGTGGATTCTCCAGGGACTGTGCTCACGGTGGGCACCTTCGACGGCGTCCACCGCGGTCATTGGGACCTGCTCGCGCGCGTGGCCGCGCGTGCCAGGGAGCTGTCGCTCGACAGCGTGCTACTCACCTTCGATCCGCATCCCCTCGAGGTCGTGAATCCCGTGGCCGCGCCCCGCCTCCTCACGGTTGGCGACGAACGCCTCGAGATTCTGGCCGAGAGCGGGATCGAGTATCTGGCCGTCCTGCCGTTCACCCCCGCCCTCTCCCGGTACACCGCCGCGCAGTTCGTCGATGAGGTGCTCATCAAGCGCTTTCACGTCCGCCAGCTGGTGATCGGTCACGATCATGGCTTCGGGCGCGGGCGCGAGGGCACGGCCGACGTGCTTCGCGAGCTCGGGAAGTCTCGCGGCTTCGGCGTCGAGGTGGTCCGTCCCGTCACCACCCCGCAGCAGCTGGTCATCTCGTCCACCCTCATCCGGCGGGCGGTGGCGGGCGGGGATCTCGCCACCGCGGCCGCCGGGCTCGGGCGACGCTATTCCGTTTCCGGGGTGGTGACGCAGGGGGATCGGCGCGGGCGGCTGCTCGGCTTTCCGACCGCCAACATCTCGCCTCCCGACCCGAGGAAGCTTCTGCCCCCCGAAGGTGTATACGCGGTTGTCGTCCAGACGCCGCGTGGGCCGTTCGGCGGGATGATGAACCTCGGTCCGCGACCGACCTTCGGAGACAGCCACACGTCGCTGGAGGTGCACCTGTTCGGAGAGCACACCGATCTGTACGGCGCGCGGGTTCGCGTGGAGTTCGTGGAGCGGCTTCGTGACACCCGCCGCTTCGAGAGCCCGGATGCGCTCGTGGCGCAGCTTCACCGCGACGCGGAGCGCGCCAGGAGCGCGTTGACTGACGTGTTCGCGTAGCGTAACTTTAAAGGTTCCGCACACTTACCTCATCCGCTCGGCAGTCCCCATGAGTCTCCGATACCGCCTGGCGCTCATCGCCGCCATCATTGCCGCGTCCATCTGGGCGTTGTGGCCGCGCACGGTCACCCAGCGCATCCGCAACACCGCCACCGGCACCTTCCGGGTGGACACCCTGGAGCGCGTCCCGCTCAAGCGCGGACTCGACCTGGTGGGCGGGATGCACCTCACCCTCGAAGTGGACGAGTCCAAGGGCGCGGTGGCCGACAAGAGCGAGGCGCTGGAGCGCGCGCTCAAGGTCGTGCGCACCCGCATCGACGAGTTCGGCGTCTCCGAGCCGGTGGTGCAGAAGGTCGGCAGCGATCGCATCATCGTGGAGCTCCCCGGCATCGACGATCCGGAGCGTGCCACGCAGCTGGTGGAGCGCTCGGCGTTCCTCGAGTTCCAGATCACCGACGAGACGAACGCCCTCGACAAGGCGCTGCCGCGCATCGATCAGGTGCTGCGTCAGCTGGGAGAGCGGGGGAGCACCACCGCCAGCACCAGCGGTACCGCCACCGCCGATCGTCCGCAGCGCGTCGATCCGATCACCGGCCTCTTCACCCCGGGTGATTCGGCCACGGCGGCGGGGGACAGCGCGTCCGGCGACACCGCGTCGCTGGCCACCGTCACCGACGGTCCCTTCTCGCGGCTGATCGTGCCCGGCGAGATGCCGGGCGAGTACTTCCTCGACAAGGACGACGAGGAGCGGGTGCGTCACTACCTCTCGCTCCCCGAAGTTCGCGCCGTGCTTCCTCCCGGGAAGGTGATCCGCTTCGGCTCCCAGGATGAAAGCGTGCGCGGCGAGGCGATGGTGCCGCTCTACGTGCTCGACCAGCGGCCGATCATCACCGGCGAGTTCCTCACCGACGCGCGGCCGAACACCGATCCGATCGAGGGGAACATCGTCCAGTTCAATCTGAACAACGAAGGCGGCCGGCTCTTCAAGCGCGAGACGGGACGCCACGTGGGCGACTACATGGCGATCGTCCTCGACGAGCGCGTGATGGGGCGCCCGCCGGTGATTCAGAGCGCGATCGGCACGCGCGGGCAGATCACCATGCGCACGCAGCCGATCCAGGCGGCGCAGGATCTGGCGCTCGTCCTTCGCGCCGGCGCGCTTCCCGTGCCGCTCAAGGTGATCGAGGCCCGGCAGATCGGTGCCAGCATGGGCGAGGATGCCGTGAAGCAGGGGTTGTACGCCGGGCTCCTCGGCATCGTGCTGGTGATCGTCATCATGATCGTGTACTACCGCTTCTCGGGCTTCCTGGCGGTGGTCGGACTTCTCTTCTACGGCCTGACCACGCTGGCCATTCTCGCCGGCTTCGACGCGGTGCTCACCCTGCCGGGGCTGGCCGGGTTCGTCCTCTCCATCGGCATGGCGGTGGACGCCAACTTCCTGATCTTCGAGCGCATCCGCGAGGAACTGGTGGCGGGGAAGTCGGTGCGTCACGCCATCGATGAAGGCTTCAAGCACGCCTGGAGCGCGATCGTCGACACGCACGTGACGACGGCGCTCACGGCCGCGATCCTCTACCAGTTCGGCACCGGGCCGGTGCGCGGCTTCGCCGTGGCGCTGCTGGCCGGTATCGGCGCGTCGCTGGTGAGCGCGATCTTCGTCGTCCGCACGCTCTTCATGGTCTGGCTGCAACGCAGGCGTACCGCGCAAACCCTGAGTATCTGATGCTTCGGATCCTTCACGACACCAAGATCGACTTCATCAAGCGCTGGCGCGTGGCCGCGCTGGCGCTGCTCCTGTTCATCCTGCCGGCGCTGGTCCTGGTGCCGATCCAGGGCTTCATGTACAGCATCGAGTTCACCGGCGGCACGCTCATGCAGGTGAAGTTCAAGCAGGCGCCGGAGATCGCCGACGTGCGCGGCGCCCTCTCCGATGCCGGGATCACCGGGGTGGAGATCTCCACCTTCGGCGCGGCGAACGAGGTGGTGATGCGGGCGCAGGAGGAGGCGTCGGTTGCCGAGCAGGCGGCGGGGGCGTCGGCGGTGGCGGCGCGGATCACCACCGCGCTGCGGCAGCGCTTCGGCGCGGAGAGCTTCACCGTGGAGCGCACGGAAGCGGTGGGGCCCAAGGTCGGGGCCGAGCTCCGCCAGCAGGCGGCGGTGGCGCTGCTCATCGCCTTCGCGCTCACGCTGGTGTATCTGGCCTGGCGATTCGAGTGGCGCTTCGCGCTGGCGGCGGTGCTGGCGACGGTCCACGACATCGTGGCCACGCTCGCCTTCATCAAGTACATGAATCTCGAGGTCTCGCTCTTCGTGGTGGGCGCCATCCTCACCGTCGTCGGCTACTCCATGAACGACAAGGTCGTGGTCTTCGACCGCGTACGCGAGAATCTCCGACACGACCGGAAGTCCTCGCTGTACGATCTGCTCAATCGGTCGGTGAACGAGACGCTGCCGCGCACGGTGATGACGGGCTCGACGACGCTCGCCACGCTGCTGGCACTGCTCATCTTCGGCGGCGAGGTAATCCGTCCCTTCGCCTGGGTGCTCATCTTCGGCATTCTGGTCGGCACCTTCAGCTCGATCTACGTCGCCTCGCCCTTGCTTCTGCTGATCGAGCGCCGCTGGCCGCGCCGCGCCGGCGAAGCCACCAAGAAGGGGAAGCCACGCGTCGCCCGCGAAGACGTCCGCACCGCGACGGCGAAGGAAGCGAAGGCGAAGAAGGAGCCGGTCAAGGCGTAACACCGGGAACCGGGAATGAGGAGTAGGGATTCGGAACAGCGGACGCGCAGCTCTTCCGGCGTGCTCCCGATTTCCGACTCCCGAACCCCGAGGTTCACGGACTCCCACGCGCATCTCGCGGATCCCGCCTTCGACGGCGATCGCGAGGCGGTGCTGGCGCGGGCGCGACAGGCCGGCGCCACGGCGGTGCTCTGCATCGGGGAGTCGTTGGCGGCGGCCGAGCGAGCCCGTGGCATCGCCCTCGCGCATCCCGGGTTCGTGCACTGGACGGCCGGCGTGCACCCGCACGACGCCGCCGCGTTCGTGGCCGAGCGCGACGTGCCGGCCCTCCGCCACTGCATCGAGCGGGGCGCGGTCGCCGT
>DATFFZ010000155.1:0-2677 GCA_035249845.1 Gemmatimonadaceae bacterium
GGCGCAACCGCGGCCGGAAGAACCGCCACCAAGACCAGCGGCGGTGGCGCCACCAAGCGCGCGAGCAAGAGCGGCGGCCGCAAGGCAACCGCCAAGAAAGCCAAGCCGGCGCCCAAGAAGTCAGCGAAAAAGGCCGCCAAGAGCTCCCGCAAGTCGGGCGCAAGGAAAGCGAGCGCTTCGCGCCAGAAGGGCAGCGCGCGCAAGGGATCCAAGAAGGGCGGCACCAAGAAAGGCGGAAAGAAGCGCGCACGTCGCTAGCACCACGGCCACACCACGCGGCACGAAAACGGCGGGGGCGCTCAGGCGTTTCCCGCCGTTTCCCTTTCCAGCCCCGCCGCATAGCTTCTCACCCATGGCGCGCACCCAGACGACTCCTCGCCGCGACCACACCGACATCGGCAGCGCACTCGCCCGCGCCATCGACGTAGAGCACGTCCTCCAGCAGGTGACGCAGGAGACGCGACGCGCCTTCCCCACCGACGCCCTCGCCATCGCCCTCGCCGACGAGAGCACGGGCGAGCTCCACGTCGCCCATCAGGTCGGCTTCGACGAGAGCGCCGACGCGCTCGACCAACGCCTCCGCGGCCCCTGGTCGGAAGCGCTCGCCGACGCCCGCGTCGTCACCCACAAGGCACGCAGCAGCGTCGAGCTCACCGCCCCGATCGCCGCCGGCAAGACGCCGCTCGGCGCCATCACGCTCTCCGCCGACCTGGCCGACTCGCCAAGCCGGATCGAAGAGGCCGAGTCGCTCCTCGGCGCCCTCGCCACCCACAGCGCGGCCGCTATCGAGCGCGTCAGACTCGTCAGGCAACTGGAGCGCAAGCGACGGCTGGATGCCATCGGCGAAGTGGCCGCCGCCATCGCCAACGAGCTCCGCAATCCGCTCTTCGGCATCTCCTCCGCCGCGCAGCTCCTCCGCTTCCGCGCCCGCGAAGACCCGGTGCTCGAGCGCAACGTCGGACGCATCCTCCGCGAGGTGGAGCGGCTCAACGCCTTGGTCGGTGATCTCCTGGAGTACGGCGCCCCGCGCGCGCTCACTCTCTCGTCAGGCGACCCCGACGCCGTGTGGGACGAGGTCATCGAAGGAAACCGCGGACTCCTCGAGAGCCGCGCCATCACGCTCGAGCGCACCCGCGCCGAGCATCGCGCCAGGGTCATGATCGACCGCGAGCGACTGGGTGAAGTCTTCCTCCACGCGCTCACCAATGCGGTCGAAGCCGCGCCTGACGCCAGCGTCATCACGCTCACCGCCACCTCGCTCCGCAACGGCGGTTGGCGTTGCGCGCTTCGCAATGAGGGAGAGCCGATCGCCGCCGAGGTGCTCCCGCGCGTCTTCGAGCTCTTCTTCTCCACCAGGCGCGGCGGCACCGGGCTCGGCCTCGCCCTCTCGCGCCGCATCGTCGACGAGCACCGCGGCGCCATCGCGATCGAGAGCACCGCCGATGGAACCACGCTCACCATCACGCTCCCTCCGACCACCGCCCGGTAGTCGGCGTCGTCGCATGCGCTGGTCCAGAGTCTTCATGGCGGGCGGAGCGGCACTCGGTGCCGCGGCGATCTACAACGCGCTCAGCCGCCGGCGCGTGGGCTCGGTCTCCAGCGTGCTCGGCGGCGACGAAGACTGGTTCCTCTGGCGCGGGCACCGCATCGCCTACACGCGACTCGGCGACGGCCCGCCAATCATCCTCCTGCACGGCATCCACGCCGCCGCATCGAGCTACGAGTGGCGACACAACGTGGGAGCGCTCGCCGAATCCAACACGGTGTACGCGCTCGACCTCATTGGTTTCGGTCGCTCCGACCGTCCCGACGTTCGGTACACGGCGCAGCACTTTCTCCGACTGACCGACGACTTCGCCCGCCAGGTGGTCGATGAGCCCTGCGTGCTGGTGGGATCGGGCTTGTCAGGCGCGTACGCCATCGTCCTCGGGGCGCAGGACCCGGCCAGCTACCCCGGCGTGGTGGCCATCTGCCCCACCGGCTTGTCGCGCATGGCCGACGTCGGGCGCGGCGTCACGCCGGCGCGCATCATGGCGGTGACACCCGTGGTCGGCACCACGCTGTTCAACGCCCTCGTGTCACGCCGCAGTCTGCGGGCGTATCTGGAGCGGATCTACCGCGACAAGTCGCTGGTCACCAACGAGCTCGTGGACGCCTATTACACCACTTCGCACCAGCCCGGCGCCCAGCACGCCCCGTCGGCGTTCCTCTCCGGCGCCCTCAACGTCGACGTCGCCTCCGCCATTCGCCGTCTCCGCCAACCCATGCTCCTCGTTTGGGGCGAGCAGGCGTCCGAGGTCCCGGTGGAGGACTCCCGCGGCTTCCGCACCCTCAAGCGCGACCTGGAGCTCGCCATCTTCGACCCCTCCGGCGACCTCCCACACGACGAGAACGCCGACGGGTTCAACGATCTGGTGCGGGAGTTCGTGGCGAGAGTGTTCGAGGAGGCCGAGAAGCGGGTGTAGACATCGGGCATCGGGACTCGGCCATCATCGGGACTCGGCCATCGGGACTCGGGACTCGGCGACCGGTCGAGATCTCGCCGCCGCAGCCGAGTCCCGATGCCCGAGTGCCGAGTCCCGATGATGGCCGAGTCCCGCGTTTTTCGTTATTCTACCCGCCATGGCCGACTCCCCTGTCCCCCTCCTTCGCGCGCACGCGCGGCACGCGCCGTGGA
>DATFFZ010000156.1:0-11808 GCA_035249845.1 Gemmatimonadaceae bacterium
AAGCTCAACAGAAGGCTCACGAGCTCAGCCATATAGCGTCACCTCCCTTTAATTCAGTCGCACCGGCAACCGCCGAATGCGCTACAAGGTTGGCTCCGCTCCTACTGCTCTACCTGGCTTGCCCGCTCAGCTTCGCTCAGCCGAGGATCGGGGGTTTTTTGTCGGGATTAGATAGGTGGTCGTGCTCCAAAGAAAATTGAACGGGTCCGAAACAACTCACCCACTTCAAGAAGCATTCTGACGACAAAGCCGGCCACACCATCGTGACCGGACCCTCAACATGTCCCGAATTATCGCGTCCGTTCGATCCAGCGATTCGTCGCGTCCAACACCGCCAACACGCTCGCCGTCTCCGCGCTCTCCTTCACCTCACAGCTGCCTGACAAGTGCGTCGTGTCCCGCCCATGACGCGCCGTGATCCCAACAAAAACAAACTCGCGCTCGAACGCGTCGATGAGCTTGCAGCCATCCAGCGCTAGCGCAAGGCCCTCTCCCTCCGCCTGTCCGATCGCGAGTAACGTGGCTCGCGCAGCCAATTCCGCGCGCGACCGCTCCGATTCCAGTCCTTCTGACTCCCCCACAAAGGACTGATCCCCCTTCCGTAATGTCACGCGGCACGTCACTCCCTTGCTCCTCGAGCGACGCACCTCCACATCCTCGAAATAGTACCGCCGCAAACCCCCATTCGCCGCACGCCCAGGCACCGAAGCATCAACGACTTCAGATGTTTTCTGCGGCGGCTCCACGGTCGTGGCCACCGAAATCTTCCGGTGATCCACCCGCATCCCCAAGTTCGCGATCAATGCACTCTCGACGTTCCGCACGGTCTGCTTGGGACTGACCTCCGACGTCGTCAGCAGATGAATCTCGCTCACCGCGCCACTCTCGCTGGCCACGATGCGCGCGTTCAAGACCCCAGGCAACGTCAGCAGAAGCTCCTCGGCTCGCTTGATCGGGAGGACACTCCCCGCGATCAGCGACCCGAGTGAACCGTGTGGACTCGGTGCTTTCTCGGCCACGGACAAGTACTACCCCGGCAAATGGTCGGAACGTCGTAAGTGCTTCTGCGGGACTGCTCTACGAGCAGCGATGGGAACGTGCTGAGAGGAGAGACAGGCGAAAGTATCGCCCTGCGCCAATATGCGACTGACGGGCAAGTGACGCAAGAAAAATGTTGCAGCAGCAGGGATTAGATGTCCCTCACCTGGCCGCTTTTTTCCACCCTACTCCTCCCGCACCCCCTCCGGAATCTCGTACTCCCGAAGCTTCCGATATAGCGTCCGCTCCCCGATCTCCAGCATCTCCGCCGCCTTCCGCCGATTCCCCCGCGTCTCCCGCAACGCCGCCGCGATCGCCGCCCGCTCGATCTCCGCCATCGTCATCCCCGGCTGCAGCGTGATCACGTTCGCCGGCGCGCTGCTATCGCGCGGCTCGATCCCGCCCGCCAACCCCGGCACCACCGCCGCGGGGTGAACCTCCCCCACCCACTCGCGTATCCCACGCGCATCATCCACCCGGCGACGCAGCTCCTCCACCTGAAGCTTCAGCTCCACCAGACTGCGCAAGATGAACTCGAGCTCGCGCCCCGCGCCCCCCTCCCCTCCCCGCACCACGGCACCGAGACGCACCGGCAGCAGTCGCGGCGCTCCACCATCCCGGATCTCCCGCGGAATGTCTTCCGCGGTGATCTGACGCCCGGGAGACAACACCACCATGCTCTCGATCAGATTCCTGAGCTCGCGCACGTTTCCGGGCCACGAGTAATCCACCAGCATCTGCAACGCCTCGGCCGAGATGCCGTGGAAGGGACGATCGTGTCGCTCGGAGAACTCGGCGATGAACCGTCTGACGAGCAACGGGATATCCTCCCGCCGCTCGCGCAGCGGCGGGAGGTAAATGCGGAGCACGTTCAGCCGATAATAGAGATCGGGCCGGAACGTGCCCTCCTCCACGTGCTCCTGTAGCGGACGATTCGTGGCGGCCACCACCCGCACATCCACGCGGAACGCCTCGTGCCCGCCAACCCGCATCACCTCGCGCTGCTCCAGCACGCGCAGAAGCTTGACCTGCGTGTTGAGCGGCGCCTCGCCGATCTCATCGAGAAACAACGTCCCGTTGTTGGCCAGCTCGAAACGCCCGAGCCGGCGCTCCGCGGCGCCGGTGAAGGCGCCCTTCTCGTGGCCGAACAGCTCGCTCTCCACCAGCGTCTCGGGGAGCGCGCCGATGTTCACGGCGATGAACGGTTTGTTGCGACGCGGGCTCAACCGGTGGATGGCGCGCGCCACCAGCTCCTTCCCCGTCCCACTCTCCCCCTCCACCAGCACCGTGCTCGACACCGGCGCCATCTGCTCGATCTGCACCAGTACCTGGCGAATCCCCTCGCTCTCGCCGATGAGCCCGGTGATGCTCGCCAGCCGCCGCCGCTCGAGAATGCGCCGCACTCCATGGAGCACCTCGTCGAGATCCACCGGCTTGGGGTAGATCTCCACGTAGCCTAGCGCGCGGAGCCGCTCGTGCAGGGTGGGTTCGTCGAGGTCGGCCAGCCCCACCACCGCCGCCCCCGTCCAGAGCTGCTCCTTCACGAGCTGGATGTTGGCGGTGTCGATCAACCCACCGGTGAGAAGTATGACGTCGGGCTTCTCGCGCGTGATCGCGGCACGCACGTCGTCCATTGGCGACACGACGGCGGTCTCCACGCCCTGCGACTCGAGCATGGCGTTGAGCCGGACGGCGGGCTCGACGTCGGTCAGCGTGATGAGAACCTTCACCGCGCCTTCCCGCCCGAATGATCGGTCGCCTCACCGCGGACGATCCGCACCGCGTGCTCGATGATCGGCTCCAACGCGCCGAGTCCGTCGCGCACGCCGCCCGGCGAACCGGGAAGATTCACCACCAGCGTGCGCGACCGCACGCCGGCGAGCCCGCGCGACAACGCCGCTCTGGGGAAGGAATCCATGCACATCACGCGGATCCGCTCGGCGATCCCGGGGGCCTCGCGCTCGAGCACGGCGCGGGTCGCCTCCGGCGTGATGTCGCGCGGTGCCAATCCGGTGCCGCCGGTGGTGAGCACCAGGTCGGCGGCGTCGTCGTCGCACCATGAGACGAGCCGGGCGACGATGTCCGCGGACTCGTCGGGCACCAGCTCCCTCGCCGACAGCACGTAGCCGCGCGCCGAGCACCAGGAGGCGATGGCGTCACCCGAGGTGTCATGCCGCTCGCCACGGGCGCCCGCATCGGAGATGGTGAGGATGGCTACGCGCACGGCACTCGAGCGCTAGAGATGCGAGCCCCTGGTGTAGAATGGGAGCTTCACCACCGTGCCGGGCACCCGCTTCCCCCGGATCTCGAGCTCGATGGGCGTCCCCTCGGCCGACGCGGCACGCGGGAGATAGCAGGTGCCGATGGGGATGCCTAACGAGGGGCTCATCGTGCCGCTCCGCACCAGCCCCGCCTGCTTTCCCTCGTGAAAGACGGGATACCCGGCGCGCGGGAACGAGCGCTCGAGCGTCGTGAAGCCCACCAGCTTGCGTGGGATCCCCTCCGCCTTCTGCTGCACCAGCGCCGCGCGTCCCACGAAATCGCCCTTCTCGAGCTTCACCAGCCAGGCCAGGTTCGCCTCCAGCGGCGTGGTGGTGTCGTCGATGTCGTTTCCGTAGAGCGCCATCCCCATCTCAAGACGGAGCGTGTCACGGGCGCCGAGCCCCGCCGGCGTCACCTCACCACCCCCGGTCAACGCGCTCCACATGGCGGTCGCGTGCTTCGGGTCGAAGTAGAGCTCGAAACCATCCTCGCCGGTGTAGCCGGTGCGCGAGATGATGGTGTCCATTCCATCCACCTGCCCCTCGGCGAAGCGATAGTAGCCGATGCCGGAGAGGTCGGTGCGCGTGAGGCTCTGTAGAATGCGCGCGGCGTGCGGACCCTGGAGCGCGAGGAGCGCGATGTCGTCGCTGATGTCGGTGACGGAGACGTCGTACTTCCCCGCGTGGCGGCGGATGTGCTCGAAGTCTTTCTCCCGATTGGAGGCGTTCACCACCATCATGATCCGGTCGGGGAGCTTGTAGACGAGACAGTCGTCGACGATGGTCCCAAGGTCGTTCAGGATGGTGGAGTAGTGCGCCTGGTAGTCGGCGAGCGCGGCCACCGCGTTGGAAGTGACGTAGTCGACGAAGGCCACGGCATCGGCGCCGCGTACGTCGAACTCGCCCATGTGGCTCACGTCGAAGAGCCCCGCCCTCTCCCGCACGGCCAGGTGCTCGGCGGTGATCCCGGTGGGGTACTGCACCGGCATCTCGTACCCGGCGAAGGGCACCATCTTGGCGCCGAGGGATACGTGCGTGTCGTGAAGCGGCGTGCGGCGGAGGTTTATGGAGGCGGCAGACTGCGTCATGTGCGTGGGAGGGAACGAGCCCGGGAGCGGGAAGCGCGAAAGCCTGAAGCGAGGCGGAATATGCCTTAGTCGCAGAGTGACTGCCAGGTAGGCACGATCCTGGACGAGAAGGAGCTGGGAGGAGACCCGGCCAGTCCCGTCGGAGACTCCCGTGGAATAAGGGAAACCTACTTGACCGGGGCTGGTCGGGCGCCCGGAGCCGATCCCGGATTCGGGCCCTGAACGCAGCGCATCACCTTGTGGCAAAAGCGTTTCAAGATGTGACACGGGGGCCCTTCCAGCGTCCCTCTCTCAGAGAGCTTCGCCTTTTCGAGAGAGACGCAATGGGTCTCGTCGCCACCCTCCTTCCCAGCCAGCTCCGACTCAGTCGGCTGCGCGCGGCGCTCCGTGACCGCTACAGCGTGATCACCTGCGGCGACTGGAGCGACCTCCTGCGCGCCTGCGCCAACGAGCCGGTCTCGATGGCGGTGATCGACCTCTTCGCATCGGCCACGCTCAACGACGCCTTCGACGCGCTCCGTCAGCTCAAGCGCCGATTTCCCTCGGTGGCGGTGGTGCTCTACAGCTCCGTGCCGCCGGCTCAGCCGCGCGATCTCTTCGAGGCCGGACGATTCGGCCTCGACGGGCTGATCATGGCCGACGCGGACGACGAGCCGCGCCGGCTCCTCCCCCTCATCGAGCAGGCGGAAGCGCGCGGTGTTCTCGAGACTCTGAGACGAGCGCTCGGCGACGTGAAACCGACGGTGCGCGACGCGACGCTCATCGCGGTCACCCGCGCGCACCAGCGCCTCTCCCCCGAGGGAATGGCCAAGATCCTGGGCGTCCGCAGAAAGAATCTCTCCGAGCGGCTGGCCCAGGCGGGATTCCCCACCGCGCAGCGGCTCATCGCCTGGGGACGGCTCATCGTGGCGGCGCGCATGCTCGAGGACAGCGAGCGGAGCGCCGACAGCGTCGCGCTCGCGCTCGACTTTCCGTCGGGGAGCGCGTTCCGCAACACCTGTCAGCGGTATCTGCACGCGGCACCGCAGCAGATCCGCGCGCGCGGCGGCGCCAGCTACGTGATCGGCGCCTTTCTGCGGCAGATCCAGAGTCCGGCGCGCGCCCAAGCGGCGAACGGCCGCGACACAAGGCACGTGCCGCAGCTCGCGGTCTAGCGGATGATCGCGTGAGTCACCCGGCGCGCCAGATCCAGCAGCAGCGCACACGCTCGGGCACGGCGAGCGGACAGTGGCCGCGTCTCACGCCGACGCACGTGGTCGTGCCGCGGATGACGAGCGACCCGCAATCGCTGCTGCTCGACGGCGAGCACGCCGAGCGACGGGGAGACTTCGTTTCGGCGACCAACGCCTACGCGGCGGTGGCGGGGAGCGACGACCCACGCACCGGCGCCGAGGCGCGCTTCCGGCTCGGCCGCGTCGCCTGGCGGCAGGGGCGGCTCGATGACGCGCTGGTGCTCTACGATCGCGCGCGGGCGATGGCGGACGAGAGTGGCGCGGTGGAGATCCGCGCCGCGGCCGAGATCGGGATCGGTACCGTGCACTGCGAGCGTGGCGCGTACGCGCAGGCGCGCGCGTCGTACCAGGTGGCGCACGCGCTGACCGCGAATCCGTCGTTGCGCGGGAAGATCCACCTCAACCTCGGTGTCATCGCCGCGCTCGAGGGAGATGTGGTGCAGGCACGGTCGCTGTACGAGAAGAGCGCGCAGAGCTTTCAGCTGGCGCGCGACGACGACGGTCTTGCCCTCGCGCTGCACAACCTCGGAATGCTCGCCGCGTCGCGCGAGGAGTGGGAGGGAGCCGAGACCGCGTACCGCTGCTGCGTGGAAGTGTGCGAGCGGCTGGGGAACCGCGGGATGCTGGCCACCGTGCTCCTCAAGCGTGTCGAGCTGCTGTGCGCCCGCGATCGCTTGACGGATGCCGAATCGGACGCCGAGCGCGCGCTGGCGCTCTTCGCCGATCTCGGGGATGAGGTGGGACGCGTGGAGGCGCTGCGGTGGCAGGGGCACGCATTTCGCCGCCTGGGGAAGCACGACGCCGCGGAGATGCGCTTGCGGGATGCGACCCGCATCGCCGCGCGACTCCAGCTGGCGATGGCGGAGGCGCGCGCCGCGGAGGAGTTGGGGATTCTCCTGCTCGAGCGCGGACGGCAGAGCGACGCCATCGGCGCCTTCGAGCGCGCGAGCTCACGCTACGCGGCAATGGACGCGTCGGGCGATGTCGCGCGAGTGATGGCGCTGCTCGACGAGCGAGGAGAGCACGAGCCGCGCGGCGGCTCCAAGCGCCGCGCCAGCGGGTGACGGCGCCGGCGCTAGAGCCGTTCCCCGCCCATCAACACCGCCAGTAGCGCCTTCTGCACGTGAAGGCGATTCTCGGCCTCGTCCCACACCCGGCTCCGCGGCCCGTCGATCACCTCGGCCGCCACCTCCTCGCCGCGATGCGCGGGGAGACAGTGGAGGAAGATCGCGTCGGGCGCGGCGCGTGCCATGAGCGCTCCATCGACGGTGTAGCCCTTGAAGGCGGCCTCGCGCTTCTGCTGCTCCTCCTCCTGACCCATCGAGGCCCACACGTCGGTGTTGACGACGTGCGCACCCTCCATTGCCTGACGAGGGTCGCGCACCACGGTGACCTTGGCGGTCGTCTGCGCGCGCGCCAGGAGCTTCGCGTCCGGATCGTATCCTTCGGGGCACGCCAGGGTGAGCTGGAACCCAAGGCGGTAGGCCGCGTTGATCCATGAGTTCGCCATGTTGTTGCCGTCGCCGATCCAGGCGACCTTCTTCCCGTCCCACCCGCCGAGCTGTTGCCTGACGGTGAGCAGATCGGCGAGCACCTGACAGGGGTGGAGCAGGTCGGTGAGTCCGTTGATCACCGGCACCGTGGCGTGCGTCGCCAGCTCCTCCACCTCCTCGTGCGAGAAGGTGCGGATCATGATGCCGTCGACGTAGCGCGAGAGGACGCGCGCGGTGTCGGCGATGGGCTCACCCCGGCCGAGCTGGATGTCGCGTGGCGAGAGGAAGAGCGCGTGCCCGCCTAACTGGAAGGTGCCAACCTCGAAGGAGACGCGCGTGCGGGTGGACGCCTTCATGAAGATCATCGCCAGCGTCTTGCCGGCGAGCGGTTTTCTGGTGTACGAGCCGGCGCGCATCGCATCGGCGATGTCGAAAACGCGGATGAGCTCCTCGCGCGACAGGTCGGGGATGGCGAGAAAATCGCGATGTATGTGGTCTGGCATCGAGCCTCGATGTAACGGTGCGCCGCTGCGATGTAACATCGCCGCGGCGGCGTGAAGCTAACCGCGATGGTGCTTGAATGACAACCCGCGGGGAGGGCGCGATGGTGTGTCGCGGTCCGGCGGCTCGCCGGTGCCGCGCACGGAAACACGGAAAGGCTGGGCATCAGATGAGGAAAAAGGCCGGGCGAAGATCGCCGGCCTTCCTCGTAATCCCTGCTCCCCTTATGCCGACTACTACAGGATGTACCGGCGCAGATCCTCGTCCTCGACGATCTCCTTGAGGCGGTCCTGAACGACGTTGCGGTCGACGACGATCTCCGCCTTGCCGCGATCGGGTAGCTCGTACAGCACATCCTCCAGCAGCGTCGACATCACCGTGTGGAGGCGGCGGGCGCCGATGTTCTCCATGCGGTCGTTCACGTTGGCGGCGATCCGCGCGATCTCGGCCACGCCATCGCTGGTGAAGGAGAGGGGCGCGCCCTCGGCCTTGACGAGCGCCGAGTACTGCTTGGTGAGCGCGTTCTCGGGCTCGGTCATGATGCGGACGAAATCCGCCTCGGTGAGCGGCTTCAGCTCCACGCGAATGGGGAAGCGACCCTGAAGCTCGGGGATGAGATCGCTCGGCTTGGAGACGTGAAAAGCACCGGCGGCGATGAAGAGGACGTGGTCGGTCTTCACCAGACCGTACTTGGTCTGCACGTTGGAGCCTTCGACGATCGGCAGGAGATCGCGCTGCACTCCCTCGCGCGAAACGTCCGGGCCGCCCATCTGCGAGCGCTCGCCGGCGATCTTGTCGATCTCGTCGAGGAAGATGATCCCCATCTTCTCCACGCGCTCGAGCGCGTCGGCGGTGACGTCCTCCATGTCGACCAGCTTCTCCAGCTCCTGTTCGAGGAGGATGCGGCGCGCCTCGGACACCTTCACCGTGCGCTTCTTGGTACGCTTGGGGAGCATGTCCTGGAGCATGGAGGTGAAATTCTCCATCCCCTCCGGCGCACCCTGCGGGACCATCATGTCGAACATTGGCGGCCCCTGGTGGGTGACCTCCACCTCCACCTCACGCTCCTCGAGCTTGCCGTCGATGAGGAGCTGCTTGAGCTTCTCGCGCGTGCGGCGGTGACGCTCACGCGCGGCGTCGTCCGTCCCTTCCTGCGACACCTCGCCCGACGAGGAGACGACGAAGAGCGACGGACCACCGCCCGCCCCGGCGGCCGCCGGCTGAACGGGCTGCGCCGGCTTGGCCTCGACCGGCGCGGGAAGGAGGAGATCGAGGAGACGCTCGTCCACCCGCTCGTTGGCGAGATCCTCCACCTCGCTCTCGCGCTCGGTGCGCACCATGTCGATGGCGCTCTCCACCAGGTCGCGCACCATGGACTCGACGTCGCGGCCGACGTAGCCGACCTCGGTGAACTTGGAAGCCTCCACCTTGATGAAGGGCGCGCCGGAGAGCTTGGCCAGGCGGCGAGCGATTTCCGTCTTCCCCACACCGGTCGGTCCGATGAGGATGATGTTGTTGGGCGAGATCTCCTCCCGAATCGGCTCCGACACCTGCTGGCGACGCCAACGGTTGCGGAGCGCGATGGCCACCGCCTTCTTGGCATCGGCCTGCCCGACGATGTACCGGTCGAGCTCGGCGACGATCTGCCGCGGCGTGAGGTCGGCGAGGCGCGCGATCGCCTGCTGCGTACGCTTCGAGGGCATGCCTGATTAACCGAGCTCGAGAACGGTGATGTTGCGGTTCGTGTACACGCAGATGTCGCCGGCGATCTCGAGCGAGCGCCGCACGATCACCGGCGCCGGGAGCGACGAGTCGGCAAGGAGGGCGCGCGCGGCGGCCAGAGCGTAGGATCCGCCGGAGCCGATGGCCAGAATTCCGTCGTCGGGCTCGATCAGCTCCCCGTTGCCGGAGATGACGAGGCCGTGCTGCCGGTCGGCCACGGCCAGCAGCGCTTCGAGTCGCCGGAGCACCCGGTCGCTGCGCCAGTCCTTGGCCAGCTCGACGGCGGCCCGGGGGAGATTCTCGGGGTAGCGCTCGAGCTTCTCCTCGAACTTCTCGAACAGGGTGAAGGCATCGGCGGCCGCGCCGGCGAAGCCGGCCAGGACCCTGCCGCCCTTGAGCAGCCGTACCTTCTGCGCGTTGGACTTCATGACCGTCTCGCCGACGGTCACCTGCCCATCCCCGCCCAGCGCGACTTTCCCGTCGCGGCGGACGCCGAGGATGGTGGTGGCGTGGATTCGCATCTCAGAAAGATAACGGGAGCGGGGAGCGCGGAGCGGAGGAGGGAGGAGGGAGGAGGGAGGGGACGGAAAATCGAGGGAAAGGGGCGCGGGACTCGGGACTCGGCGACCAGTCGAGATCTCGCCGCCAACGCCGAGTGCCGAGTGCCGAGTCCCGATGTCTCGGCCGTTACGCCGTCATCGAATCCGAAACCTCTCCCGCTCGGCCTTGGGCTCGGCGGCCTTCTCTTCGGGCGGTGGCGGGTCGGTGGACCGGCGGTGCGACGTGGGGCCCAGCGCGGGGCCCAGCATCAGGCCGCGGACGTATTTGTGGTTGAGGGCGACGCCGGCAGCGAAGAAGATCAGGGCCAGCACCACCGCGAGGTTGGTGAATCGCCAGGTGTCGCGGCCGATGAGCGCGGCGGAGACGAAGAGGAGCCCGACGCCAAGGGCGGCCTCGCCAAGCTTGTGGCGCTCGGGGCGGGGACGCGAGCGGCGCTCGGGGAGGAAGGTCCCATCCTTGATGAAGGCGTCGACGATGAGGGCGACGCCGGGGATGGCGAGGAGCATTCCAAGCAGGACGGGCAGCGTCTCGAGTCGCATTTTCTCTCCGGGCCCCCACTTCCATGCAAGGGTGATTCCTACGCCCTCGGGTGCGCCTTCTGGTAGACCTGCTTCAGGCGCTCGACGCTGGTGTGGGTGTAGATCTGAGTGGTGGAGATCGAGGCGTGGCCGAGCAGCTCCTGAACCGCCCGGAGATCGGCGCCGGCGTCCAGAAGGTGCGTAGCAAAGGTATGCCGGAGCGAATGAACGCTGAGCCCGGCGTCCTCGTCGATCTGGTCGAGAAACCCCTTGACCGCCAGCTGTACCGCACGCGCGCCGATCCGTCTTCCGGTGCGGCCAAGGAAGAACGCGTTGCGATCGGAGCGCGAGCCGAGGAGACGAATCAGCTCGTCGCGCTTCGATTCGTAGTTCCGGAGCGCGAGCTGCGCATGGTCGCCGACGGGAACGATTCGCTCCTTCCTCCCCTTCCCCCGCACCTTCACTTGCTGCGACACGAGGTCCACGTCGTGCCGGTTGATACCGGCCAGCTCGGAGAGCCGCATCCCGGTGGAGTAAAAGAGCTCGAGGATGGCGAGGTTGCGCACGTCCACGAAGCTCCCGCTCCAGGCCCTCACTTCGGCCATCTGAAAGAGAAGGTCGATCTGTGCCCGGTCGAGGTAGGCAGGGAGGTATTTCTCCAGCTTGGGCGTGGACACTCCGCGGGCGGGGTTCGCCTCCACCAGCTCGGTGCGGTGGAGAAACCGATAGAAGCTCCGCACCGCCGACAGCGCGCGCGCGATGGAGCGCTTGCCGAGCCTTCGCCTGGTGAGGTATCCCATGAACCCGCGGATCGCCAGCCGATCCACTCCGCCCCACGACCACTCCCGGGATCCGTAGTAGCCGCCGAGAAACTGGGTGAACGCCTCGAGATCCCGGCGATACGCCAGAAGCGTGTTCGCGGAGTCGTTGCGCTCCTTCTCGAGGTGGAGGAGAAAATCGTCGATCTCGGGGAGCGGGGAGCCGGCGGCAGGAAGAGCCGGCACCGCGTTCCCGGTACTGCGAGCTCGGGCACCCCGCTTCCCACTCCCCACTCCCCGCTCCTTCAAGCTCTCACCTCGCCCCCCACCCTCTCCTTCCACGCCTGCAGGTCGGCCAGCGCGCGCTCGGCGAGCAGCTCGCGCTTGCGGCGCTTGTCCTTTACGCGCTCGGCGAGGTCGTCGACGAGGCCGAAGTTGGCGTTCATCGGCTGGAAGTGGGCCGGGTCGGATTCGCGGAGGTATCGGTAGAGGGCGCCGAGCATCGTGGTCGGCGGCGGGACGACGGGATCGTCGCCGGACAGGAGACGGGAGAGGTTGAGGCCGGCTACCAGCCCGCTGGCGGTGCTCTCGGTGTAGCCTTCCACGCCGGTGATCTGGCCGGCGAAGAGGACGCGG
>DATFFZ010000157.1:0-12335 GCA_035249845.1 Gemmatimonadaceae bacterium
GTCGTCGGTCAGACCGCGCTGGCGCTCGTGCTCCTCATCGGGTCGGGCTTGCTGGTGCGGAGCTTCTGGGCGCTGCGCCACGTGAACCCGGGCTACGAGACCGAGAACATCTTCACCTTCCAGATCGCGCCCGACGGCCCGCAGCTGACCGACGGCCCATCCTTCGCGCGCTTCGCGCTCGATTTCATGGATCAGCTGCGTGCACTCCCCGGCGTGGAGTCGGTCGGGCTGGTGGAGAACGTCCCGCTCAACGAAGGCACCGCATCCACGCGCTTCCGAACGGAAGAGATGGCGAGCGAGGCCGATGGCGGCACGGTGCTGAGCGTCACCTTCGCCGCCGGCGACTACTTCAAGACCATGGGCATCCGCCTGCTCCGCGGCCGCCCCTTCGAGACCAGCGACCACATCTCGAGCCTCGGCAACGTCGTCATCAGCCGACGCGCCGCGAATCTGCTCTGGCCTGGACAGGACCCGATCGGCAAGCGGTTGCAGCGGCAGGGACTCACTTCGTGGGAGACGGTGGTGGGCGTGGTGGACGACGTGATGCAGGATGACTTCCGCGAGGAGCCCGAGGCGCTCGTCTATTTCCCACTGGTCGGACCGACGCCCACCAGTTGGGTCATCTCCTCACCCGCGTACGTCGTGAAGACGCGCCGGGCGGAAACCATCGCGCCGGAGGTCCGCGCCCTCGTCCGCAAGGTGGCGCCCTCCGCGCCGATGTACCGCGTCTTCACCATGGCCGGCCTGGCGAGGGACTCCATGGTGCAGCTCTCGTTCACGATGCTCACGCTCGGCATCGTGTCGGCGCTGGCGCTGATCCTGGGCGCCATCGGACTCTACGGCGTGCTCTCGTACGTCGTGGCGCAGCGCACGCGCGAGATCGGCGTGCGCATGGCGCTCGGCGCCGAGGCCGGACGGGTCAGGCGGATGGTGGTGGCGCAGGGCGCGCGAGTGGTGGCCGCCGGCGTGGGCATCGGGATCGCGGTCGCCGTGGCGTCCACGCAGGCGCTGGAGGGTCTGCTCTTCGGGGTCAAGGCGGTCGACGCGATGACGTTCGTGGCCATGTCGGCGTCGATGATCGCCGTGGGCCTGCTGGCCAGCTACGTGCCGGCGAGGCGCGCGTCGAGAGTGGATCCGATCGAGTCGTTGCGCGGCGAGTGACGCGCTCGGCGCCGCGCACCCGCCGCGCCGCACCGGCTCGTGCCTGACGATCAGACGCCGAACTGCCGGAAGTGGTGGTCGAAGTGGCGGTGGCAGAAGCGTCCCCAGCTTCCGCGCGTCATGCGGCCGAAGATCGCGTGCGGTGGCCACTCGCGCCGATCCGATTGCGCGACGAAGCGATCCAGCAGCAGCTCGAAGGTCGCCATGTCCGCGTCCCACGTCGTGGGTCGTGTGAGGAACGCCTCCGGTGGCCCCTTCACGCGTCCCTTTGGCCAGGGCAGCCAGTACATCACCAGCTGCTTCACGCCGGGGAGTCGGAGCGGTCCGCGGCGCGGCGCCGCCGTCGCGTCGCCGAGCGTGTGGCGCAGCTGATCGCCGAGGTGCGCCAGCATCTGCGACGCCGTCATCGTTCCCCACCTGGCGGGCGCGTCCGGACGCAGGCGGCGCAAGCGATCGAGCATCCGCGCCCGCATGCGTGGCTCCAGAACCGTGGGGATCATGACCATCGCGCCCTCGAACAGGCCGCGGATCCCACTAGGCTGCGGCAGCGCGAGAATGTGCGCAATGGGCGCGGGCGGAATGGCGAAGGTCTAGCGCCTAGCGCCCATTCAGGCGGGCGACGTCACCGCAGACGTCGCGCGAAGGCGAAGGCCCAGAACGGATATCCGAGGTAGAGTGCCCCCAGCAACTGCAGCGCCATCCCCTGCGGGAGCCGGCTCGAGGAGCGTCCCAGCCGACCGTTGATGAAGAACCACGCCGCGACCGCGAGAAGCGCGGCGCACACCATCCAGAACTGGCGGCGGAATGGGATCACGCCGCCGAGGAGCAGTAGCTGCAGCACGATGACGGCCACCATCCCCGCGACGCCGATCGTGAGCGAGACGAGGCTCGCCTTCGGGGCGTGATGCCGCAGCAGCTCTCGTATCGCCAGCGCGATCGGGATCATGAGCGCGTACTGAACGACAATGGTGGCGTCGTTCATCTCGCCGAGGCCGAAGCCTTTCCCGGTCGTGAGATAGGCGGCGTAGAAAGCGACGAGCAGGACCACGCCGGCCGCTCCCACCACTCCGCTCGCGTACGCGCACCAGCGCGCGATGCGGAGGAGCGACGGCGATGTCTGGGTACTCAGGTCGCTCGAATGGCTCGATGGGTCCATGTCATTCCGAGGGCGCCCGCGCCGCCTCGCGCCCCTCACACCGGTCAGCGCGGCGCCCGGCTGAAGACCGATCCGTGCGGCGTGGCCGGACCCGTGGCACCGTGCGGCCACGTCGCGCGATCGAAGCTGACGCCGCGGCGCGCGGAGCCCTGGTCTCTGAACCGCTCGTCCCAGGAAAGCCGTCCAGTCGCCGAATCGAGCCGTACCATGAGGAGACGAGGCTCGCCGTCGTCCTGCCCCGTGATCACGATCCTGTCGCTGGTCCGATCGGCCGAGGCCCAGTGCGGGAAGACCGTCGAGTCCGTTTCCAGCTCGCTGGCCACGACGGGCTTGGCCGGGTTGCTCATGTCGAAGCTGACGATGCGCTTCGCGTAGGCGATGGGCAGCACCTCGTACCTGCCGACGACCACGGGTACGGAGCAACCGATGCGGCGAGGATTGGCGATGGAGTGAACGAGCTCCACCCGCGGCGATTCAGTTTCGAGATCGCTCAGCAGATAGAAGCCGCAGTAATACGTGTTGAGCATCGCCGTACGACCGCCGGCGAGCGCGCGCACCTCGAACGGATACATCTCGAGCGAGTCGCCGGCCAGTTTCGGCACCGGAATCGTGCGCAACAGCGTGAGATCGGACAGTCGCCAGAGCTGGATGACGTGCGCCGTGACCTCGTCGTTCATCGGGGTGCTGGTGGTCACCGCGCGATCGATGGCGGGGAGGACCTCCACGCCGTAGGTGCGAATTCGCGCGCCCGGGAACGCTGGATCGGCGCTCGATGAGGCTCGCACCAATCGCCCGTTTTCGTCGAACTCGGCCAGTCCACCAGGATCGCCGGCGACGGATCCGTTCCCGAACTGCATGGTGGCGATCACGTGTCCGCTCGCCAGTCGGGCGAAGCTGTGCGGCGTGCGAAATCCGGGAACCGAGTCCACCGTCGCGCTCACGCGTGGCGCGCGCGGAGCGCTGAGGTCGATGACCGAGATGCTCCCCTTGTGATAATCGTTGGCGAAGAGCGTGAGGCGATCGGACAGCGCGAACTCCGTGTGGTGCGCCATCGCGCCTTCGCCTTCCACCGCCGTCGTCGCGATCACCTGTCCGTAGGTGGCGCTCGCGCTGTCGACATCCAGCACGGCGACGAAGTCGCTTCCCGCAGGATGGTGCGCGCTGTCGGACGCCTTCATCCCCGTCATGCGCGGCCCGGCCCAGACGTACAGGTACTGCGACGTCTTCGCCGTGGCCACGTCGTCCGGTCGGGAGCAGGCAACGCCGGCAACGATTGCCGACAGGACGACGACGCGCGCCGTACGGTGGATGGCGATCATCAATTCCTCGTGATGGGGCGGGGGAGTGCCGGCAGGTAGATACGACCGTGCCGCGGGCGGCGACGGAGCCGGAGTCGATGGCCAATAGTAGCGCTCGCGGGACCCCGTCGCCACGACCTCACATCGCCGGGCTCATCGCGCCACCTTCGATCGGCGCAGCATCCACCCGTACAGCCAGACGATCGCGCCCACGAAGCCGAGGAATCCGAGCCACGGCGCGGGCGCGAAGTCCCCGGGCACCAGCCCGATCGGTGCCTCGTCCGCGAGACCGACGATGAGCCCGGCGTTCAACACGCCCCACAGGCTCTCCCCCACGATCAACCCCGACGCAACCAGCGTCCCCAATCGCTCGGCGCGTCCCGGGTTGGTCATCCGGCTTGCGCGCCGGTCGTACCAGTAGGAGAGCACCGCGCCGACGACCACCGCGAACGTCGCCGACATCGGGAGATAGATCCCGATCCCCACCGCCAGCGGTGGGATGCGCAGCTTCTTCATGGCGCCGAGGATGGTGTCGAGCAGGATGAGTCCCACGCCCACCAGCGCGCCGATGCCGATCATCTTCCAGTCCAGGTTGCCGCCGATGACCCCCTGCGCCAGCGCCGAGATGAGCGTGGCCTGCGGGGCGGGGAGCGGGTTGGGGGCGACGACGTCGACGTTGGCCGCGCCGGCGAAACCGTACGCCTTGGCCAGGAGGTCGAGCACCCAGGGGATCACCGAGGCGCCGGCGGCCACGCCGACGATGAGCGCGATCTGCTGGCGCATCGGCGATGCGCCCACGAGCTGGCCGGTCTTGAGATCCTGCAGGTTGTCGTTCGAGATCGTGGCGCAGGCGAAGACGATTGCCGTCACGAAGAGCGCGAAGGCGACCAGAGCCTGACGAGTATCGGCGGTGGGGGGCACGGCGACGGCGAGCAGCGATGCGCAGAGCACGATGGACAGGATGCCCACCCCCGAGATCGGGCTGTTCGACGCGCCGATCAGGCCGGCCATGTAGCCGCAGATGCCGGCGATGAGGAATCCACCGAACAACACGAACGGGACGGCGATCAGGGTCACCCGCACCGCGTGCGGCGCCAGGACGCTGGAGCGCGCGAAGGTGAAGGCGAGCAGTCCGGCCACCACGATGCACGCGACGGTGAGCCAGATGATCCATCCGGAGGACAGATCGCGGTCGCGATCGTCGCGTACGCCCCTGGCGCGGGAGGCGGCCAGCGTGCTCACCAATCCACCCACCACGGGCCTCGCCAGCCGCGCCAGCGTGTAGATGGCGGCCACGCCGATGGCGCCGGCGCCGATGAACCGTACCTGCGTGCTCCAGATCCTGAGCGTGTGCGCCGCCAGATCCACGCCTTCTGGCGCCGGCTGCATCGACGTCAGGATCGGCACCGCGATCGCCCAGGAGATGATGAGACCGGTGAGCATCGCCATGCCGACCGAGATTCCCACGAGATGTCCGGCGCCGAGGAGCGCGAGCGACCAGGCGATGGTGTACCCGGTGGACGCCATCGCCCCGACGCGGAAGAAGCCGGCGACCTCGGCCGCCGCAATGCGTGTCGCCGCCAGGATGGCGAGGCCCGCCGAGGCTATCGCGCCGTAGGTGATGGCGACCAACCCTTCTCGCGCTTCACCGGTCTCGTCCTTCGCCTCCCCTCGAGTTCCCGATCCGACCTTGAGCACTTCGGCGGCCGCCACGCCTTCGGGGTAGGGGAGGTCGGAGGTGGTCACCAGCGCGCGACGGAGCGGGATCGTGAAGAGCACCCCCAGCACGCCGCCGCTCACGCAGATGAGGAAGGATTGCCAGAACGGAAACCCCGTCCACCATCCGACGATCACCAGCCCCGGGAGCACGAAGATGATCGCCGAGAGTGTGCCGGCCGCGGAGGCGACGGTCTGGACGATGTTGTTCTCGAGGATGGTGGAGTCTTTCACCCGGCGGAGGATCGCCATCGAGATCACCGCCGCGGGGATGGACGACGCGAAGGTGAGGCCGACCCTGAGGCCGAGGTAGACGTTGGCCGCCGTGAAGACGGTGGTGAGGAGCGCGCCGAGGATCAGGCCGCGTACGGTCAGCTCTTTGGGTTTCATCGGCGGACGTGGAGATGGGACGGCAGCGCACGAGGTGCATCAAGCGCTGCGAATCTACGGTGCGGCGAGGAACGACGACTCGAGCACAGCCGCTAACGGCCGCGCTCGACGGGTGTCGGTGCGTCGTTAGTCAGGCGTTCGGGTCATCCATGAGGCGGGATGTCCGGCTGCGACCGGTCGGCGACGGGCACCAAGATGCGTCCGGTGGGCTCGAGGTGCCAGACGCTCGAACGGGATTCGGACATTGCGTTCGGGCTTCAGCGTCGCGGGCGTGCCGCCCTCGTCCTCGAGGGACGAGTGCCGGCGCGTTTCCTCCTGGTGCTTTTCGCGGACTTGCGCGGCGGCTTCGTGGCTTCGACCAGCTTCCAGAACTGCTTGTCCCCGATCACCGTCACCGCGTGCCCGCGCGCGGCCAGACGCCTGATCTCCATGAGCTTGAGCCCGCCGACCGTGCCGGCGATCTGGAGCTTGTTGGGGCGGCCACGCACCAGCACGTCCGTCGAGTGTCCGGGCTTCGACTGTACGACCGCCCCCGCCTTCTTCGCCGCGGCGATCGCTTCGCTCCGCGGGCGGCTCAGGAAGCCGGTGAAGGACACGCGCTTCCCCGCCAGGCTCCGGATGCGGCCGAGTGGCAGCGCTTTCTGCCGCTGCTGGAGCGCCTCGATGAGCTCGCCGGCGGCCTCGTAGCGCTTGCCGCGCACGCCGAGGCAGCGATGCAATACTTCCTTGAGGTGGTCGCTGCACGGCAGGCGGCGCACGTCGCGGCTGCGCATCGGGCTGGCGATGTCGCCCCGCAGCAGCATCGCCGCTATCAGCCCCACCTGGTAGATGTCGTCGCGCTGCTGCCACCGGCGGATCCGCCCCCAGGCGATCTCGTTCGGCGCGTTGAACACGTTGAACGCATCGGCGGTGACGCCGCGCCGGCTGAGCTGGTGCGTGGCGATGCCGAAGTCGCCCAGCTTCAACTGCTCGTCCTTGCAGACGAACACGTTGAACGGGGTGAGGTCGCGGTGCAGCGCCTGCCCGCGGTGCAGCGCATCCAGCGTCTGGAGAATGGCGGCGATCTCGCGCCTGACGAAGCGCTCCGGCTGCGGACCTTTTCTCGCCAGCCAGGCACCGAGGTCGCCGTGCTCCGCGTACTCCATGGCCAGGCAGTAGCGCATGCGCGTGCCATCCACCACCGCGAAGCGGTCGAACACCGGCAACGCGCGCGACTCCCGCCCCACGAGCTCGGCGAAGTACGCCTCACGGAGCCACGCCGACATCCGCTCGCTGATCTTGATGCACACCCGCGACGGATATCCATCGGGCGGGATGGGTGTGGCGAGATAGACCTCGCCGAATCCTCCTTTCCCGATCAGCCGGTCGAGCCGGTAGCTCCGGCCGGTCTCGCAGCTGTAGATCGTCGGCAAGCTCGACTGCGCACCGCTGTCGGACTCGGGCGTGTAGGGCGCGCTCGGTCCGTCAGTCGCGGGCTTCTGGGTCTGCATGCGCACCAAGATAACCCGAGCCTGGGCATCGAGGCAGAACTCGCGGGTGGATCCGCATCAGCGCCGGGCGAGCCCGCCAATCGCCGGCGCGCGGCCTCCACCCGCGGCTGGAGCCCGGGATCGGCGTCCCGCCAGGCTCGAGAAACCGCGCATAGTGCGTGGCCGCAAGTCTCCGCTCGGCAAGGCTCGATGACGCGGGAGCGAGCCGTGTGACGTACCCATGCCGATGCGTGTGACGGGCGTCGCCCAGCTTGCCGTGCGGTGTCAGACGCTCAAAGATCCACCGTCACCGCAAACGCGGAGAGCGTCATCATGAAGCACCATACGATCGCAGGAGGCGGTGGCTGCCGCCTCCACCTGGTCGAAGCCGGCAACCCGCGCGGGCGCTCGATCCTGTTCCTCCACGGCCTCTCACAGTGCTCCCTCAACTGGAGCAGACAGCTCGGCTCCGATCTCGCGCTCAGTCATCGCCTGGTGGCGATGGACCTGCGAGGCCACGGCGCATCGGAGCGGCCCGACGACGCCTACGGCGATTCCAGGCTGTGGGCCGACGATGTGGACGCTGCCATCCGGGCCCTCGACCTCGACCGGCCGATCCTCTGCGGCTGGTCGTACGGACCGCTCGTCATCCTCGACTACGTTCGGCATCACGGGGAGGAGCGAATTGGCGGCGTCCACTTCGTCGGTGGCGTCACCAAGCTCGGAAGCGAGGCGGCAATCGCGGTGCTCGCGCCCGAATTCCTCGGTCTCGTGCCGGCGTTCTTCTCCCGCGACGTCGAGGAGAGTGTGAACGGCTTGCGGTCGCTGCTGCGTCTGTGCTTCGCGCACGAGCCATCGGCGGCCGAGCTGTACACGATGCTCGGTTACGGCATCTCCGTTTCGCCTTCCACTCGTCAGGCGCTGCTGTCACGCGTCATCGACAACGATGATCTCCTGCCGACGATTCGGACGCCCGTGCTGATCACGCACGGCGCCGAGGACGCGGTGGTGAGAAGGGAGGTGGTCGAGCAGCACCGCTCCCGGATGGCCCACGCGGAGATCCACATCATGCCGAACGCCGGGCACGCCGCCTTCTGGGACGATGCACCGTCGTTCAACGCGCGGCTCGCCAACTTTTGTGATGCCGCGGCGGAGCGGCGCGAGTCCTCGGGCGCGGAGGATGCGATGAGCCCGAGGTGAGCGGTGCCCGGAGGCGTTCTCCGCGCTCCAGCCGGCGCTTCGTTCGATCGAGCCACCGCCGGACTCGCCGGGCGATTCGGTGGCAACCTTGTTGCGATCTCGCTGAACGTGCGTTTTTAGCGAGGCGACCTCGTTGTCGTCGTCGCCACTGGATTCCTCCTGGAGCCGTGACTGATGCGTCGTATGAGCGCCGGTCGCGCGATGCTGCTGCTGGTCGCCGTCATCGCGTGCAATGATTCCTCCACCGGTCCCGACGACGGGCGACTGCTACGTCGTTATTACGCCATCGGAGGCGTCACCGCCGCGGGGTACCGCTCCGGCGGCTTGACGGCCGCCAGTCAGATGGAAGCGTATCCCGCCCTGCTGGCCGCGCGCGCGTCCGTCGACTTCGACATCGCGCTGGTGGCCAACCCTGGATGTCCCGCGCCCTTCACCGCGCCGGTCACCCCTCCGGCGGGAGGGCAGAACTGCGCGCTACAGGACAACGGTGACGCGCCCGGGCAGCTGCTGGCCGTCCCCGGCGAGCGCGCGGCGGATGCCCTGGTGGACGCTCCCGATCCGCCGCAGGACCTCGGCACGGCCTTCAAGCGTCTCCTCCTGGATGATCGGACCGCGATGGAGGTGGCCGAAGATCGCGACGCGACGTTCGTGACCATCCACGTGGGAGAGGCCGACGTCAACGCCGCCGCCACCAGCGGGACACTCGGCGTCCTGCCGGGCGAGACCAGTCCGAACCTGACGAGCACGGCGAGCTTCACCCAGTCGGTGACGGCCATCGCCGCCGAGGTGGCGACCATCGGGTCGCTGGAGGGCGCCGCGGTGATCGGCATTCTCGATCCCGTGGTGAGCTCACCGCTCCTTCAGCGCGGCGCGTTCTTCTTTCTCGCTCGCGACGCCGCGGGGCGTTTCATGGGCAAGCCGGTGAACAACAACTGCTCGCCGGTGACCGCGCTCGGTCAGCCCAACCCGCTCTCCACCAATCTCGTCTCCTTCGGCACCGTCCTCTCGGCCACGCCGGCCGAGATCAACTGCGATCCCGCGCAGCTCAACGGCGAGTTCCTGCTCGACGCGAACGAGCAGACCACGATTCGCACGCGGGTGACCGAGTTCAACCAGGCGCTGTCGCAGGTCGCGGCGCAGAACGGTTGGGCGTTCGTCGATCCCAACACCGTGGTCGCTCCGCTGCTCACCCAGACCGATGGCAACGGTCGCTACCAGCAGATTCGGAAGTGCCAGCTGCTGCCGGCCGCGACCACCGCCGCGCAGTTCCAGACGGCCGTGCTCAACTCCTGTCCGGTGACGGGGCCGACCGCCGCGCCGAACATGTTCGGCGCGATGATCTCGCTCGACGCCATCCACCCTTCGGCGGCATTTCAGCAGCTACTGGCCGACGAGATCGCCGCGCAGGTGAACAGCCTCTACGGTCCGACCTCGATTCCGTGAGCCGGCGGTCGGCCGGCGCCGCCCGCGCGCCGGCCCGTTACTTCGGCGGTTGACCTCGCCCCTGGAGCTCCTGCGCCACGCTCATGCCGAGCGCCGCGCCCCATTGCTGGCCGATCTTCGCGCTCTGGGTCATGATCCGCGGCTGCAGCTTGATGAGGCGCTGCCCGAGCGGCGTGGAATAAAACTCGAGCAGCCCGCGGAGCTCCTGCTCGGTGAAGGCGTCGGTGTACACCGGTGCGATGAGCAGCGTGAGACTGTCCGCACCCGCCTTGGCCTTGGCGACGAACAGACGCCAGAACTCCTCCGGCACCTGCGGCATCGCCTGCTTCTGCGCGGGGAGGTTCGCCTCGATGCCCGCCAGGAGGACGTCGGAGACTTTGGTAGCCTTGAGCAGGCGAAGCGCCAGCTCCCGTTCGGTGGAGTCCTTCGCCGATTGAGCAGCCGACGGCGCCGCGAAGCCGACGAGGGCGGTAACGACTAACAGCGAGAGCAGGTGCCTGGAGGTCGAGGTCTTCATCGTGTCGTCCATCTCCGATTGCCTTGCCTAACAGCTGTTTCTGCCGGAGGCCATCAGGGCGCCGGCAGCGGGTCGTATGGTGGACGGTTGGGGAGTTCCGCGTGTAACCCGTGTGCCTCACTACGGGCTGGCCGGACTCCCTGCGGGCGGCACATCGGGCGGGCTCTGCACCAGCGTCGCGTGCGACCACACCACCTGCCAGCGGCCATCGCGCTTCTCGTAGGCATCGGTGTGCCAGTACCGCTGGAGTGGGATCAGCTGTCCCTGAAAGACTACCTCGAGGCTGGAAGCGTAGCGCAGGAGAGCGACGTCGTCGTGCATTCGCACGGCGATGGAATCCGGCTCCCAGACGTGGTAGTCCAGCACGCCGCTGGCGATCGCGCCCAGATACTCCGCTCGCGACAGGGCGCCGCCGAGTGGGTTGATCAGGTGAAAGTCCGGCGCGTGCAGTCGGCCTGCGCTGGCGGTGTCGGCGGCCACGAGTGCGCGCACTCGTTCACGCTCCAGCGCGCGGAGCCGCTCCGCGTCGTCGGCGACATCCGCGGCTCGGCAGCCGGCTGCCGCGGCGACGAGCGTGGTACCGAGCAACCCGAGAATCGCGGCGCGGCGCATGGAGCCTCCACGTATGGGTGGGGTCGAGCTATGACGTTTCGATACGGAAAGCGGCGACCGATCCTACGTCGCCGCCACCGGCACGGTCGAGTACAGCGGGCGAAGCCGATAGTGGAGTCGGAGAAACACCGCGCTCCAGATCGTCAACACGTGGTCCGCACGAACCTCTCGCTGCGCCGCCGGATAGACGCGGATGCTTTCCTTCAGGGAGCGAACGTATCGGGCCCAGACCGTCCCGTCGTCGCCGTGAACCGTGAAGTAGAAGCCGGGATCGCCGAATCGCGACCCGGCGGAAACCACGGAAAACGATCCATCGGCGTGCGCCTGAGGGCGCATGAGCACTATCGCGTTGCCGTTCGGCAGCGGAAAGACGACCTTGACGCAGAGACCGCGGCGACCGGGCACCTCGGCCAGCGAGTACGCTCCCGCGTAGAGCACGTCGCCGCTTCCTACGAGCTTCCGAAGCCATCCGGTGTAGCGCACCTCGCCCGTCGCCGGATCGCGGAGCTGAAGCACGTCGCTCGTGAGACCGCGGCTCGTGTCGAGGCCGCCGAGTGGCACGTTCAGCTGCTGCAGCCGACGACTGAATAGCCGGGCGAGGATCCGACCAAAGGGGCGGAAGATCCCGCACCACTCCGCCCACGCGTCGAGCTCGTATGCTGACGTACGCTCGTAGAAGTCGATGACGGCGGGCGCCACTGCCGCGGGGTCGAAGTCGGGCGCCGCGAGCTCGGAGAACTCGCGTACGAGCCCGCGATCACCGTCGGCTCGCACCTCGAGTCCGGCGCGCTCGGCCAGCCGAAGGAAGAAGTCGGGACCAACGCCGCGCGGCGCTCCGACTGGCCCGTCGAGCCACGTCTCGCCGCGCAAGTCCACCTTTCGGCCGGTACCGCGCACCCACAACTGCGTCACCCAGTCCGACAGATAGCCGCGCTTGTGGCCGAGCCAGAGCATCGAGTGCCCGTCGTCTCGGAGTCCGCTCGTCAGACCGCCGCGGCCTGGCTGGCGAGCGCCCCGATGACGACTTCAGGCGGGGGCAGCTTCGAAGCATCCAGATACAGAAGCTCGACTAGCGAGCCGATTTCCGGGAAGCGAACGTAGGCGAAATGGAAGACGTCTCCCGCGCTGGCTTCCTGGATCACCTCCCTCCCTTGGCGTTTCACTTCGGCGATGGCCGCGCGTACGGCGTCGAGGCTCGGATAGACCAGGCAGGTGTGGTGAAATCCATCGCCATGCTTCTCGAGCTGCTCGTCGAAGACGCTCTGCCCGCCGTGCGGCGTGAGGAGCTCGAAGGTCCCACCCCCCACGGTGGCGAGGGCGACGCGAAAGCTGAACGGGCTCGGTTGACCGTGCACCGTGCAGTGAGCCGGCTC
>DATFFZ010000158.1:0-3214 GCA_035249845.1 Gemmatimonadaceae bacterium
GGCGCGCGCGATGGATGCGAGGGAGACGGTGGCGCGGCCGTAGATTCGGTTTTCGGGGGGGGGCCCCCAACCGCCGCGTCAGGCGCGCTCTGCGCGCTCGACGCCACCGGGCCCGGCGCCACGCTCCCACCACCCGCCGCCGCCCCAACGGGTGCGGCTGCCGCCGGTGCCCCGGTGAACGCGCCCTTCTCCGTCTCCAGTCGCGCCACCACCGTCTGCACCGGCACCGTCTGCCCTTCCTGCACCAGGACCTCCGCCAGGACCCCCGCCGACGGCGCCGGGATCTCCGCGTCCACCTTGTCCGTGGAGATCTCGAAGATCGGCTCGTCGCGCTTCACCTCGTCCCCCACCTTCTTCAACCACCGCGAGAGCGTCCCCTCGGCGATCGACTCACCCATCTGCGGCATGATCACGTCAATGCGTGCCACCGATCGTTCCTCGCTGAGATGTCCGGCGCGCGGCATCGCTCTGCCACAAACGCCAAATGATCACCGCCGGCAGCGTCACCATCCCGAACAGGCTGCCGGCCTGGAGATAGAGCTGGAAATCACACGCCGGGAACCCCTCCACCGGGGTGCACCGCCGGAGCGTCCCCACCAGCTTGGCCAGCGCCACACCCATCATCCCGCCGGCGAAATATCCGACGATCGCGAACCAGAGCGCGATGAGGTACCGCCACTTGCTGGGCGGCGTCTCCACCGGCTCCGCCGGACCGGCCGGTCGGGCGCCAGTCATGCTCAATACGCCGCCAGCCGCCGGGCGACCGTCACAATGTCCGACGTCTGCGGCAGCACGTAATCCTCGAGCGGCGGCGAGTAGGGCAGCGGAACGTCCGCCGCCGTCACTCGCAGGATCGGCGCGTCGAGCCACTCGAACGCGCTCTCGTTGATCCGCGCCGTGATCTCCCCCGCCACACCGCCCGTTCGCGTGTCCTCGTGCACGATCAACACCCGATTCGTCTTCTTCACCGTCGCCACGATCGCCTCGTCGTCCATCGGCAGCAGCGAGCGCAGGTCGATCACCTCCACCGACAGCCCGTCCTCCTTCTCGAGCTGCTCGGCGGCTTCGAGCGACTTCCACACCGTGGCGGCGTAGGTGATGATCGAGAGATCCTTCCCCTCGCGGGCCAGTCGAGCCTTCCCGATGGGAACCACGTGGTCCCCGTCAGGCAGCTCCTCCTTGATGCGACGGTAAAGATACTTGTGCTCGAAATAGAGCACCGGGTCGTCGTCGCGGATGGCGGACTTGAGCAGCCCCTTGGCATCGCTGGCCGTGGCCGGGTACACGATCTTGAGCCCCGGCGTGTGCAGAAACGCCGCTTCCGGATTCTGCGAATGGAAGGGCCCGCCGCGCACGTACCCCCCGCTCGGACCGCGCACCACCAGCGGACAGGGAAGGAAGGCGCGGTAGCGCGACGTCGCCACGTAGTTGGTGAGCATGTCGTAGGCGCAGGAGATGAAGTCGATGAACTGCATCTCCACCACCGGGCGCATTCCCATGTGCGCCGCGCCCGCCGCCGCGCCAACGATCGCCGCCTCGGAGATGGGCGTGTCGATCACGCGCGACTCGCCGAACCGGTCCAGCAACCCTTCCGTCACCTTGAACGCGCCGCCGTAGACGCCGATGTCCTCGCCGAGGCAGAAGACGTTGGGATCGCGCTCCATCTCCTCGAAGAGCGCCTGACGAATCGCTTCCAGATACGTCGTCTCAGCCATCGTACGTCCCCCATCCCGCGGCGCGCTCGTGCGCCTCGACCGCCGACCGCCGCCCACCGCGATACCAGAGCGGCTCCGTCGCCGGCGGGTCGGCGTACACCTCCGTCAGCGCGTCGAGCGGCTCCGGCATCGGCGACGCCTCCGCCTGCTCGGTGGCCGCGTCGATCTCATCCATCACCCGCGCGTCCAGCTTCTCCAACGCCGCCGGCTCCACCCGCTCATCCCTGGACAGCAGGCGGACGTAGCGGTCGAGCGGATCGTTCTCCGCCGCCCACCGCTCGATCTCGCCGGCGGGTACGTACGACTGATTGTCGTGCTCGGCGTGTCCTTTCCGACGGTAGGTGACCAGCTCGATCAGCGTCACTCCCTCGCCGCGTCGCGCGCGATCGACCGCGCGCTTGGTCACGTCGTACACCGCCAACACGTCGTTCCCGTCGGCCTGCACGCCCGGAATTCCGTAGGCCAGCGCCTTGTCACGCAGATCGGTCACCGCCGTCTGCTTCGACAGTGGCGTCGAGTAGGCGTAGCCGTTGTTCTCGACGATCACCACCATGGGGCACCGCTGAACCGCCGCGAAGTTGATCCCCTCGTGAAAGGTGCCGGTGCTGGTCGCTCCGTCACCCACGTACACGAGACCAACGCGCGGCTCTCCCCGCATCTTGAACGAGAGCGTGACACCGGTCATCACCGGCACCATGTCACCCAGATGCGAGATCTGGCCGATGAAGCCACGCTCCAGATCGCCAAAGTGGATGTTCAGCTCGCGACCGCGGGTGGGGGAATCGGCCTTGGCCATGTACTGCCGGATGATCTCCACCGGCGTCGCACCCTGCACCAGCATGGAGCCGAGGTTCCGGATGAGGGGGGACAGGAAATCGCCGGCGCGACGATCGAGCGCGTAGGCGCTGCCCACCGCGTCCGCCTCCTGACCGAGCGAGCGGAAGAGCCCGCCCACCACCTTCGTCTGCCGATAGAGATTCACCAGCCGCTCCTCGAGCGACCGCGTCAGACGCATGTAGTAGTAGAGCTCGAGCTTTGCCTCGATCGGCAGCGCACGCCCCAGGGACTGTCCGCCGGTCAGCTCGGGGCTCCCCGCCTTCCTGGCGCCGTCCCGCGCGGAGGTGATCGGAACCGCCATCAATACGCCGCCGTCAGACGGTGCGTGGGATCGGCGCTCCGATGCACGCTCACGAAGAACCGCTTCACGTTGCGATCGAGCCGGCTCTCTCCCACCTGGTCCGTCTCCGCCTCGATGAAGGTGTAGTGGCCCCCTTCGGGGCGCGCCGAGAGGGAGAGCGTGCCCAGTGGCCCGCTGTACGTGCGCGAGCGCTCGTCGCCCTCGCCGCGGGTGAGCCCGAGCCGGGTGAAGAGCTCGTCCGCGATGGCGAGCACCTCGTCGGGACCGATGTGAGTGCGATGGAAGTGACGCATGTGGTCAGGGAGTGACGCCGCGCTCGTTGCGGATGGCCTGCATCCAGTCGATTCGCTCCAGTGGCGCG
>DATFFZ010000159.1:0-2968 GCA_035249845.1 Gemmatimonadaceae bacterium
CGCAGTTTCTCGCCGCGCTCGGCTTCGCGGTGCGCGAGGAGCCCTTCGAGTTCAGCGCCGCTCCCGGGCGCTATGCGACTCCGGTGGGCGGCCTGTGCGCGATGCTGCTGATGGGTGCGGCCGGATACCTAGGCTATCTAGGCAACAGCGCCGCCGCCGTCCTCCTGCTCCTCGCCGGGGGCGCGCTGGTGCTCGGCGCCGCGCTCTGGATCGCCAGGCGCGGCGTGCTCGATCTTCCATTCGCTCGACGCCACGGCGTCAACCTCGTGGCGACACGCGGGGATCCCGAGCTGTGGCTCGTGGCGCACCTCGACTCCAAGTCGCAGCCGGTGCCCATCGTCGCCCGCGCCGCCGGCGTCACTGTCTGTCTCACCGCCTGGATGCTGGGCGTCGTGGTCGGCGTCAGCCAGCTCGCCGGCGGCGAGCTGGGGGCGTGGTGGCCCTGGGTGGGCGGAGCAGGCGTTCTGGCAGCGCTGCCCGTGGCGGCCAGCACGGTGGGGGCACGGTCGCCCGGAGCGCTCGACAATGCCTCAGGCGTGTGCACCGTGCTCCTCGCCGCCGACATGTTGCCGCCGGGACGGACGCTGGGCGTGCTGCTCACCAGTGCTGAAGAGCTTGGCCTGGCGGGTGCGCGCGCCTGGGCGGCCGTCCATCGGCCGCGGCGGGCGATCAACGTGGACGGGGTGGATGACCGGGGCGGGCTACGACTGAGCTACACGAGCCGGCGACCCAGGGCGCTCCTGTCCGCGCTCTTCGCGGCCTCGGCCGCGGAGCGACAGCCGGCAACAGCGGGACTTCTCATTCCCGGCGTGCTGGTAGATGGCGTAGCCCTTGCCGATGCCGGCTGGGAGGCAGTCACCGTGAGCAAGGGAACCTTCCGCACCGTCGCGCGCATCCACACGCCGCGCGATACCGTGCACGGACTCGAGGGCGACGGGATCGCACGGACGGCGGGCGTCATCGCCCGGGCCCTCCAGGAGCTCGGCTGAATGGAGAGTGTGCTCCTCGTTCTCGCGCTCGTCGTCGGCCTCATCCTCGTGCCCTTCGGCCTTCCCGGCTTGTGGGTGATGGTGGGTGCGGTCCTTCTCTACAGCTATGTGGTGCCGGGCTCGATCGGGTTGGGGACGATCATCTTCCTGGCGCTCCTCGCGCTCGTCGCGGAGATTCTGGAGTTCTCGGTTTCGGCACGCTACACGCGGAAGTATGGCGGCTCCCGGCGGGCCGCATGGGGAGCGATTCTCGGCGGGATCGTTGGTGCCTTCGTCGGCGTCCCGGTACCGGTAGTCGGGTCAGTAGTCGGGGCCTTTGTGGGGTCGTTTGCCGGTGCACTGATCGCCGAGCTCTCGCGCAGATCCGACATGGCGGTCGCCACCCGCGTTGCGACGGGCGCACTGGTGGGGCGCGCGGTGGCGGCGGCGATCAAGGTGGCTCTCGGGATCGTGATCGCGGTATGGGTCCTCTTTGCGCTCGTCGTGTAAACGAGGGATATTGTGCACGGGAACGTACGTTCTTCGGCGAGCACCCCTCAGAGTGGGAGCAACCGTGGGCAGCGAGACGACGCGTCACATGGATGACGCGCAGGGAATGCGCGACGCCGCGCTTCAGGGAGCCACGACGGGACTCTCGAGCATGAGTCACCTCGCCGCGGAGGGTCGAGGCATGGCCGAGGGCGGGAAGTACGTGTACTGCATCATCCGACAGGGAAAGCCTCGCGAGTTCGGAAACATAGGCATCGGCGAGGGATCCAACCGGGTGTACACGGTGCACCACAACGATCTGGCGGCTGTGGTGAGCGATACGCCGATCGTGATCTACGACCCCACGCGCGAGAACGTGCTGGCTCACGAGTTCGTGAACGAGACGGTGATGCGGGAGTTCACCGTGATCCCGATGTCCTTCGGAACGGTCTTCCGGTCGGAGGAAGACGTGTCCGAGCTGCTGCGGTCCACGTATCAGGCGTTCAACGATGTGCTGGACAAAATGCAGGATAAGATCGAGTTCGGACTCAAGGTACTCTGGGACCGTGAGAAGGTGATCGCCGACATCGAGCGCTCGAACGACGAGATCCGGCGGCTGAAGGACGAGATCAGTCGCAACGCGCAGAGCTCCACGTACTTCGCGCGCATGCAGCTGGGCCGGCTCATCGAGGCCGCGCTGGAGGATACGGGGAACGGCTTCGTTGCCGACATCCACGAGACGCTCAAGCGCGTCGCGGTGGCGAGCCGCAGCAACAAGCCGATCGGCGACCGCATGATCCTCAACGCTGCGTTCCTGGTGGAGCGCGAGCACGAGAAGGCGTTCGACGAGAAGGTGCGCGAGGTGTCGCGGAAGTACGAGGACCTGCTCACGTTCAAGTACACTGGTCCGTGGCCGCCGTACAACTTCGTCAACATCAAGCTCAAGCTGGAGCGCGCGGAATGAGGGGCTAGGGACTGGGACTAGGGACTCGGGGATGTAGTGCCGAGATCACGTCCCGCGTCCCGCGTCCCCCATCCCTAGTCCCCAGTCCCCAGTCCCCCTCCATGGGCCTCCTCTCCAAGATCCTCTTCTTTCCCATCGCTGGACCCGTGGCGGGGATCCGGTGGACGCTCGGCAAGGTCCAGCACGTGGCGGAGAAGGAGCTGACCGATGATACGGCGATCAAGCAGGAGCTCATGGAGCTCCAGATGCTGCTCGAGCTCGGCGACATCGACGACGGCGAGTACGCGCGGCGCGAGCGCGTGCTGATGGAGCGGCTGCGCGACGTGCGCCACTGGCGCGAGCAGCTGGGCATGGGGACGTCGGGCGGGCCGGTGCGTGTGGCGCGGGAGGATCCGGGCGGAGCGTGAGCGCCCTCGATCAACTCCTCGATTCCCTTCCAACCTGGGTGTTCGTAGGCGGCAAGGGCGGCGTCGGCAAGACGACGTGCGCCGCCGCTCTCGCCGCGCGCAGCGCGGCGCGCGGGGCGCCGACGCTGCTCCTCAGCACC